>SLNH01000218.1 GCA_007133195.1 Nannocystineae bacterium | reverse complement strand
CGGATTGGCGGGGACCGGTCAGACTTACGACGGGATAGTAGCTCGCGACCTCCCGCAGCGTGGGCTCCAGGCGCCGGGGCTTCACGCATGGATCTTAAATATGATTGCGAATCCATGCAAGTCCGGCGCGACCTCGCAGAGGCGCGAGAAGTCGGCGTCGTGCGTCACGAGAACCGGCTACTGGCGAGGGCACGGTCATTGGAAACCTCGGTGCCGGAGGAGCGGTCCCACCCAGTCCCCAAAAAGTCCGTGTTCGCGAGCATGGTTGGCGTTAGCCTGCGGCCGATCTCGCGGCGGGGTGTTATTCGATGGAGGCCCGCGGCGCCGCGATGCGGGTGGCGCGGCAGCGAGGGCATTTCCCCGGCCGCGTGAGGCGCGCTTTTTCTCGAAACTCGAAGCCACATTTTCGGCAGTGAGCAGGATTTATCGCCAGGCGGGCGCCGTTCGCTCGTAAGGATCGGGCCAAATGCTCGAGGTGCTCGGGCAGGTCGCGTTCGGAAACGCCGACGTCCCCCGAGAGATCCCGGAGCGTCTTGGGCCCCTCGGCGAGGGCTCGGCGGAGGGCGTCGCGGATGGTCTCGCGCCGAGCGGTCGTGTGGCCGTCGCGACTCATCGCGATAAGAATAGCGCGCACGCCCCGCAGCGACGAGGTTCGTGCGGTGACTGCGGCAGGGCGGTCTTTAGGTGCCGTCGAGCACGCGGAACACCTCCCAGCGCGGCGAGCCGGACACGATGTACGGCTCGAGCTTTCGGCCCCACTCCTTGTGCGCCTCGATGGTCGCGAGCTTGGCGAACGACGCGTCGAGCTCAGCCATGCTTTCGACCTGAATCTCCGAGACCACGGTCGACTCGCGCGCGCCCACCGAGCCGGTTAGAAGCCGAACCTTCCCGGGGGTCCACCCGATCTGCGAACCGACCTCGTTCATCCACTGCTTCAGCGAGTCGATAACCTGCTGTTTGTGACCAAAGCGGGCGTCAATGCGCCAGCGGGCGATCATCATGTCGATACCCTCCATGTTCGTCGTCTCGAGTCGCTGCCATCCGCGGCCCGTGACGAGGGCTGCAAACGACGATTATAGGCGTCGTAGTGCAAACCTCGGACCCGGGTGATGCCCTAGGCTTCGGCTCGCGGTGGCGCACGCCGAGTAAGCACGTTCGCGTGAAGCTCGCCGCAGTTGAATAAGGTCAAAGGCGGCGCGCCTCACGCGGCGTTTTGTCACGTTGCCCGATCCGCAGTGCGTTAGCGGGGGGTTCGGCCCGCGGTGCATGGGGCCCGCGCGCCGGCGACCGGATGCGCCGCCGGCGCGCGGGCAGGATGGTGCACGTCTTAGGCTCTACCCTGAGCCGACATACTGTCTGATCGAGCGCGCGGACGGCAGGTGAGGAAACCGCCGCGCCAGCAATCGGGCTATGCGGCGACAGCCCGGATCCCGCGACGTGGCGAGCTCACAGAGCACCGCCACCCGTTCGATCGGGCGCATCATCTGCGCCGCGAGGGCGAGGCATTCATCGCAATACGCACTTCGCTGGTGCGCAGGCTTGCTGGGAAACATGCATCTCTCCTTTCGCTCATGCCGCAGGTTGCGGCGAAGGCACCCGGCTCAACCGGCGATACCGGCGAGCGCTGAATGCGGCGTTAGGAGAGTGGGGGGCGAGGTTTTGGGAGCCACGTCGAGCGGGCAGGTGACGGCCGCGACGGCGACCCGTGCGCCGGCCGCCACCGAACACGGCGTTTGGCTCGGGCCTGAGGGGCGCTGGGTCGCGAGGTGTTTCGGGTTGTCGGTCCCGGCGGCGGAGGCGGGCGCTCCGTCGGCCGGGCCGGCGGCGACGGCCGCGGGCCAAGCCGGTTGCTCTGGCTGCGCGATTTCGGGCGTTTCGCCCGCGACTCTCGGCAGCTCGACATAGACGGCGAGCGCCGCGGCGGCCGCGACGACCGCGAAAACAAGTCCCGCCCACGGCGCCGGCGGCAGCAGCTCGCGCCGAGCGTCTGTCTGGAGCGGGCTCACTTGGTCGACGACCAGCGCCGGCCGACGCCTATTCCGGCAGCCGCGTCGCCACGCGGGTCATTCGTCCACCCGCGGGTGTCGCGCGGGACCAGGACGCCAGGAGTTACGCCCAGCCAAGCCGCGGGCTTCGGGGATTCCCAACCGCTGGACGAAAGGGGCGTGAGACGGGACCTTCATCCGGATCGATTAGATATTTTGTAGCCAAGACTACAGAACGAGTGTGCGCGGCCTCCCATAGTGCCTTACCTAAATCTACTTCAGGGCACGCCTCGCGAGGTCCTACCCATGTCTCCGACGAACACCCACCAGCTCCGACTTCGCGCCCCCCGCGCGTTTTCACGAAAACTCACCCTCGCCGCCGCCGGGCTCCTCGCCGCGGCATGTGCGCCGGACGCCACGGGAACCGATGAACAGGAGCGCGCCGACAGTCGCGGCGCCGAGCTCGGAGGCTATGGCGGAAGCCCCGTCACCGAGTGGGTCGACCACAGCCTCGACACCGTACGCGTGGAGGAGACCCCCACCCCCGAAGCGGCCAGACTCTACGCGATGGTCACCGCGGCGATGTTCGACGGCGTAAACGGCATCGATCGCGCCTGGGGCATCGGTTACGAGAGCGCCGTCGTCGAGCCGGCTGGCGCTCCGGCCTTCGCCAGCCGTTCGGCCGCGGCGGTCGGAGCGGCGCATACCGTATTGTCGGAGTTCGCCGACGCGCACCAAAGCGCCTTGGACGAGGCCCGCGCTCGGGACCTGGAGGCGCTCGGTGGGGTCGCGGATCCCTTCGTGGAAAACGGGCTCATATGGGGTGAAGAGGTCGGGCAAGCCGTGGTCGCCGAGCGCGCCGACGACGGGAGCCAAGAGCCCGACATCATCCCGGGAGGCGACGAGCCCGGCGAGCATCGCGCCGACTTCAACCGCGCCTATGCGGACATGGATCCATTCGTGATCGACGACAAGGCTCCCTACCTGCAAGGGCCGCCACCGGCGCTCACCAGCCTCGAGTACGCAGAGGCGGTGGAAGATGTCTACATTTACGGCAAAGACGACGGTGATCCCGAGCGCGAGGCGCTCGCGGCGCACTACCACACGCCTGCGGGGACAATTCGGCCGACGGGGGTATGGATCCAGGCGGGGCTCCAGCTCGCCGAGCAGCAGGGCACGACGCATTCGCTCTCGCGCACGGCCCGCCTCATGGCGCAGCTGGGGATGGCGATCGCCGACACCGTGCTCCCCATTTGGGAAGACAAGGGCGAGTACCACTTCTGGCGGCCCTACGACGCGATCACGGAGGCCGACACCGACGGGAATCCCCATACGCATCCCGATCCCGACTGGGAGACGCGCTACGGCAACAAGGGCGGCTCCGGGGAGTATACCTCTGGGTTTTCCGCTTTCTCGGCGGCGTCAGCGGTCGTGTTCGATAACTTTTACTGCAGCGACCGCATCTCGTTTTGTTTCGAGACCGATAACGCCAAGGAGATCCTCTGCTACGACGACGTCTACGAGGCCGCCTTCGACGCCGGTCGCTCGAGGATCTACCAGGGCGTCCACTTCGAATTCACCAACCAAATCAGCCGGGAAGTTGGCCTCGGCGTCGGCGACGAGGTCGTGCAAAATGCCCTGCAGCCTATCGATTGGGGCCAGCCGTGGAGCTGCGACGGCCAGTTCTAACGGCTGGCGGCCGACGGCGAGCGGGCTGATTACAGCGGAGCTCAGCCCGATCGAGCCCCGTAAGCACAAGCCTTTCGAGGAGCGAAGGCGCAGGAAGACGGCCGAGACCCGTTCGGGGGCTTCCGGCACCGGAGGTTCGCTGTAGGCCAGGCCAAAAGCTTCGTGGCTCGGGCGGTGCGCTCGACATCGAAGCGGAGTGCGCCGGCTCGTGGCAATCGCGGTCGCCGGGGTGATCGCGAGTGGGCTCGATGGGCGGAGCGTGGCAGAACCCGACGAGGGCGCCGCGTATACGCTGGCTCGAGAGTGGGACGAGCTGTGGCTTCGGATTTTCGACCGCGGCGGACGGCCGAATCCGGATGGGCCGATGCTCCAGCGGTTCTTTCCGCCGATGGACGAGCGCTATGAGCTCGATCTGCGGACTGCCGAATTGCCGATGGACATCGAGGGTCCCTGGGCGGGGCAGCGCACGGGCGCCCGGATCTGGGTGCAGAGCCTCAATGAGCTCGAACTCGCCACCCAGGCGGAGCTGCGCTTTGAGATGCCCGCGTGGCCGGGCGGCTACATCTGGCTGGATTATCAGCGGCGCGAGGACTGGCACACGCGGCGCGACGTCTTGCGCATGGACTTCGGCCATCGCGACATCGCCGGCAGCGGCGTCGACGCGGCGTTTCGAATTTACCCGCGGCTCGAAAAAGACGACATCGACCTCGAGGGAATCGTTCGCTGTCGGGTACCGGGGCGGGGCGAGGCGACGCTGCGCGTCGGAGCGCTCGATCCGTTCCTGAACGCCTCATTCGGGCTCATCGAGGCCAAGGGACGCGTTCCGGACGAAGACATTCGCCAGATCGATCCGCCGCTTACGCTTTCCTTGAGCGCGCGCACGGAGCGATTCTTCGGCATTCGAAGTGAGCTTTACGCCGGCGCCGTTGTGCCGCAGAGGCGACGGCACGAGTTCGTTTTGGAGCCGGCGAGAGATCACATCCGTCACCGGCGCGCGCTTTTGTTCGCGGGGCTCCTCGAGTATCGCTTGCCGCATGCGCCGCACTTTGTCGGCGCGGAGGCGACCGGCGTGGACGCGACGATGGAGTGGGCCCACACGCGAGATCCTGCGCGCGATCTCTCCGTGCGCGAGGCGACCGTGCAGGCGCGCGCCTACGCCCGGGGCGACCTTGGCGACGATGTCCAATACGAAGCGGCGCTCGGCCAGGTGCGTCGCCCCGAGTGGTGGGACGGGCCTGGGCGCATCGAGATGAAGCGTAGCGATCGCGAGTGGCGGTGGTCGCTCCGCGCGCGCTGGGATCCGGGGAGGGTGGGGGTGATGCTGCGCTATCTCGGTGCGCACCGCAGCGTGGCTGGACTGCCGGCGCTCGGGGTGAGCGGCTTCGCAAATCGCCTGCAAACCCACATCACGCTCAGACTCGGAGATGACATCTATACGAACTTCGGCGCTGGCTGGACGTGGGACCCGGATACGGGGTTCTACGACCGGGCGGGCATGACGCTGCTTTACATGCCCCGCTGAGCTCCCTCGGCGGCGCCGTTGCCCGGCGCCGCGCGCACGAAAAAAGGGCCGGGGAGCGTGCCCCGGCCCTTTGAGCGATCATGACGATCGGTGGCGCGAGCTACATCATGCCCATGCCGCCCATACCGCCCATGCCGCCCATGCCGCCCATGCCGCCCATGCCGCCGGCACCAGCGCCGGCGCCGGCCGACTCGTCCTCGTCCTTCGGACGCTCGGCGACGAGAGCCTCGGTGGTGAGCATGAGCCCGGAGACGGAGGCAGCGTTTTGCAGCGCGGAGCGCACGACCTTGGTCGGGTCGATGACGCCGGCCTCGATGAGGTCCTCGTACTCGAGGCTGGCCGCGTTGAACCCGAAGTTGCCCTTGTTCTCCTTGAGCTTCGACACGACGATGGAGCCGTCGGTGCCCGCGTTCGTGGCGATCTGGCGCACCGGCTCCTCGAGCGCGCGGCGCACGAGGTTGACGCCGAAGCGGCGATCGTCGTCGAAGGTCACCTTGTCGAGCGCGTCCAGGCAGCGAAGGAGCGCGACGCCGCCGCCCGGGACGATGCCCTCTTCGACGGCCGCGCGGGTCGCGTGCATCGCGTCTTCGACGCGCGCCTTGACCTCTTTCATCTCGACCTCGGTCGCCGCGCCGACGCGGATGACCGCGACGCCGCCCACGAGCTTCGCGAGGCGCTCCTGGAGCTTCTCGCGATCATAATCGCTCGTGGTGTCCTCGATCTGACCGCGGATCTGCTTGACGCGCGCCTCGATGTCGGCCTTCTTGCCCGCGCCTTCGACGACCGTGGTGTCGTCCTTGGTCACGGTGACGCGCTTGGCGGTGCCGAGGTCGTCGATGGTGACGTTCTCGAGCTTGAGGCCGAGGTCCTCGGTGATCGCCTGGCCGCCGGTGAGGATCGCGATGTCGCGGAGCATCTCCTTGCGGCGGTCGCCGAACCCGGGGGCCTTGACGGCGCAGACGTTGAGCGTACCGCGGAGCTTGTTGACGACGAGCGTCGCGAGCGCCTCGCCGTCTACGTCCTCACCGATGATGAGGAGCGGCTTGCCCGACTTGGCGACCTGCTCGAGCACCGGGAGAAGATCCTTCATGTTGGAGATCTTCTTCTCGTTGATGAGCACGAACGCGTCGTCGAGCACCGCCTCCATCCGCTCGGAGTCGGTCACGAAGTAGGGGGAGAGGTAGCCGCGGTCGAACTGCATACCCTCGACGACGGCGAGATCGCTCTCGAGGGTCTTGGCCTCCTCGACCGTGATCACGCCCTCTTTGCCGACCTTCTCCATCGCATCGGCGATCATGTTGCCGATGTGGGTGTCGCCGTTGGCGGAGATGGTGCCGACGTGGGCGATGTCTTGCTTGCCCTTGGTCTCGGTGGAGAGCTTCTGAAGCTCCTCGACCACCGAGTCGACCGCCGCGTCGATGCCGCGCTTGATGTTCATCGGGTTGATGCCCGCGGCGACGAGCTTGACGCCCTCCTGGAAGATCGACTGGGCGAGCACCGTCGCGGTCGTGGTCCCGTCACCGGCGACGTCGGAGGTCTTCGAGGCGACCTCCTTCATCATCTGCGCGCCCATGTTCTGGAGCTTGTTTTCGACCTCGACTTCCTTCGCGACGGTCACGCCGTCCTTGGTGACCGTGGGGGCACCCCAGGACTTCTCGATGACGACGTTGCGCCCACGCGGGCCGAGGGTGACCTTCACCGCGTTCGCGAGCGTGTTCAAACCGCGCGAGATCTCTTGCCGCGCGCGCGTAGAAAAAACGATTTCTTTGGCAGCCATACTGGACTCCCTGCGCTATCTAGTTGGATTCAGTCGCGTTCGTACGACGCGCTACTTATTGACCACAGCGAGGATGTCGTCCTCGCGCATGATCAGGTGGTCTTCGCCTTCGAGCTTGATCTCGGTACCGCTGTACTTCGAAAACAGCACCCGATCGCCCTCCTTCACCTCGGGGGCGACAACGTTGCCCGACTTGTCGCGCTTGCCGGCGCCCACGGCGAGAACATCGCCCTGGATCGGCTTTTCCCTCGCCGTGTCGGGGATGTACAGGCCGCCAGAGGTCTTCTCTTCTTCCTCGACGCGCTTGACGACGACGCGATCATGCAGTGGACGAATCTTCATGCCTCACCTCACCTCTCGGGGATTGAATGCTTTGCCTGGCACGAGCGCTTCGTGAGCCGCGCCCGCGTGGCGCCATACATAAGCACCCACCGCTCGTTGTCAACCCCGGCGTGGAGAGTGCTAAAAAATCCCAGTTTTGCTCTTTAGAGTCGAGCAGTTGCGCCGAACGCATGAATCATACTCACAACACCTTGGCGCCCTGATCCTCGTGGCGCGCTGCGTCGTGCCGCCCTCGGGCCGGACGTGTGGTCGGGTGTGTGCGCCAAACCAGGGCCCGCTTTCCTCGTCCGTCGGGTCTTGTGCTACAAGGCAGCGGGCATGGCGCTCACCGACTACGAGAGGTACATCCGCACAGGTGAGCTCCTATCGCTCCAAAAGCCGGAGGAGGAGCTCAGCTGCCACGACGAGCTTCAGTTCCAGGTCGTCCACCAGGCGGCCGAGCTCCTGATGAAGCTCATCGACTTCGAGGTGCGGCACGCGGTCGCGCTCGTGGATGAAGGCGCCGTCCACCGCGCGGCGACGACCCTCGGGCGCGCCACCAGGGCGCAGCGTCTCCTCCTCGGGCAGCTCGATCTGCTCGACACCATGGCCCCCAAGGACTACATGACCATCCGCGAGGGGCTCGGTCGGGGGAGCGGGCAGGAGTCGGGAGCGGAGCATGACCGCTGACGAGCTCGGCGAGTGGCGCGACGAATTTCCGGCCCTCGAGGGCACGGTGTACCTCGTATCCCATTCGCTCGGGTGCATGCCCAAGCGCGCCACCGAGTACATGGGCGCATACCTCGAGGCGTGGCAGGAAAAGTCGATCATGGCCTGGGACGACTGGCTCCCCGAGGTGGAGCGGGCGGCCGAGCGCATCGCCAAGCTGCTATCGGCGCCGCCCGGGACGGTGGTTATGCACCAGAACGTCTCGTCGGTGATGGCGCTCCTCGCCTCGTGCTTCGAGTACACGGAAAAACGAAACAAGATCGTGTTCTCGGAGTTTCAGTTTCCCTCGGTCTCGTATGTGTGGAAGGCGGAGGAGCGGCGTGGCGCCGCGGTGGAGATCGTCGAGTCGAGCGACGGGCTGACGATCGATACGCAGGCGATGTGCGACGCCATCGACGAGAACACGGTCGCCGTGCCGATCTCGCACGCGCTGTTCAACTCGTCTTACATCCAAGACGTCAAGACCATCACGACGAAGGCCAAGTCCGTCGGCGCGCACGTCATCCTCGACTGCTACCAGTCGGTGGGGACGATCCCGGTCGATGTCGTCGACCTCGGGGTGTCGTTCGCGACCGGCGGCTCGGTCAAGTACCTTTGCGGGGGGCCTGGCGCGGCGTACCTGTACGTTCGCAAGGATCTGATTCCGCAGTTCGAGCCGCGCGTGACGGGGTGGTTTGCCCACAAGGCGCCGTTCGCGTTCACCATGCCCGAGCAGCGCTACACCGACTCGATCTGGCGCTACATGGGGGGCACGCCGGCGGTGTCCGCCCTGTATCAGGCGCGCGCCGGCGCCGAAATCACGGGCGAGATCGGGGCGCGCGCCATTCGCGAGAAGAGCCTCGCGCAGACGGCGCGCGTGGTGGAGCGCGTGGATGAACGCGAGTTCAAACTAAACTCGCCTCGTGATCCCGAAACGCGCGCCGGGTTCGTCGCCTTCGATTTCGTCGGCGCTGCCGATATCGCTCGCGAGCTAGGCCGCCACCGGTTTTACTGCGACCACCGGCCCGGCGTGGGCATCCGCGTCTCCCCTCACTTTTACACCCGCGATGAGGATATCGACCTCTTCTTCGAAGCCATCGATGCGCTCCGCAGCGGCCGCGGCACGGGACTTTGAGAGCGAATTGAACGCCGAGGCGTAGGCCAAGTAGGATTTCTCAATGCCGCCACCCAGCTATAAGCGTCACATCTTCGTTTGTGTCAACGAGCGCCCGCCCTCGCATCCGAAGGGGTGCTGTAAGCACAAAGGAGCGGTGGAGGTGCGCGAGGCCTTCAAAAAGCGGCTCGGAGAGCTTCGGATCAAGGACCTCGTGCGCCCGAACAACGCCGGCTGCTTGGACCAGTGCGAGCACGGGGTGGCGATCGTCGTCTACCCGGAGCAAGTCTGGTACGGCGGCGTGACGCCGGGCGACGTCGATGAGATCGTAAACAGCCACATCGTGGGCGGCCGGTACGTTCAGCGCCTCATGATCCCCGGGCAGGTCCACCTGGGGGACGAGACTGCCTCAGAGCCCCTCGAGCTGCGCGCGCCACAGGCCGAGGACGACGGCGACGGAGCAGCCGAGCCGCCGACGCGCCCATAGCGCCGCCGCGCCGGCTTGCGATGGTCCGGCGGCGGTCTGGTTCGTCGCCCGTACGAGCGCCAGTCCGTAGTCCGCGGAGGGCGAGCGCAGACTTCGGCGCGCGTCGGCGCTTCCGTCGCCGGTCGCCGCTGGATACAGTGATGCGATGAAATACGGCGCGCTGATCGCGCCCGCGGTCGTTGCGGCCGCGTGCGGAGGTAGCTCACCCGATCCCGATGTGCCTCACCACAGCGAGCGAGAGGGAGGCGCCCGCGCGGCGTCGTTTTCGGACCGCGCAGAGGCCTTTCAGGAGGCGGAGCACGCGTTTCGGCCTGGGCTCGCGGTGACGCTCGGCCACCACGAGCACGCCGGCGTCCTTCCCGATCGCTCGGACGATGCGGTGCAGGAGGAGATCGCGCGGCTCGAGGCGGCGCGGGACGCGTTTTCGTCGTTCGAACGCGAGGCGCTCTCTCCCACGCAGCGCGCCGAGCGCGAGGCGATCTTGGTGCGCGCGGCGCGCGGGCTGTTCGAGCTCGAGGTCCTCCGGGCGCACGCTCGCGATCCGCGCCGCGCCGTGCACGCCCTCGACGTGAGCTATTACGCGGATGTGCCCTACGCCCCGGCCGGCGAGCGCGCGGAGGCCGTGATGGCGATCTGCGACGGCGCGGAGTCGTTTTTGGACGCAGCCGTTGCCAGAATCTCGTCCGACGCGCCGCGCCCCTGGCTCCGGGCCGCCCAGGTCGACGCGGAGGCGTCGATCGCCTATCTCGACGATCGCGTCGCGACCGCGTTCGCCGATGCCCCGGCTGGGCTCGAAGATAGCCTGGCCGCGTGCAAGGGCGCGCTCGCGAGCTTTCGCGACGCGCTCGGCGCGCGGCTAAGTGAGGCGCCGCCGACGTTCGAGCTCGGCGAGGACGGGCTTAGGCGGCGGTTTGCGGCCGAAGGGATCGACGTCGAACTCTCGACGATTCGCGGCGCCGCCCAGGCGGCGCTCGAGCGCCATCGCGCGGCGCTCGCGGAGGCGGCGGCGGAGATCGACAGCGGGGCCTCGGTGGCCGAAATCGTGGGCTTCGAACGGAGCAACCGGCCCGCGGCTGACGAGGTCTACGCCATCGCGGAGGGGCACGACATGGAGGTGCGCGCCCTGGTCGAACAGACCGAGGCCGCCCGGGTGCCAAGCGACCTCGAGATCCAGGCTCTGCCGGCGCCGCCGACGCTTCGCGATCGGAAGCTCGTGAGCCGCTCGCCGGCGGCACGGGCGGAGGAGCCTTGGCCAGCGGCGCTCTACGTCTCGCCGCCGGATCCCAGCTGGCCGCAGGCGGAGCGGGACGGCTACGTTTTGTCGATTGGTGATCTCCTCGTGGCCGCGGCGCGCGAGGGGAGCGCAGGCCGCGCGCTCCACGCCGCCGCGTCGGCCCGCAACCAGTCCGATATTCTGGCCACCTTGTGTCCGGAGACCACGCGGGGGGGCTTTGCCCACTACGCCGAGTCCATGGTGTGGAGGGCGGGCCTGGCCAGCGGCGAGCCGCGGGTGCACGTGATGTTGCGAAGCTCGGCAATCTTGCGGAGCCTCCGCGTGCTGACGGCGCTCGACCTGCACACCGGCGCCATGACCGCCCCGGAGGCGGCCGAGCGCTTGCAAGCCGAAGCATTCCTCGACCCGGCCACGGCGCGGAGAGAGGCGCGCCGCGCCACCTACGACGTCACCTATGGTTCGCAGGCGCTCGGGCGCCTGGCTATCGAAGCGATGGCCAGCGAGTGGCGATCGGCCGCCGGACCCGCCGCCGATTCGGACTTTCACGACGAGCTGCTCGCCCACGGCTGCGCGCCGCCGGCGGCGATCCGCGACGCCTTGCTAGGCCCGGATGCGGGCCCGATACTCGGCGACTTGTAGCGCGGGGGCGCGGCGAGCGCGTTTTGCCGCCGAGCGGCGTTACGCCTACCGCGTGAGTCGCTCGGGCACCCGCTCGCAAAGCGTCGCCACGACCTGCTCGTGGAGCTGCGTGTAAAACGGCTGCCGGAAAAAGTGCAGCAACACGGGAACGCGCACCGGCCTGAAGTCTTCCACGATCACCACGCGCGGATCTCCGTCCACGAGGTGTCTCGAGATCACGGCGCGCCCCATGCCCAGCGCCACCCCGTCGAGGAGCGCGTAGACCTCGTCGAGAAACGCGCGGCGGAAGCTAGGCACCTCACCCGCCTGCTGGTTGAAATACTGCGCCGTGGTCGGGTCGTCGGGATCGTGATCGAGATACACACCGGGCGGCGCGGGGTGTTCGCGCCCATCGATCACCACGATCTCCTCCTCGCCGAGCTTGATGATTTCGAGATCGCTGCGGGGGAAAGCGCGATCCAACACCACGAAATCGACCGAGCCCGACAACAAAAGCTCGGGCAGCTCGCGCATCTCGGCGTTCTGGACATGCGGCTGGACCTTGGGATGTTCGCGCAGGAGCGGCGCGAGCGTCGGCATGAGCACAGACCGCACGATCGACGAATAGGCGGCGATGCGGAGCGATCCACCCAGCCCCGCTTCGCCGCTGCCGGTGAGGTCGGCGAGGAGCTCCTCCTCGAGCCGATCCCTGCCCTTACAATAGCGAAGCAGCCGCATCCCCGCGTCGGTGGGCCTCACGCCGCGCGGCATTCGCTGAAACAGCGTTTGGTGGAGCTCCTCTTCCAGGCTCTTGATGCGCTGGCTGAGCGCCGACTGGGTGATGTGGAGCTCTCCCGCGGCTTGCGAGAAGTTGCCCGCGCGCGCTGCGGCGACGAAGGCTTCGAGCTGGAGCGAGGACAAACCCATGACGTGTGCTCGGCAATCTTAGCGTCACAACCAGACGCGCGGAAAGCCACAATCGACTTAGGGCCTCGATCGAATCATAACGCCTGGTCGAGGCACTAGGCTCCGCCGGTGCGCACTCGGTTGCGCTCGCGCAGGGCCGCGAGGACCTGCGCTTCCGCGGTCTCCGCGTCGGGGTGGGGAGGCAGCTTCACATCCACGTCCTCGGGCCCCTCGTCTTCACCCAAGTGAACGACGAGCATCGGGAATGGGGCGATCTGGGCCGCGAGAGCGCGGTGGTCGTGCTGCCGAATCACATTCGTGGTCGACACCACGAGCACGCCGGCGTCGAGAAGGATATGCGCCACCTCGCCGACGCGCCGCATGGCCTCGTCGACGTCGTCATCGACGCTGTCCATGCCGCTTCCCGCGCTGGCGCGGACGTTTTGGCCGTCTAGGAGGTAGGCGTTGTGGCCGGCGCGAAACAGCGCGAGCTCGAGCGCGCGCGCGACGACGTGCTTGCCGACGCCCGCGGCGCCGGTGAACAGGACCATGGTCGCCGGATGACCGGTGAGCTCGGCCCGCTCGCCCGGCGAGACGTCGCCGCGCACCCAGCTGAGGTTTCGCTGCCGACTGAGCTCGCGGGTCTCCGCCTGCTCGTCCTCGATGAGCTCGCGCACGATGCCGCCGCCGGCGATATCGTAGCCGTCCACGATGACGAACCGTCCCGTCGCCTCCAGATCGTCTGCTGGATCGAACGCGACCGGCTGACGCGTGCGAAACACCACGTCCGCGACGTCGTGGCGGTCGATTCGATCCTTATCGATGCGCGCGTCCAGCTCGCTGGCGTCCAGGATGCGGTGAATCTGATCGATGGCGACGTGGGTTTCAGCCGTCGTGAGCTTGAGCTTGTACCGAGCCCCCTTTTTCATCGGGTTTCGGCCGAGCCAGAACACGTTCGCGCGGAACTTCGTGCTCACGCTCGGGACGCGCTCGAGGTGACTCATGATCTCGCCGCGACTCACGAAGACCTGTTCGGTGAGCGTGACCCCGGCGGACTGCCCGGCGGTCACCGACTCGGGCGGCGAGGCGTTGAAGACCTCGATCGAGCGGATCGTCGAGGACTTGTTCGACGGCGAAAACAGCACGCGATCGCCCGCTCGGAGCGCGCCCGCCTCCACGCGCCCCGCGATGATGCGCCGATCGTCGCCGCGCTCGTTGAATTTGTAGACGTCTTGCACGGGCATCCGCAGCGGCTGATTTTCGGCCTGGGGCTTTTTCCCCAACCCGTCGAGCGCCTCGAGCACCGTGGGACCGTCGAACCACTTTAGGGCGGTCGAGCGCTCCGCGACCATATCGCCGCCGCGCGCGCTCACAGGGACGAAGTGGCGCGGCTCGATCCCGATGCCTCCCAAAAAATCCCGATACTCGTCGACGATCGACCAGAACGTCGCGCGGTCATAGTCGACGAGGTCGATCTTG
This sequence comes from Nannocystineae bacterium, assembly GCA_007133195.1. Classification (GTDB taxonomy): domain Bacteria; phylum Myxococcota_A; class Polyangia; order Haliangiales; family Haliangiaceae; genus SLNH01. The sequence continues at coordinate 40,456 of SLNH01000218.1, read as the reverse complement.
TTGACCGCCACGACCACCTGTCGGATCCCGAGCATCGACAGGAGGTAACCATGGCGCCGGCTGTTCTCTTGAACCCCCTCCTTGGCGTCGACGAGCAGGATCGCGGCTTCGGCCCGCGCAGCCCCGGTCACCATGTTCTTCAAAAACTCGATGTGTCCGGGGGCGTCGATGATGATGTAGTCGCGAAGCGGGGTGCGGAAAAACACGCGCGCGGCGTCGATGGTGATGCCCTGACCCTGCTCCTCCTCGAGCGCGTCCAGCAAAAACGCGTACTCGAAGACCTTGCCCTGCCGCTTACAGGTCTCGATCACCTTTTCGAGCTTCCCCTCGCCTAGCACGCCCGTATCGGCGAGGAGCCTGCCCACCAGCGTCGACTTGCCGTGATCGACATGGCCGACGATCACCACGTTCATTGTCTCGCGCGCCATGTGCAGATCGATCCCCTACATGTAGCCTTCGCGACGGAGTTTCTCCATCGCGTACGTGTCTTCCTGATCCTGGGCGCGGCCCGCCCGCTCTGGAATGTTCGTCGCGCGGAGCTCGGTGATGATCTCGCGCGGTGTCGTGGCGGGGGACTCGATGGATCCCGTGCACGGCTCGCAGCCGATCGAGCGATACCGCTTGCCCGTTCCCTTGTCGAAGTAGAGGTCGATGATGGGAATCTGTTCGCGTTCGATGTACTCCCAGATGTTGACCTCGGTCCAGTCGAGCAGCGGATGGATGCGCAGGTGCGTTCCCGGGGCGAAGTCCGTCTTGAACTGGTTCCAAAACTCGGGCGGCTGGTCGGCCACATCCCAATCGCTGTGCTCGTTTCGCGGCGAGAAGTATCGCTCCTTCGAGCGACTGCCCTCCTCGTCTGCGCGCGCGCCCACGATCACGCCGGTATACGGCGCGGGGTTTTCCTCCTCGTGGTACTCGCCGTCTTGTCCCATGCGCATGCGCGGGCCGGTGCCGTCCAGGGTCTGCCGGAGCGCATCGGTCTTGAGCGCGCCGCAGCAGGTCATCCGCCCGCGCGTGTGGTTCATGCCCTCGGCGAGGGCCTGCCTGTTTTGACCGACCACCATCGTGAGCCCCCACTCGCGGGCGAGGTGATCGCGGTATTCGATCATGGACGGGATTTTGTAGGAGGTGTCGATGTGGACCAGCGGGAACGGGACGTGGCCGAAGAACGCCTTTCGCGCGAGCCACAAAAGGACCGTCGAGTCCTTGCCGATCGACCACAGCATGCAGAGGTCGTCAAAGTGCCTAAACGCCTCTCGGAAGATGTAAACGCTCTGCTCCTCGAGCTGGTCGAGCTGGGACATCGGGTTCCTCTCGCGATGAGATTTCCGAGTAGTTTAGTCTAGAATTCGTTTCGACGATACCCCCTGTGATATCGCCAAGTTTTGCTAGGGGGCGCTGGCAGCCAGCCTGTACTTGAGTAATTTAGTCAAGAATTGACGGCCGCCTCCGGGGCGGCGCCCGCGAACGGGCACCCGGCCTCGGAGGTCACGGCGAGCGCGCGCCCGCATCACCGCTCAACTCGCGGGCACGGCGTTCGATCTCCTCGGGAGGAACGACTTCCGTCCGGGTGGCGATCGACCACACGTGGCCGAACGGATCCTCGACCTCGCTCCACAGGTCACCCCAGAACATCTCGGTGATCGGGAGGGTTTCGTCGGCACCCGCGGCGAGGGCGCGCGCCTGTGTCGCCCCGGCGTCTTCTACGTAATAGGTAAGCTGAACGGACGTCCCGCCCGCTTCGAGTGGGCTCACGGGACCCTCGTCTGCGTCCGGCCCGCCCGCGCTGACAAGAACGATCTGATCGCGGATTTGGATTTCGGCCTGGATCGTCTCACCGCCCGGAGCGCTGAGCGTCGAGCGGGTCTCGGCACCGAACGCCTCGCCGTAAAACTGCACCGCCGCGTCCACGTCCGAGACCACGAGTGACGGGGTGAGCGCGCTCCACCCCGGCGGCGGAGCCATGGGTTCGGCGTCGGCCGGCTCCTCGATCGCCTCGCCCGCCGCGGCTCGCTCCGCGAGCGCTCGCTGGTCGTCGGCCGGGATTTCGGAGACCCGCGTGGCGACCGACCAAGAGTGGCCAAACGGACCGAGAAGCCGCCCGTGACGGTCACCCCAAAATTGGTAGGTCACCGGCTCCACTTCGCGGGCGCCCGCTTCGAGCGCTTTGCTGTACGTCGCGACTGCGTCGTCCACGTAAAGGTGCAGGCCGAAAGGCGAGCCCTCATAGCGAGTCGGGGCGAACCGCTCCACCTGCGGCTGCTCCTCGGACAGGGTCAAGACGGCGTCGCCGATGCGGAGCATCGCGTGGACCACCGTGCCCCCTGGGCCCAGCGCTCGGTAGGCTTCTTCGGCGCCGAACACTCGCTCGTAGTATTCGATCGCGGCGGCGGCGTCCGCGACCACGAGGTGGGGAGCAGGACCCCGCTCGAAGGCCTCGGGGACGGGGGATGCGCCTTCGGTTGCCGCGGGCGCCGGGTCGGTCTCGGGCTTGGCGGATGGCGCCTTGGCCTCGGGCTCGGCTTCGGGTTTTTCGGCCTCCGGGGGGCTCGGTTCGGAAGCGTCGGTCGCGCGCGCGCAGGCCCCGGCGGTGATCACCGGCGCGAGCACCACACCGCCGAGGAAGGGGCCGAGCCTGCGGCTCGCTATCGAGAGACTCATGAGGGCTGTCACGAGACCACGTCCAGGCTTTTGCCGATGCGTTGAAACGCGGCGATCGCGCGATCGATATCGTCTTCGGTGTGGGCCGCCGACAGCTGCACGCGGATCCGCGCTTTGCCCTTGGGCACGACCGGGTAGCTGAAGCCGATGACGTAGATGCCGTCGTCCATGAGGCGGGCAGCGAAATCCACGGCCAGCTTGGCGTCGCCCAGCATGATCGGCACGATGGGGTGATCGCCGGGGCGGATGTCGAAGCCCGCCGCGGTCATGCCGTGGCGAAAGCGCCGGGTGTTACGCTCGAGCTTGTCGCGCAGCTCGGTGGATTCCGAGAGCAGCGAGAGGGCCGCCAAGCTGCCGGCGACGATCGGCGGCGCGAGCGTGTTGGAAAACAGGTACGGGCGCGAGCGGTTGCGCAAAAGCTCCACGATCGGCTTGCGCGCGCTCGTAAAGCCCCCGGACGCGCCGCCGAGCGCCTTGCCGAGCGTGGAGGTGACGATATCGACGCGCTCCATGCAACCGGCGTACTCGTGGGTGCCGCGGCCGCGGGCGCCGAGGAAGCCGGTGGCGTGGCTGTCATCGACCATCACCATGGCGCCGTATCGCTCGGCGAGATCACAGATCTCGGAGAGCTTCGCGATGTCGCCGTCCATGCTGAACACGCCGTCAGTGGCGATGAGGCGGTGGCGCGCGGACTGCGTCTTGCGCAGCGCGTCCTCGAGCTCGCCCATGTCGTCGTGTTTGTAGCGGTGTCGGCCGGCCTTGCACAGGCGGATCCCGTCGATGACGGAGGCGTGGTTGAGATCCGCCGAGATCACGGCGTCCTCCGGGCCGAGCAGGGTTTCGAACAGCCCGGCGTTGGCGTCGAAGCACGAGCTGTAAAGGATGGTGTCCTCGGTGCCGAGGAAGCGCGTGATCTCGTCCTCGAGCTCCTTGTGCCGGTCCTGTGTGCCGCAGATGAAGCGCACGCTCGATAGGCCGTAGCCGCGCTCGCCGAGCGCGCCGCGGGCCGCCTCGAGCACCTTGGGATGGTTCGACAGGCCGAGGTAGTTGTTCGCGCAAAAGTTGATCACGGTCTTGTCGCCCACCGCGATCTCCGCGCCCTGAGGCGAGGTGATGACGCGCTCTTCCTTCCACAGCCCGGCGTCTCGGATCTCGTCCAGAATTTCGGTGTAGTGCTGTCTGGCTTGCTCGAACATCGATCCTCCTCGCGGCTCGTTTCAGCCGCCGGCCTCGCGCGGCCCGCGCCGCTCGTCCCCCTCGCGCGCGCGCAGCTCGGAGACGAGCTCCTCGGTCATGGCTTCGAGATCGTAGGCCGGCGCCCAGTCCCAGTCGCGCCGCGCGGGCGCGTCGTCGAGCGCGCGCGGCCATGAGTCGAGGATCGCCTGACGGTGGGGGTCGGGCGAAAACGCGATCGACACGCGCGAAAGCGCTCGCTCGACGCTCTGGGCGATATCGGCCGCCGTGGGACTGAACGCGGCGATGTTGTAGACGCAGCGCGTGAGGCGCGACTTGGGCGCCTGTCCGATTTCGACGAGCGCGCGGATCCCGTCGGGCATGTACATGAGCGGAATCCGCGTCTCGGGGCGGCAGAAGGCCTCGTACGCTCCCCGCCTCACGCCCTCGACGTACATGTAAAGGGCGTAGTCGCTGGTCCCGCCGCCCGGCTCGGCGGCGCTTATCAGGCCGGGAAACCGGACGCCTCGAAAATCCAGCCCGTAGCGGTGCTCGTAATAGGCGCCGAGGAGCTCGCCCGCCACCTTGGTGACGCCGTACATCGTGGTGGGCGAAAGTGGCGCGTCGTCGGGGGTCGGGTCCGGGACGCGGGGACCGAACACGGCGATGCTGCTCGTGAACACGACTCGCCGTACGCCGGCCTGCCGGCACGCCTCGAGCACGTTGTAGGTCCCCGTCTGGTTGACCTCGTAGGTGGCTTGCGGATTCTCCTCACCCCGGGCGCTGAGCACGGCCGCGAGGTGGTAGACGACATCTGGCTGCTCCTGCGCCAAGAGCTCGTCGAGCTCGCCGCGGTTCGTGACGTCGAGCGCCCGGTAGTTTTCGTCGGCTCCTTCGGGGACGACCCGGTCGGTCGGGACGACCGTCTCGCCGCGTTGGCGCAGCTTTCGCACCAGCTCGGCGCCGACCTGGCCGCCGGCTCCTGTAACCAGAGTTTTCATCGGAGTTTCCCGTGGTTATGCGAAGATTGCCGCTCGCGCGCCCCGCGCATCATGGACGATCGCGTGCAAGGACTCAAGCGGGCGCGCAGGGGCCGGCGGCAGCGCGCCGCCGTGGGCTCCGCTTTCGCCGGTTTCGGTAATCGCCCGGTGACGGGTTCGCCGTTGGCTGATGGATCGGGTACCTTCGCCCGAGATGGCTTACGATCCGCGCGCCCGCGGGCCGCATCCCGTCGGCGTACATACCACCGAGGTGACGCGCGAGGGCCGGCTGCTCCGAGTCGAACTTTGGTATCCCGCGAGCGATCGCTACGCCGGGGCAGATAGCGATCCCGGCATGCGTGACGCGTTTTCGCCGTTCCCGGGGGCCCCGACCACGTGGCAGGCGGCGGTCCGGGACGCGGCGCCTCGTCTCGGGGCATTTCCGCTCGCGCTGTTTTCGCACGAGCTCGGCGGTCATCGCCGCCAGTCCACCTTCCTGTGCACGCACCTTGCGAGTCACGGTTACGTGGTCGCCGCCGCCGACCATGAAGGCAGCACCACCGCGGACCTCCTCGATCTTGCGCGCCAGGTCGAGTCCGGCGGGGTGACCGACCTCGAGCCCGTGCTCGCTGACCTCGCGGCGGCGCGCCCAGCAGAGCTTCGAGCCCTCATCGACTCGCTTTTCGGGGGCTCGGCGCGGGCGGTGACGCGCAGCCTTCAGCGCGAGCGCGTCGCCGCGATCGGCCACGGCGTCGGCGGCGCAGCGGTGCTGGCGGCGGCGAGCGCCGATCCGCGCATCTTGGTGGCGATCACGGCGGGGCCGCCGGCGCTCGACGCGCCACAGATGGCGCCGCTCGCCGGCGCGCTCGAAGAGGGGTTCGGTCGCGTGCTTCCGGTCTTGACGATCGCGGCCGAGCGGGACGCCGTGACGCCGCTTTCGAGCGCGCGCGAGCTCGTATCACAGATCCGCGCGCCTACGAGGCTGGCGGTGCTCAAGAACGCGGATCACTACCACGTGTGCGACCAGGCCGAGCGAATGCACGAGATGTTCCGCGAGCTCCCCATCCCGGCGCTGGCGGGCACCGCGGACGAGCTCGCGCCGTTCGCGGAGCTCGTGCCGGCCGAGCGCAGCTATCGCGTGGTGCGGGCCCTTTGCCTGGCTCACCTCGATGCCTTCGTGAAGGCGCGCGACGGCGCCAAGGACGCGCTCGCCCACGCCCTATCCGGACGAATTTCTGGCCCCACGGACGAAGCTGTCGATGTCGAGCTCGGATAGTGAGGCTCGAGAAATCACGGTGCTGGTCGTCGAGGACGACCCGACCAACGCCACGCTCATCCACGACTACTTGACGGCCCAGGGCTTCGACGTCGCCGTCGCCGAGAGCGGCGACTCCGGCCTCGAGCTGTTCGCCGAGCGGGAGCCGCACGTGGTGATCGTGGATGTCCTTTTGCCCGGGCAAAGCGGCTTCGACGTGGTGCGCTCGCTGCGCGCCGCGCCCGGCGGGGCGCGCGTCCCGGTGCTCATGATGAGCGCGGTGTGGAAGGACGCCTATCCACAACAACCGGAGCCGGTAGACATCCAAGGCTATCTGGTCAAACCGTTTCGACTTCGTGATCTGGTCGATCGCATTCGGGAGATCCTGGACTGAGGCAACATGGGAATGCCGGCCCTTCTCGGCGCGGCGCGGGCCGACGAACACCGCCCGGTCCTGCTGGTGGGCGTGTGGTCGGGATACATCGTGGCCGCCGTGCTACTGGCGCTCGCGGCGCTGGCGCAGGCCGTCGGCGCGATGGCGTGGAGCTGGGGATTTTACGCCCTCGTCGTGGCCAAGCTGGCCACGAACTCGGTGGCGTGGCTCGCGCTCACGCGTCGCCGCTTCGTCGCCTCGGCGTGCGCCGTGAACACCCTGGCGAGCCTCACCCTGTTCACCGGGGCGATCCACCTCACCGGCGGGCCGCCGAGCCCGCTTTTGGCGTTGTACGCGATCGAGGTGGCCGTCGTCGCGGTTTTGGCGGGCCCCGCGGTGTCGGGGGTGGTCGCCGGCGCCGCGTTTTCACTCTACGGCGGTCTCGTCGCCGCCGCGCTCTTCGGGTGGGTGAGCTCGCCGTCGGCGTGGCCGGAATTCGGGCCACCGGCCGCGCAGACCGTCGCGTCGGAGCTCGCCATCGCCGCGCTGATCCTGGCGGCGGCGGCGGCGTTCCCAGGCGCGGCCAGGGCCAGGCTGCGCGCGCGCGAGGCCACGCTCGAGGCCCGCGCGGATCAGCTCGTCGAAGCGAATAAGCTCAAGGCTCAATTCACGGCCAGCGTGACCCACGAGCTGAGGACGCCCCTTCACGGGATCCTCGGGCTCGCGGAGGTTCTCGAGGCCGACGTCTACGGGCCGGTGGGCGATCGCCAGCGCGGGGCTCTGCGCGGCATTCGCGAGAGCGCCGAGGCGCTCATGCATCAAATCGACGATCTGCTGGAGATCGCGCGCGCCGAGTCGGGGCGGCTCGCTTTGTCGACGAGCCGGTTTTCCGTGGCCGAGGTCCTCGATCGCGTCGCATCGACGGCATCGTGGATGAAAGGCGGCAAGTCGCTCACGATCGAGCGCGACTTCCCGGAGGACCTCCCGGTCATCGAGTCCGACCGCGCCAAGCTCGTCCAGATTCTCGTCAATTTGCTGTCGAACGCGATCAAGTTCACGCCAGAGGGTGGGAGCGTGCGCATCACCGCAGGCAGCGACCCAAACAGCGAACCAGCCGGGGACGCGGGCGGCGACCCGGGGGACGACGCAAAACACGCCGTTTGGATCGCCGTCGAAGACACCGGCGTGGGGATCCCGAAGGGGGAGCAGGGGCGCATCTTCGAGGCGTTTCGGCAGGCGGATGCCGGCGACGGTCGGGCGGGCGCGGTGTCGAAGCCCTACGGGGGCGTGGGGCTCGGCCTATCGCTGGTCAAACGGCTCGCGGAGCTCATCGGCGCCGAGATCGCGGTCGAGAGCGAGGTCGGTAACGGAAGCCGGTTCGAGTTGAGACTCCCCGCCGCGCTGTCGTCACGAGACGCTGCCGACGGCCGGCGCGAGGCGTGATTTCCCATGGCCTCGCGCGTGAGCTCGCGCCGCGGGGCGGCGGCGCGTGACGCCGTCATTCGAGAATGAGCCATGGGCAGGCGTCGAGCAGCAGCGACTTCAGCCTGCCGTAAGTGGTGGCCCCGTAGATCTCGCGCAAGCTGGCGGCTTCGTCCTCGCTGAGGTTCGCGCTGCCCACGAGCGCGGCGAACGCCTCCAGGTTGCCTGCCCCGTGCAGGGCCGCCGCGCCGCGGCTCGGCACCCGCGCGAGGCGCTCGAGCGCCTCGGTCACATCACCGTCGCGCACCGCGTCGTTTAGTTTCGGCATCGCAGAGCCGACCTCGAGCGTCCCGTCCGAAGCATCGCCTCCGCCAGTTTCCTGGCTGTCGGCGGCGGGCTCCCCTTCGAGCAAGAGGGCCGGCCGGCGGTCGAGCAGTTGCGTCTTGAACCCCTGCTGCCGGGTTTCGTCGACAATGGTTTGCAGGTGCGCGTAGTCGGCGCTACCGAGCGGCGCACCCTCGACGAGCTGGAGGAAGGACTCGACGTTTCTTTCCGCCCTGAGCGCGAGCACGCCCGCGTCGCCGGCGCTCGCGAGCTCTGCGATCGCGGCGCTCGCGTCGCCCTGTTCGACGGCGGCGGTGAGCTCGGGCATGCTGTCGCTCGGGCTCAGCGTCCCATCCCCGGCCGTCTCGTTCGCCGCGGGGCTTCCCCCGCCGCCGTCGTCGCCCTTGCCAGGCACGCGGACGCGATCCCCGACTCGGATACGATCCGGGTCGTCGATGTGGGGATTTTCGTCCAGGAGCTCGGAGAGCGATATGCCGTGCTCGCGCGCGATCGCCGAGAGCGTGTCACCAGGCTGGATCACGTAGTCCTCGGCGCCGCCGCTCTCACCGAGGAGCTCGGCGCGCGTCGGGCGCGACGGGGCGTCGTCCATGAGATCACGCCCGGGCGAGGAGGACCCTTCTTGCCGCCCGCTCCGTCGCCCCGAGGATTTGCGAGCCCGCTGGCCCCGCTGCGTTCGCGTGCGCCGTCCCGGAGCCAGGCGCCGCTCGTCGCCCGCGGAATCTTGCTTTTGGCCGCGGCGGCGCGAGCGCCTATCGGAGCGAATATCCAAAGCCATCTCCGGTCCCCTTGCTAGTCTCCTGGATCAGGAACTCGTCTCATCGGATTTGCCCGCCCCAAATGGGGTGCGGGCCGGCAAATCCTTGCGATGACGACGCCTATCCATGCGACTTGTCTATTGTTGTCTTTCGTGTCCGTATCTGCTCTCCACCGGACTTCTGAGAAGAATTGCAGATACGGGACACTGGAGCCTGTTCATGTACGTGCGCGCGCTTAGGAAGCTTCCTAAAGCGCGGAGCATTTTCGTTAGCCTGTCGCCGCTCTCGGGTTGTCCGCGGCACGCCGCGCGCGGGCGCGCACGCCACTTTGGGGAGAATACCACCGCGGCCGAAGGCGCGCCGCACGGCTCGACAGGCGATCTCGGTAGGCTTTTGGGTTCGCAGCTCGTATTTTTCCGGCCCGGCGCGTATGCTCCCGATCGCCCTGCGCGCGACGTGCCGAACGTGCGAGCTCGCACCTTGTGTCCGACGGCACCGCCGCACGGTCGGGCCCATGGGCCGGCCGCCGAGGGCCTGTCCTGACATTCGCGTGCCTCCTGGGCAACCTCCTGTAATTCCACGCAATGCAGGGCGAGGGAGGGGGCTATCGCCCGCGACCGAGACTGCGAGGAAGCGTGGGATTTCGGTCCGGAACCCCGCGTAGACCCTCGCCGCCGCTCGTGCGTCTGATCGAGGTTGAGATGCCGATTGCTCGCAGAGATCTGTTCGTCACCATGTTGGCCGCTTCCGCGGTCGCCCTCGTGCTTTTCGCCGTGTGCGGGCGGAGCCCCGAGCCCGTCCCCGAGGCGCCGCGCGAAAAACAGCGCGAGCCGGAGGAGCTGGGGACCGTAAGCTTCGACGACGAGCCGGCCTTCGATGTCTCGCTGTCCGAGGCTCGCGACTTTGCCCCGGACGATCACGAGCGGCCGCCGGCGCTGGCGGGGCGAGCGCTCACCGCCGAAGAGACGGCGGATCTGCTCGCCCGGCTCCCCGCGCTCGACGAAGAGGCCGCCGAGACCCGCGATTGGGCCATTCGCGACCGGTCGCCGCCAGCCCCGCGCGCGGGCGAGACGATCGACGGGACGTTTCCGCCGGAGGACGAGCTTGCGCCTCCGCCGCAGGACGCCGCCGACCCGGACGATCCCTTGGATGTTCTGCGGTTTTCGCCAAAGGGCGAGGTGCCGCTTGCGCCCCAGGTGAGCGTCACCTTCAACCAACCGATGGTGGCGGTGACCTCCCACGAGGCGTTGTCTCGGGCCGATGCGCCGCTGCGAATCGATCCCGAGCCCGCAGGCGAGGTCCGCTGGGTGGGAACCCGGACGCTCCTGTTCGAGGCGCGCGGGGAGCGGCTGCCGATGGCGACGCGATACGAGGTGGAGGTCCCGGAGGACACGCGGTCTGCGTCCGGGAGCGGGTTGGAGGACGCGCCGAGCTGGCGGTTCGAGACGCCGCCGGTCGAAGTCGTCTCCGCGTGGCCAAACCCCCAGCCTGCGCGCGGGCATCGGCACGGGCGGGGCGGGGGGCGCACCGATCACGAGCGCGACCAAGTCATGTTCCTCGAGCTAAACCAGCGCGTCGATCGCGACGCGCTCGCCGACTTCGCGTTCGTGGAGGCGGACGGCGAGGAGCTCGATTTCGAGTGGCTGGACCGAGAAGACCTCGAGGCCGCGCTCGAGGCGCGCGATACGCCGCTCCGGCGCCTGGGTGACGACGAGGGGGGCGTCGAAGACTGGATCGCGTTTCGCGCCGCCGAGCCGCTGCCCTACGACAGTCGCGTGTCCTACGGCCTTCGCGAGGGCGCTCCGTCGGCCGAGGGGCCGCTCACCTCCGACTCGGCGCAGACCTACTCGTTCCAAACCTACGGCCCGCTCGAGCTCGCCCGCGCGGACTGCGGGCGGTACGGCCCGTGCGAGCCGCCCACGCAGATCACGTTCGAGTTTTCGAACCGGCTCGATCAAGAAGCGTTCGACGAGGACATGGTCGAGGTAAGGCCCGAAACGCCGGGCCTGGACGTCACCGTCAGTGGATCGACGATTCGCATCAGTGGCCATAAAGCTGGCCGGGAGACCTACGAGGTGACCGTCTCGGAGGACCTCCGGGATCGTCACGGTCAGACGCTGGCGGAGAAGGTGCAAGAGGAGTTCGATGTGGGGCCGGCGCGACCGTGGCTGGCTTCCGCCGTGGGCCCGTTCGTGGTCGCGGATCCCGCAGCGGAGCCGGAGGTGACCTTTCGAACCGTGAACCACGACGCCGTCGAGGTCGACATCCGCCGCGTGGAGCCGGGCGACTGGGCCGATTATCGAGACTACATGCAGGATATCGCGCGCTATCATCCGGGTTCGGGAGATCCGAAACCCGTCCCGCCCGGCGAACCCGTGGTCAGCGAACGGCGCGCGATCGACGGGGACGCGGATGTGCCGGTCGACACCCGATTCGGGCTCGGCGATTATTTGGGCGAGGACGGCCTGGGGCACCTGGTGGTGGTGATCGAGCCCGCACGGCGCGGTGAGGATCGCCGGCGGCGCGGGCGCGTGACCACCTGGGTGCAGTCGACGGAGATCGGCGTGGACGGCTTTTCCGACGCGGGCGGCCTGGTCGCCTGGGCGACCTCGCTCGACACCGGCGCTCCGCTATCCGGGGTGAACCTGTCGATCTCTGGCGAGACGGAAGCCGCGCAGAGCGACGACGCCGGGATCGCGAGGCTCGGGCTTCCCGCGTCCCCCGACCGGGATACCTACTTGAAGGCGTCGCGCGGTGACGACGTGGCGTTTTTGCCGAGCACCCCGGCCAGGTGGGGTGGATCACAACTGTTCCAGGATCCTGGCCGGGGCGACGAGCTCCGCTGGCACGTCCTCGACGATCGCGCCATGTACAGGCCGGGCGAGACCGTGCACGTCAAGGGCTGGCTCCGTAGGCTAGAAAACGAGCCAGCGGGGGACGTTCGCCTCGCCGCGGAGGCCCGGCGCGTCCGCTACCGAGTCGTGGACGCCCGGCAAAACGAGATCGCCGAAGGCGAGACCGAGACGACAGCCTTGGGCGGCTTCGATCTCGATTTCGAGATCCCCGAGACGCCGAACCTCGGCTCGGCCTCCATCGAGCTCACGGCCCCCGGGGTGCCCGGCGTGACAAGCCGCAGTCATCGCCACGAGTTCGCCATCGAGGAGTTTCGGCGGCCGGAGTTCGAAGTGGACGCGGAGCTCGACGACGCGGGCCCCTACTTCGCCGGCGACACCGCGCGCGCGACGGCGACGGCCAGCTATTACGCCGGCGGGCCGCTTCCCGGCGCCGAGACCCGCTGGGAGGTCGAGGCGAGCCCCGGATCGTACGCGCCGCCGGGACACGACGATTTTTCGTTCGGCGTATGGACGCCGTGGTGGCGGGGACGCGCGGCTAGCTCGGCCGTGACGACCGAGTCTTTGCAGGGCGAAACGGACGCCGGCGGCGAGCACCGGCTGGCGATGGGGCTCGGCGCCATCGATCCGCCCAGGCCGATGGCGGTCGAGGCGACGGCCACCGTGAAGGACGTCAACCGACAGGCGTGGTCGTCCGAGACGAGCTTCCTCGTTCATCCGGGGGAGCACTACGTCGGCCTGCGCACCGAGCGCTACTTCGTCGAACGGGGCGAGCCGCTCGAGGTGGACGCGATCGTCGCCGACCTCGACGGCGACGTCGTGGAAGGACGCCCGATCCGCGTGACGGCGGCGCGGGTTTCGCAAACGTTTCGCGCCGGTGAGTGGGACGAAGAGTTGCGCGATACGCAGGAGTGCGAGGTGCGCTCGGCCGAAGAGCCGGTGAGCTGTGAGTTCGACACCGAAGCCGGCGGTCGCTACGCGATCACCGCGATCACGACCGACGACGAGGGCCGACAGAGCGCCACGCGCCTATCTCGGTGGGTGAGCGGCGCGGCGCGGCCGGCGGCCCGCCGCGTGGAGCAAGAGGACATCGAACTCATCCCCGATCGCGACGAATACGAGCCCGGCGACACGGCCGAAATTTTGGTGTCCGCACCGTTTTCGCCGGCGGAGGCGCTCGTGACGTGGCGGCGGAGCGGTCTCGTGAAAGCGGAGCGGATCGAGCTAGACGGGCCGAGCCAGTCGATCGAGGTCCCCATCGAGTCCGCGCACATCCCGAACGTGCACGTGCAGGTCGATGCGGTGGGCCAGACCGCCCGGCTCGATGACGACGGCGAGCCGCGCGACGATGTGCCGCCCCGTCCGGCGTTCGCGAGCGGGACATTGAACTTGGAGGTATCGACCGAAGAGCGCGCGCTCGACGTGGACGCCGTGCCGCGCGCGGGCGAGGTGGCGCCGGGCGCCTCCACCGCGGTGGACGTCCGCGTGCGCGACCATCGCGGTGAGGCCGTCGAGGGCGCGGAGGTGGCGGTGATCGTCGTCGACGAGGCGATCCTCGCGCTTACGGGCTACGAGATGGGCGATCCGATCGACACCTTTTATCGAGAGCGACCCGCCGCGGTTCGCGACCTCCACTTACGGTCCCATGTGGCGATCGCCGATCTCGAGGAGATCGAAGAGCCATCAGCTGCCGCCGACGGCGAAGCCGGGGGCGTTAGGCGTCAGCGTTCCGAGGTCGCGCTGGAGGCGGCTCCCGCGCCGGCGGATATGGCCATGGACGACGACGCGGTGCCAGCCGGCGACGGAGACGCCGAGCCCATCGACGTGCGCACCGATTTGAACCCGCTGGCGGCGTTTTCGCCGGCGGCGAGCACGGGGCCGAGGGGAGAAGTGAGGCTCGACATCGACATGCCCGATAACCTCACGCGCTACCGGGTGATGGCCATCGCCGCGCACGGCGAAAACCGGTTCGGCGCCGCCGAGGACGCGATCACGGCGCGCCTTCCGCTCATGGTGCGGCCGAGCCTGCCGCGGTTTTTGAACTACGGTGATGAGGCCGAGCTGCCGGTGGTCGTGCAAAACCAGACCGACGAGGCGATGCGCGTGCGCGTCGCCGCTCGGGCCGCGAACCTGTCGCTCGCCGAGCCCGCGGGCCGCGAGGTCGAGGTGCCCGCCAACGAGCGGGTCGAGGTCAGGTTTCCTGCCGATGCCGAGCAGGCCGGCTCCGCGAACGTCCAGGTCGCGGCCGCGTCGGGAGAGTGGGCAGACGCGGCCGAGGTGGACTTCCCGGTGTGGACGCCTGCTACCACCGAGGCGTTTGCCACCTACGGGGAGATCGATGACGGTGCGGTGACCCAGCCGGTCGAGGCGCCGCCCGATGCGCTCGCGGACTTCGGGGAGCTAGAGGTCACCACATCTTCGACGGCGCTCCAGGCGCTCACGGACGCGTTTTTGGATCTTTATGACCGGGATTACGAGCAGTCGGAGCGGATCGCCTCGCGCGTCATCGCCATCGCGGCGCTAAGAGACGTGCTCGATGCCTTCGACGCCGAAGGCTTGCCCGCGCAAGACGAGGTCGATGAGGCGATGGAGCGAGACATCGAGGAGCTCGCGTCGCGGCAGAGGGCTGGCGGGGGCTTCGGGCTGTGGCGTCCCGGCGGCAGGGCGATTCCGTTTATCTCGGTACACGTCGCGCACGCGCTGGCACGCGCAGCCGACAAGGATTACGAGGTGCCCGAGGCCGTGCTCGAGCGGAGCGCGCGCTACCTCGAAGACATCGAGCGGCACATTCCGCGCTGGTATACCGAACAAACGCGCCGGGTGATCATCGCCTACGCGCTGTATGTGCGCGCCCTTCGCGGCGACGCCGACGCGAGCGGCGCCGCATCGCTGCTTGGCCGCGCCGGTGGCCCGGACGAGCTCCCCCTCATCGCCGTCGGGTGGCTCTATCGGGTCGCCGCGGATGCCGGCGACGCCGCGGTGCTGGATCGCATCACCAGCTACTTGGAAAACCGCGTGACCGAGACCGCTGCGTCCGCCCACTTCGTCGATGACAGCTCGCTCGAGGAGGGGCACTTGATCCTTCACTCGAGCCGGCGCGCCGACGCCGTGATCCTCGAGGCGATGATCGCCCATCAGCCCGAGGCGGATCTCGCGCCCAAGCTCGCCCGAGGGCTTCTCGCGCATCGCAAGCGCGGCAAGTGGAAAAATAGCCAGGAAAATAGCTTCGTGCTCACGGCGCTCGATGCCTACTTTCGCGCCTACGAGAGCCAAACGCCCGATTTCGTGGCCCGGGCGTGGCTCGGCGAAGACTACGCGGGCGGCCACGAGTTCCGGGGCCGGAGCACCGATCGGCATCGGATCGCCGTGCCCATGAGCCACCTCACGGGCGCCGGCGGTGAGCTACCGCTGACTTTGCACAAGCAGGGTGCGGGTCGGCTCTACTACCGGATCGGGATGAACTACGCCCCGCGCGATCTCGACCTCGAGGCAGCCGATCACGGCTTCGCCATCGAGCGCACATATCGCGGCGTAGACGATCCCGACGACGTGCGCCGCCGTGATGACGGCACCTGGGAGATTCGCGCCGGCGCCCGGGTCGAGGTCGAGGTCAAGATGGTCGCGCCCACCCGGCGCTACCACGTGGCGCTCGTCGATCCGCTGCCCGCCGGGCTCGAGGCGCAAAATCCCCGCCTCGCGGTCACCGGGGACGTCCCCGACGACGGCGAAGACGATGGCGACTTTTGGTGGTGGCGCCGCACCTGGTACGAGCACCAAAACATGCGCGACGAGCGGGTCGAGGCGTTTTCCACCCTCGTGCGGGGCGGCGTCCACGACTACAGCTATGTGGCGCGGGCCACGACCCCCGGTCGCTTCATCGCGCCGCCGGCCAAGGCCGAGGAGATGTATCACCCAGAGACCTTCGGCCGCAGCGCCACCGACCGGGTCGTGATCGTCGATGCAAACAAGCCTTGACGGGTCCCGTAGAAAGCCGCCGAGACCGCGTCGTGTCAGCGCTTCGCGCGCAGCCCTCTCGAAGATCGGACTCCCGCGGGCGCCTGCGCGAGGCGGTCTCCGAGGCCGCCCGCGTGCGCGCCTCGGCACGCGAATTCGCGTCGAACGCTTGCTCGCGAGCGGGCGTTGGCGGGGGCGGCGGGGCGAGTGGGGCGACACACTGCGCGCGGCGGTGACGCGAGCGGCCGGCGGCGTTAGGGTTTCATCATGCCGACGAGCACCCCGCCCGAGATGGGCCGCCGAGCTCCCGATTGGGATCTTACGCCCTACTTTTCGGCCCCCGGCGGCCCGGACTACTGCGCGTTTTGGAAGGCGCTCGAGACTGACATCGGCGCGCTGCGAGACGAGGTCGACTCGCTCGAACCGCTGGGCGTCGACACGGCAGAGCCGTGGGCCGAGATGTTGGCCAAGCTGGAGGAGGCGTCTGCGCGGGCGCGGCACCTTAGCTCGTACCTGAGCTGCGCGAGCGCCGCCGACGCCCACGACGAAGCGATCAAGCGCGAGGTGGGGGCGCTCGCGGGGCTTCGGGCCGAGCTCGAGAAGGTCTACGTACCCGTGCGACAGGGGCTGGCCGCGGCGGAGCCCGGTGCGTTCGATGCCCTGGCCGGGCGAGAAGAGCTCGCGCCGGTGCGCTACGCGCTCTCGCGCATGCGCGCCCGCGCGGCCTGGGCCATGTCAGCGGAGCTCGAGCGTTTGTCCGCAGACCTCGGCGTAGACGGCATCTACGCGTGGAGCCGACTTTACGACCGGATTTCCGGCGGGCTCAGCTTCGACCTCGTGAAGCCCGGCGGCGACATGGAGCGCCTGCCGGTGGCCATGGCCCGAACGTGTTTCGAAGATCCGGATCCGTCGGTGCGCAAGGCCGCCGCGGACGGGGCCGCCGCCGCCTGGGCGAGCGTCGGTGGTTCGGTGGCGGCTTGCCTAAACGGAATCAGCGGCACCCGCCTCGTCCTGAAGGCGCGCCGCGGGATCGAGGACGTCTTGGATCCGGCGCTGTTCGACGCGGGGATCGAGCGCTCGACGCTCGACGCGCTTTTCGAGGCGGTGCGGGCTCGGCAGGACGTGCCGCGGCGCTACCTGCGGCGCAAGGCCGAGCTCCTCGGCCGCGAAAAGCTCGGGTTTCAGGACCTCCTCGCGCCGCTTCCGGCGGCGGCGCGCGAGCGGATTCCCTGGGACGAGGCGCGCCGGCGGGTCACTGGCGCGTTCGCGAGCTACCCTGCGCTCGCGGAGCTCGCCGAGCGCGCGTTCGCCGAGCGCTGGATCGACCATTGTCCGAGGCCGGGAAAGCGGCCCGGCGCGTTTTGCAGCACCTCGCCCCTCATCGGGCAGTCGCGCGTGTTCATGACCTACGGCGGCGCGCTCGGCGACGTGCAAACCCTGGCCCACGAGCTCGGGCACGCGTTTCACGGCTGGCTCATGGGCGACCTCCGCCCGTGGGCGCGGCACTACCCGATGACGCTCGCGGAGACGGCGTCGACCTTCGCCGAGGCGCTCGTCACCGACGCCGTGCTCGCTGACCCCGACGCGGATCCGCGCCTTCGCCTGGCGGTGCTCGAGCGCCGGATGCAGGAGGCCGCCACGTTCTTGCTGAACATTCCCATGCGGTTCGATTTCGAGCGGGCGCTCTACGCGCAGCGCGAGGGCGGCGAGCTGTCGCCCTCGGAGCTCTGCGAGCTGATGGTCGAGACGCAGCGCGCCACCTTCGGCGACGCGATCGCCGACGATGAGCTCGATCCCTGGTTTTGGGCGTCGAAGCTCCACTTTTACATGGTGGATGTGAGCTTCTACAATTTCCCCTACACGTTTGGCTACCTGTTCAGCCGCGCCATCGCCCATCGCGCCCGGAGCGAGGGCGCGTCGTTCCTGCCGACCTACGAGCGGCTGTTACGGGACACCGGCAGCGACACCGCAGAGGCGGTCGCCCGAACGCACCTCGGAGCCGACCTCGGCGCCCCCGCGTTTTGGTCCGGCGCGATCGATTTGATCGAGGCAGATTTTCGGCGCTACGAGGAGGCTGTCGGATCGCTTTAGTCGATCGCGCGATCCACGAACGCCCAGCGGACACCGCGGCCAGGGCACGCCGAACGCCGCCACGCCAAAGCACTGCACCGGCCGCCGGGGGCCGCCGCTCAAAACGGCTCGACCGATGGTCGGAGATCGAGCTCCATGGTCCACGTCGTGGGATGCTGGACGTGGAGGTTCCAATAGACGTCGGCGATGGCGCCGGGCGCCAGGAACGCCTCGTCACCTCGGTCCGGGAACATTCGTCGGCTCTGTGGCGCGTCGATCTGGCCGTCGATTACCACGTGGACCGTGTGGACGCCCCGCGGACCGTACTCGCGCGCCAAACTCTGCGCGAGCGCGCGCAAACCGAACTTTCCCACCGCGAACGCCGAGAATTTGGCGCTGCCGCGGCGCGCCGCCGTGGCGCCGGTAAGTAGGATCGTGCCGCGACCTCGCTCGAGCATGCGCGGAAGCACCTCCTTCGCCGCCAAAAACGCTCCGTAGCAGTTTGCGCGCCACGCTCGCTCGAAGGTATCCGGATCGATGTCCAAGACCTCGCCCACATCGAAGGCGCCGGCGTTGTAGATCAGGACACTCGGGTCGCCGAGCTCCGAGCGGACTGTCGTGAACGCGGCGGAGACCGAGCTCGGATCTCCCGCGTCGCACGAGATCGACAGGGCGCGGCCGCCGGCGCCCTCGATCGCCTCTCCGACGGGGTCGACGTTGTTTCTGCGCCGGGCCATGAGCGCTACCCGATGGCCCTCGCTGGCGAATCGCCTCGCGAGCGACCCGCCGAGCCCCGGCCCCACGCCTACGATTGCACAAATTTCATCATTGGCCATGCTCGATCCATAGCGCGCCAGTCGCACGTCACAAGTCGTTCGCTCACTCGCGACGTCCGTGCGTCGGCATCTACGAGGATGTGCGCCGCGGTGTCGTGGTGCTCGTCTGTACGATCTCGGTGATCAATCCCCCGGTGATCGGATGCGGCGGCTCCTCGAGGGACCGGATGCGAGCCCACTCGTCGGGCGTCAAGCCCGTGGTGTGCCAGTCCCACGGGGCGGCAGCCACCGGATAGGCCCCCGCTGTGACGATGCCGTCCTCATCGCCCGCGCCCTGGTGAAACGTGCCCGCTGGATGGAACACGACGTCGCCGGCCCAAAGCTCCGCGGAGGTATCGCCGGCGGCGCCGTAGCGGACGGTCGCTTTGCCATGCAGCACGAAGACGGCTTCGTGGGTGGTGGTGTGGCAGTGGCGCTCGGCGGCGATGCCCGCCGTGTTCGTCCAGGCGAGCTGCCAGCCGCACACGCGCGCCTTCCCCTCCGCCGCGGCGCGAGCGCGCTCCGGATCAGGCGCGTCGAGCGCGCCTCGATAAACGAGCAGCGGCAAGGGCAGTCCGTCGATGTGCGCGCCTTCGACGGGGACCCCACCAGCGGAGCCAAGGTGCATGAGCTCAGGCATACGTACATCCTACCCGAGCACACGCCGCGCGCCGCCGCGATCGCGATCCTCGGGAGCCGACCGCGCGGCGCGCGCGCCGGAGGACATCTGCCGAGTAAGCGCGAACCGGGCGCCTCCCCTCGACGCGGCTTCTTTCCATCTCGCGGGGTCGTGCTAGATCCATCGAGAGACCTTCATTCGCCTACCGATCGTTTTACGTTCGCCCACCGATTTTTCCACTCGCGATGGCCAAACCGTCCGACGACCAACCGCGCCCCTACGAGTCCTCGCCGTGCGGCCTTCACGAGGCGGATCCCGCGTCCTCGGAGACTGCGAGCGAGGACCCGCTGGTCCGGGCCGGCGTCATGCGCTGGCGCAAAGCGGAGCGAAGGCGCCTGATCGAGGAGCGATTCGAGCTCGAAAGCGGCCAGCGGCGCGCGTTCGGCGAGCGCATCGCAGCGCACCTCGAAAAGTTGCTCGGCGATGTCCACGGCGCCACCGTGAGCGCGTACTGGCCGTTTAAAGGCGAGCCCGATCTGCGCTCGTTTCTCGAGCGCATCACGGCCCGCGGCGGCCGCACCGCGCTGCCCGTCGTGGCCCAAAAGCGGGCCCCGCTCGCTTTTCGCTCGTGGGAGCCCGGCGAGCCGCTCGATCGCGGTGTGTGGAACATTCCCGTGCCCGCAGCGGGACAGGATGTCGTGCCCGACGTCATCATCGCCGCCGTCGTCGGCTTCGACTCCGCGGGCTACCGGCTCGGCTACGGCGGGGGCTATTATGATCGAACGCTCGCGGCCATGACGAACGAACCGCGCGTGTACGGGGTGGGGTATTCGCGGGCTGCCGTGTCGACCATCTACCCGCAGTGGCACGATATCCCCATGCACGGGATGGTCACCGAAAACGGCGTCCTGCTGGTCGATTCGTGAGCGCGTCGGCGCGTTCGCGCGAAGGTCTCGCCCGACATTGGTGCAACTAGCTGAAATTGCCGTGCGCAGCAGCGTGTCGGGGCGCAGGTTGCGAGGATTCGCCGCGTGGTGTAAACGAGGGCGGACTCCGCGCGCCAGTGCGCGCTGGACCAACTAGACAAGAGGCACTATGAGCAAGCAAGAGCTCGACGTCATCGGAATCGGCAACGCCATTGTCGACGTACTCACGCAGACCGACGACGACTTTTTGAAGGAGCACAACCTGGAGAAGGGATCGATGATGCTGGTCGATGCCCGCCAGGCGGAGCACATCTACTCGAAGATGGGCCAGTGCATCGAGATGTCCGGCGGCTCCGCCGGCAATACGATGGCCGGGATCGCGTCCCTCGACGGCTCGGGGGGCTACATCGGGAAGGTGGGGAACGACCAATTGGGCGATGTCTTCGCCCACGACATGCGCTCGGTGGGGATCGAGTTCGACACCGAGCCGCTGTTCGACAGAGCCCCAACGGCGCGCTGCCTCGTCCTCGTCACGCCGGACGCCCAGCGCACGATGGGCACCTTCCTCGGCGCCTGCGTCGAGCTCGGGCCGCAGGACATCAAGCCCGAGCAGATCAAACGAGGGAAGGTGCTGTACCTGGAGGGGTATCTCTGGGATCCCCCGAAGGCGCAGGAGGCGTTCGTCAAGGCGGCGCGGATCGCCCACGAAAACGACCGCAAGGTCTCGCTGACGCTTTCTGACAAGTTTTGCGTCGATAGGCATCGCGAGTCGTTTTTGGATCTGGTCGACCATCACATCGACATTTTGTTCGCGAACGAGACCGAGGTCATGGCGCTGTTCGAGACGGATCGCTTCGACGAGGCCGTGCGCCAGATCCGCGGGAAATGCGAGATCGCGGCGCTCACGCGCAGCGAAAAGGGCGCCGTCATCGTGCACGCAGGCGGGACCGAGGAGGTGCCGGCCGCCGCGGTAGACAAGGTGGTTGACACCACGGGCGCTGGTGACCTATACGCCGCCGGGTTCTTGCACGGCTACAGCAAGGGTCGCTCGCTCGCCGAGTGCGGTCACATGGGCGCGATCTGCGCCGCCGAGGTGATAAGCCACGTGGGGGCTCGCCCGGAGGCCTCGCTCCGAGAGCTCGTCCAGAAGAAGCTCGGCTAACGAGGCGTTCGCTCCGCGTCCTGGCCGGTGGCGTCGGGCTGACGCGGGTTCGGCGAGGCAGCGGGGCCGAAAAGTTGAGGGAGGCGCGCGAGGTGGTTAGGGTGCGCGGCGTGCGGCCAAGGCGCGCGCCGCGCCGTCCGCACGAAAGGCGGCACCCGACGTGGCGATCAGCAAGGGACTCAGCGCTCTCGTTCTCCTCGCGGTGTTTTTTGCGGCGGAAGCCCGCGGCGAGGCGGCCGGCGGCGACGAGGGGCCGTGCGAGGACGCGGCGATCGGATCGGGGCTCGCGCGTCACGCGGAGCCAGCTCCGCCGCGGTGGAACGTGGCCTCAAACCCACTCGGATGGCTCGTCGGCCTGTACGGCGCCTCGGGGACGGTCGTGGTGGCTGCTCACCTGGGAGTTCGCGCCGATGTGAACTACTACATGCCGGTCGCCACCGAGTCTCGCGGCTTCGAGCTGGGCGCGGGACTTCCGATTTATCTGGAGGGCATCTTCGACGGTCCGTTCGTCGAACCCGGGGTCATCGTCCGCCGCTACGGCGACGGCGACGCGGAGGCGATATTCGGGCCCCAGCTCCTCGTTGGCTGGCAGCTCATCTGGCGCGATCGCTTGAACGCGGCTGCCGCTATCGGGATGGGTCGCGATATTCGAAACGCGCGCGAGAGCAGCCGCGCGAATTTGTTCGCGAACGGCTACGTTCGGTTCGGCTACGCGTTTTAGTCCGCACCGAGCCCGGCATTCTGCTCGCGGGGCAGCTCGGTCCGGCGCGACATCCTCCGGCTGGCGGCGGCTCGCGCGAGCCAGGTCCGTCGCGCCTCTGTGGGAGCCTTCATTCGAGCGAGCCGCTGGCGGGGACGGTGTGTGTGGTTGGGTCGCGGCTCATTCGGCGTTCAGGCGAGCACGGGTGGTCTTCGGCGCGCCTTAGCGCGGTGTTGACCGTCCGCCCGTTTGGACCGACGATGATGTCGTTCGCGGTACGATCGCGAGGAAGTCGATATGCCTAGATTTCTATTCCTGTCGGCCCTGGCCGTTTTCGTGACGGCCGCCTGCGGAGGCGGCGGTGAGGTGAGGGAGTGTGAGCCCGAGGGGGCGTGTTTTTGCACGGAGGGAACCGAGCGCGAAACATTGTGCGTGTGCGAGGGAGGCTCCGACTGTTCCATCGACGGTGACAACATCGAGTTCGAGTGCGACGGAAACGCGGCCTGCGGTCTGGCTTGCGGTGAAGACTGCCTGGTCACCTGTCCGGGAACGACGAGCTGCACCGTCGAAGTCGGAGATGGCGCGGTCGTCTCCTGCCCGGGCACGTCCACGTGCCACGTTACGTGCTTCGGTGACTGCGAGATCAACGTGGACGGGGCTGCCAGCGCCGAGGTCGACTGTGTCCATGAGGACCAAGGGGCCGTCTGTGAGATAAACGGCTAGGCGTGAGCCCGGAGGGGACCCCCGGAGGTGTCTGCAAAAGCGGACTTTCGCCCGGGCGGGAGTCGCGAGAACCGGATGGTCATGGCAGCGGCGTGCAAGAAGCATGGATCGAGGGCGGGTGCGGTGCGCGCGGCCGCGACGGTAGTGACGTTCGCGGCGATCGCATGTGGGTCGCCGCCCATCGAGCCAGTCGGTGACGCCGCGCCCCACGACGACAGGATGGGGGTGCTCGCGTTCGGGGGCGATGTGTTCTTGGCGAGATTCGCGCACACTCGCGTCGATCAAGACGGCTACGGCAAGCCGCTTGTGTCGGTGGCCGACGTGTTCGACGAGGCGGATCTGGGGCTCGTGAACTTGGAGGCGGTCGTGAGCTCGCGGGGACGAGCGACGCCCAAGCAGGGAGAGCGAAACTCGTATTTGTTTCGAGGGAGGCCGGATTTGGTGCGGGTGCTCACCGAGGCGGGTGTCGATGTGATCACCGGCGGAAACAACCATTCCGGAGACTATGGCGGCGAGGCGATCGCCGAACAGATGCAGATTCTAACCCGCGCGGGCATCGGCTATGTGGGCATCGGTGAAGATCGCCACGACGCTGCACGTTACAGGCTCTTCGAGGCGGGTGACGTCGTCGTCGCGCTCCTCGGAGCCGACACCACGACGCCGGAGTTTGCCGCGGGCGACGGCGCGGGTACTCTGTTTCTCGATGAAGGGGATCCGGATCACTTCGTGTCCGTGGTCGCAGACGAGGCAGCGCGGGCACGCGAGTACGCCGACGTGGTCCTGTTCACGGCGCACTGGGGGCCGAATTTGGCCCCACGGCCCACGGAGGCCCGCCGCGAGCTCGCCGCAGGCCTGATACGAGATGCGGGTGTAGACGGGATCCTCGGTCACAGCGCCCACGCCGTTCAGGGCATGGAGATCATCGACGGCAGGCCCGTGATCTACGATGGCGGGAACCTCATGCTCGATTACGACGGCGACGGCTGGACCCACAAGTCGGCGCTGTTTCGGCTCGAGCTGAGCCCTCGCGGCGTCGAGGCGGTCGAGCCCATTCCCATCCGGCTTCACCACACCCGCACCGAGCGAGCCGACGGCGAGACGACCGACGAGCTCTTGAATCGATTCGTGGAGCTCAGCCAAGAGTTCGATCCGAGGTTTACGCTCATAGACGGCGCGGTTTTGCTCGATCCGCCCTGGGAACACCCGCCGCCGCCGGCTCGCCCGTCTCAAGTGGGCCCGCCCCCGTTTCAAGCTGTGCCAGAAAAGGGTGAAATCGAGCCGGCGAGCGTCGTAGACGCGCCGCCGAGTGACCTCCTCGAGATCGGCCACCGGTTTTCGAGCGGGGCCACGCTCATCGGCGCTCGCCCGCTGCCACAGTCCGCTCGGCGCGGCCACGGATTCTTCGTGACCACCTACTGGAAGACGGATCAACCGATCGACGAGTCCTACCTCATGACCGTGCGCCTCCGCCCGGACGGTGAGGATGGCCCCGTGTGGGCCAACAGCGACACGTATCGCGATCACCATCCCGGCGACTGGTCGTATCCCACCACGCTGTGGGAGCCGGGCGAGATCATCGAGGACCGCTACTTCGTGAGGGGGCACGGGGATGCCGCGGCGACGTCCCACGAACTGTCGATCGGGCTGTCCTCGCAGGGTGAGGTGCCCCTGGGCGACGTCGTCATTACCGACTAGCGCGCCCGCTCTGCGCTCGCGATGCGGAGCGAGCATCGACTCAGCCACGGTTGCTATGCGCGCTGACGTCCCGCGGCACCGGGAGTTGAATTTTTGGACCCTGGACAGGCCGATTCGGTAACGAACGATGGGGACAGAAGCCAGCGACCTCGTGGCGCACCCGGGCGCCCTGAGCTCACACCAGGTGGTGGGCTTCGTCTTGATCAACGTGGCGATCATCCTCGTGGTCGCGCGCCTGTGCGGCATCGCGGCGCGCCGGCTCGGCCAGCCCGCCGTCGTCGGCGAGATCGTGGCGGGGCTCCTTTTAGGACCCACGCTGCTAGGTCCCACGCTGATGGGACTGGACCGTCCGCCTGATTTTCTGAGCTGTGAGGCGGCGCTGGCGGGGTCTGGCCTCGAACCGAGCGTGACCACCTGCCTGTTCCCCCCACAGGCGCGCGTCGTCCTCGCGGCGCTCGGTCAACTAGCGCTGCTTTTGCTCATGTTCCTGGCCGGCCTCGAGTTCGACGTCTCGCGCCTGCGCGGCAGGGGCACGGCGGTCACCATCGTGGGCGTCGGCGCCGTGGCGGTGCCGCTCGGCGTGGCGTTCCTGCTGCAGCCGCTGCTGTTCACCGACACGTTCGTGGGCGCCAGCGAGCCCTCGGCGCTGTCGTTCAACGTGTTCATCGGGGCGCTGATCTCGGTGACCGCCTTTCCCGTGATGGTGCGCATACTTCAGGAAAAAGGGCTTGCGACCAGCCAAATGGGCGTTATAGGCGTCGCCGCCGCCGCGGTGGTGACGGTGCTGATGTTCGTGCTCGTCGCGGTCGCCAGCGCCATCGCGCGCGAGGCGAGCGCGGCCGAGCTAGGCCACGAGCTGCTGTCGATCGCGCTTTACCTCGCGGCGATGATCTTCGTTGTGCCGCGGCTATTGGTGCCGCTCGGGCGCGGCTACCGGACGCAGGCACGCGAGCGCGGCCCGATCGGCGACCACGGGACCGGGGCCGAGCTACACGAAAGCGAGTCACCCGGCGTAGGACGGGCTTTTACGCCTCACCTGTTTGCGGTCATCGTCGTCGTGGTCCTGGTGTCCGGATGGATCGCGCACATCCTCGGGCTGAGCGTCATCGTCGGCGGCTTTCTGGCCGGGATGGCGATGCCGGCACGCCAGGGCATCATGCGCGACATCGCGCCGAGGCTATTCGACGTCACCGCGATCGTCTTACTGCCGATCTTCTTGGCATTCAGTGGGCTCAACACCGACTTCACGACGCTCACGGTCGCTTCGCTCGGCGCGCTGGGGGTGTTCATCGTCGCCAGCGTCGTCGCCAAGTGGCCCGCCAGCGCCGTGCTGGCGCGAACCGTGGGGCTTCGCTGGGCGGAAGCTAACGCGCTGGGGATTCTGCTGAACTGCCGGGGGCTGCTGCCGCTCGTGGTGGCGCTGATCGGCATCCGGTTGGAGGTGCTGAGCCCGGTGATGCAGGTGGGGGCCGTTTTAATGGCTCTGGTTACCACGATCATGACCGGTCCGCTGTTCGATCGCTTCGGGGACAGGCGAACGAGCCGGACGGCGGGACGGCACCAAGGCCAGGCGGGCGACGCGCGTGAACCGGGTCGCCCCAGAAACTCAGAACACGCCGACCGAGGCGCACGCTAGGGATGCGCGAGCCGCGCCGGGGCCGCGCCGTGCGGATCGTCCAGAGCGCGGACGGTGTCGATGACGTACTCGCGCAGAAGGCGCCGGTGATAGCTCGCCGCGGCGAGGATACGGATGCCGCACATCCGCGCCAGATCAGAGAGGCCGCGCGCCGGCATCGACGTCCGGCTGACGAGACGATCGTAGCGGACCTCGCCGACTGCCCACAGAAGCTCGTCGATGCCGGGAATCTCGAGCTCGAGCTGTACGGTCCGCGGCATGCGGCCGCTCACGGGACGCTGGATGCGGAGGCCTCGGGGCGAGAGGTCCACGGCGATGGCGTGGGTGTCGGGCTCGTCGCCGATCGCGGTGCAAAACGTCTCGACCGGGACGCGCGGCTGCGCCCGCTGCCGGATCGCGCGTTTCGTGTGTGCGGTTGTCATGTAGGCAAGTGTACGCCGGCCTGTTCCGCGGCCGCAAAAAATCTGCAGGGCAGCGGGGGCAGGGCCGCTGCGCGCGGCGTGCCTGAGGCGACGAGAGGCAGCTCATTTTTCGATAAAGCTCGGCCAAGCACGGGGTTCGGCGGCCTCGCCCCAAGGTAACCCAAGTGTGCTCGCGAGGTTCTTAGCGAGAGGAATACTTCGCGAGGGGCTCCTCGCCCTTGGCTTCACCGGGGCCATCCGTGAGGAAGGCGCGCAGGGCGTCTGCGAGCTCGATGGCGCGCGTCTTTTGCAGGTTGTGCCCGCCGGTGTCGAAGTGAAGTCGTCTTCCGCTCGGGCAGGCTGCCAGCAGCTCGCGCGGGATGGCGGGCTCCACGAGGGGATCGTCGTCGGCGTATGCCGCCAATACGGGGATGCTCATCGTCTCGATCGCGCGGCGGTGATCCTCGAAGGGAATCTCGGCGACGACGGCGATGCTCCGCAGGATGTCGCGATCGGGTGTCGAGCGCGGAAAGCCGAGGCGGACGAAGGCGGCCCGAATGAGCGCGAGCGACACGCGGCCGAACCGCTGGCTATGCAAAGCGGCGTTCATCCAGGTGAACGGCGGCGACCTGCGGTAAGCCCGGTGCGGCCGCAGCCCCACGGGGGCCACGAGCGCGAGCTTGTGGACCGCGTCGGGCGCCAGCGAAGCGATGAGGCTCGCCTGAGGAGCACCCATCGAATGGCCCAACAGGGAGAAGGGGCCACCGGCGATGGTGTATGCCGCTTCGAGCGCCCAGCGCGCCAGCTCCGACCAGCTCGTGGGCGGATCGTCGTGCTCGGTGTGTCCGAAGCCGGGCATGTCGAGCCGGACGAACCGAATCTCGGAGGAGAGCGCGCGCGCGAGCCAGCGGAAATCGCGCAGCGAGCCGGGGATGCCGTGGATGGCGACCAGGCAGGGGCCCTCGCCCTCGTCAGTGTACGCGACGCGTCCGGTGGGAAGGTCGAGGAACCGCAGGGCGGGATCGGATGGAGCTTCGGGGCGCACGCGCGGAGGATACCCCGCGCATGCGCCGCTTTGCATGTGGCTAGGCCGTGCGGCGCGACGAGCCCGGGAAGCCGGCCTGACGGCTTACCACTCGATCTGATGGCTTGTAAGCCCGCGGTTGGGATAGGCGGCTGAATTTGCGGCTGCCGCGTGCTGTGCCAGCGCCTCTCGTCCGAGCGGCGTTCCGATGGTGAACAGCATCGTCGGCGAGCCAAAGACGTGCACCGTGTCCAGCCCCGCACGCCGCCTGCCCGACTCGGTCGTGACGCACACGTCTGCGGAGCCGCCCCGGACGCGCTCGGCAGCGTCGGCGTTCGACGAGGCGGTGACGAGCTCCGCTCCCTCGAGGAGAAGTGGAGCGGCGAGCCCGCTGGGTGAGGGATGAGAGGCCACCCGTAAATTCGAGAGCGGACCAGGGGCCCTCGCTCCGGGGCGAATCGCGAGCTGCATCGAATCGAGCTCCATATACAGATGCGCGGCGAACACCGACTCGGCTCGCCGCTGTTCGAAGAGGGCCTTGAGATCGTAAAAGACCGCGCATTCGACGTGGAGCGGGAGAACGCTCGGCTGCACTTGCGAGGCCGCGAGCGCCGCGTACTCGAGCGGCTCCACCCCGCGACCGTGGATGGTCACCGTGGACTTCGTGCCGAGACCGGCGTTGGCCACGAAGCGTTCACAAGCGCGCGCGATGTTGGTGCCGAGTGGCCCCAGCCCGTGGACCGGGACGGCGGACACCGAGGAAGAGGCGAGGGCGGACCACGTGAGGCCGTCATCGACGTAGCTGGGACCGAAATGCGCCTGCGCGACCGCCCTGCGCGCGGCGCGCGCGCGGCGCGGCTCCTGCCAGCGCACGTACGGCGCCAGCCTCTCCACCGCCGACCTCGTCGTGCCGATGGTCCACAAGCACGTCGCTCCGCCACCTGCGGGCCGATAGAGGTGATCGGCGAACAGCAGCATACGGGGGTGGCGGAAAAAAACATCCTTGAGCCCGGGCTCCACGGCGGGGAGCACGACGAGCGGAATCGCGTCGGGACCGTCGCTGGCTTCCAGCCCCGACAAATCCTCTACCCTGTCGAGCGTGACGATCTCTCGGTTTGGGCAGCCGATGATGTCGAGGTAGTCGTGGGCGGCGGCGGCTTCCGCCGCCTGGACGAAACAGACGACGGGCCTTCCGCTCCTGGCTACCGCCTCGCCAAAGGCGGGGCCGGAAGAGATCCCCGGCTTCGCGAACACGCGGCCCTCGAACAGCCGCGCCAAAGTCACGCGACGCCTCCGGTGCCCATGGCGTCGCGGGCTCCCTCCACGAACACAATGTTGCTCTTCGCCGATGACTGGCGCCTCGGTCGCACTGCGCCGTACTCGGGTGAGTTGTACCACCGCCTGAGAGCCGCCATGTCCTCGAACGCGAGGACCACGACCCGCCCCGGCTGCCAGTCTCCCTCCACCACCTCCGTCTCACCACCACGCACGACGAACCGTCCTCCATACTGGAGGATCGTGTCCGGAACTGCTCGGTTATAGCTTCGAAAGGTCTCGAGATCGAAGATCTCACACACGTCACCTATCATGTATGCAGTCACGTTCGCGTTCCTCCCCGCTTCACGTCTCCGATCCCGCGCCCGTGAGCGACTCGGCCGCGTTCGACTGCGCCACCACCGAATATTCGATCAAGAGCGCTACCAGCGCTTCACCCATGTCGGGATCGAGGCCTCGGCTCGCCGCCGCTTGCCGCGCGTTCGCGCGCACCCGGCGCTCGACTCCGCGATCGCGGGTTCGAATGCCCCGAAACGCCTTGAAACGGCCGATCTCGAGGCACAGGTTTATCCTTTCGGCGGCGACTTCGATGAGCCGATCGTCCGCTTCCCGCACGAGCCGACGGAGTCGCTCGAGGTCGTCGCGAGACGCGGTCGATCGGCGCGCGGTGCCACTCGCAGGAGCGCCCGGCGGCTTCGCGGATGCGCGTCCCACCTCAGATCCGCCCGATCTCGTCGATGATATCCGGAAGCCGCTCGCCGCGCTTGAGCCGACTCACCACGCCGTCCTCCAGCTCATCGATGCTCTGCGCCTTCTGCACGACCTCGGCGAAGATCTGGTCCGGTATCACGACAGTCCCGCCGTCGTCACTTACGATCCAGTCGCCGGTGTCGATAGCGACGTTCTCGATGATGCAGCGGGTGCCGCACTCCACCACGCGGTACGAGCCCTGCGTATCGGTCGGCACCACATTCGAAGCGACCACCGGGATCTCGAGCGCCTCGAGCGCTCGCGGATCGCGCACGGCGCCGCCCAGCACGAGCCCCTCGAAACCGAGCTCCTGGAAATAGGTCGCGCTGAGTCCGCCGGCGAGCGCGGCTTCCGTCACCAGCTCGCCGCCACCCGCGACGTACACGCGCCCGCGGGCCTCGCGCAGCTCAGGGACGAGAAACGGCCTGACCTGCTGCCAGGTCGACACCATCGGCTGCGTGATGTCGTGCCGCTTTCGAACCGGCGCCCAGCTTACGGTGTACGCCCGGCCGACGAGGGTTTTACGCCTTCCGGATTTCCGCGTAAGCCGCGAGGTCAACGCGCCGTACCGTCCGAGTCCGTCGAGCACGTCGGCCAAGGTGCTCGTGTTGATTTCACGGTCCCGGACGATCCTCTCCGCATCCGAGCTGGACATCGCCCCCCCCTTTCGAACACGCGGGCCCTCCGTCATGGCTCTACGTGGGCCGGCTCCTCACGCTAACAAAACCTCACTCCCAGACGAACTCACGCCCTGGTAACACGAGTAAGTGGAAAAAGCCAAGACAGAAGTCTAACTTGCAACTCCTTCTCACGCACAGTTCGCGGGCGTTCAACCAAGGACAAAGACAGGTGATGGCTCTAACGCTCCCGGTTTGGAAAATCGCGCGACGCCCTTTCGAGCCCTCGCGTAAGCGCTCGATTTTCAACAACGAGTTTCGCAAACAACAGGTTCTTCGCGCGCGGTCGCCCGCCGCGGCTGGTTTGGAACATTGTTAATTCGAAATGTAACCTGCGCGACGCGCGCGACTGCGCATGACCGGAGAGGGCTTGTGGTGGCGGGAGCCGGTCGGGTACAAGAGCCGCTGTTCGTCGCGTGGCCCTTGGTCGCGATGTCCTTTGGTGAGGGCCCCCGCGAGTCCAGAAGCTCGGTCGCGTGACCTCTACCTCGGCGACCTCAACGATGTCTACGGAGGACCTTGATGCCTGTTGCTCTGAACACCGCGAAACAACGGCTATCGGAAGGGGGATCAATCACCATGATGGTGGTAACGATGCCCAGCGTCGCTCATGCTCAGCTGTGGGCCCGCTCGGGGGTCGATGTGCTCATTTTCGACATGGAGCACGGGGTCATCGACATCAGCTCCCTGCACGCGATGATCGCGGCCACCGCCGGAACTAACGCGATCCCGATGGTGCGCGTCCCTTGGAACGTGCACTGGATCGTCAAGCCTGTGCTCGACGCCGGGGCGCTCGGCATCATGTTTCCGCTCGTGGCGACCGCCGAAGACGCCGAGGCAGCAGTGCGTTCGATGTACTACCCGCCGAGAGGAGATCGCGGATGGGGGCCCTTCATGACCCAGTATCGCTGGGGGATGCCGCAGAGCGACTACGTGGAGATCGCAAACGACGAGGTGTTCACCATTATCCAAGTCGAGCGACCTGAGGCCATCGCCAACATCGAAGAGATCCTCCGCGTGCCGGATGTGGACATGTTCGTGGTATCGCGCCACGACCTGACGACGAGCATGGGCCGGGTGGCCAGCCCCACCCAAGGCCTACACCCCGAGGTGCAAGAGAAGGTCGAGGTCGTGGAAGAGGCCATTCGGCGGTCCGGCGTGCCCATGGGGGGGCTCGCGGGGTCGGTCGAGCAGGCCGACGACTGCTTGAAGCGGGGCTACCAGGGCTTGATTATCGGCTTCGACTGGATGCTCATCGAACGGAGCGCGTCGGTCGCCACCGACATCAAGCATCGCCTGCTCGGATGATCCGCCCGCCGAGGATCGAGCTCACGGAGGAGGGAGCCAAATCACGAGGAGGGTAATGGGGCCTTTGCGGTCATGGCGTCGTACGTGGCGCGATGGCGAAACTCGAACATCCGCGTGAGCATGCGGCGAATCGCGAGGGTTCCGATCCGACCGAGCGGAAACAGCGGCGGCTCGTAGTCGATGAGGTCGCACAAAACGCTCGTCCCGTCGTCTTGCGGCTCGAAACGATGCGTGTGCACCCAGCGGCGGAACGGTCCCTTGCGTTGCTCATCGACGAACTGTCGGCCCGCGATGAAGTCGCGGTGCAGCGCCTCCCAGCGCAGGCCGACGAACCCGACGTAGACCTTCATGACGACGATGGCCCCCTCCTCGAGCTGCCCGGGGCCCTCGACGATTCGGACCTTCTGCCAGGGCGGGAGGAGCTTCTCGAGGGCGCCGGGCGCCATGTGCCAGGCGTAGAGGTCGTCCGCCGAGGCAGGCATCGGCGAACGCTTTTCGAAGCGCGGCATGATCGTGACTCGTTTGGGTTGGGGCTGCCCCGATCGGGCGTCGTGTCGCCGAGGTGTCGGCCGAGGAGGGCGCGCACCTGCTCGTACCACTGGCGCGTGTTCCTGGGTGTGAGAATCCAGTGGTTGTCGTCCGGGAAGATTAAAACTTCAACATCAACGCTCGCCGTCGGCGGATAGCTCCCACGCCCCAAAACCGGATCGGCATCGAGCGGCCTAGCACGCCGCTCGGCGGCGGCTGCCTTGCTTGCAGTGTGTGGAACGGGCGTCGGCGTGGTTCGCGGGCGGAGAAGCATACCGGTAGACTAGGCGGATGTCGCTGCCGTTCGAGATCCGCGAGCTCCCAGTCCCAGCCCGCGACGAGTGGCTCGAGCGAATCGGTCGTTTGCGCGTCGGGGTCTGGCGGCAGGAGGGATCGATCGCCGAGGATCAGTTTCGCGACGGCGTATGGCTCGATGGCTTCGACGGGAGCGCACGACATTGGGTCGTCA
Organism: Nannocystineae bacterium; assembly: GCA_007133195.1. Classification (GTDB taxonomy): domain Bacteria; phylum Myxococcota_A; class Polyangia; order Haliangiales; family Haliangiaceae; genus SLNH01. The sequence goes on along the minus strand of SLNH01000218.1, from coordinate 7,908 downwards.
CAGACCGGGAGGAGATCGTGGCGGCGGCGCGGCTCACGCTCCATCCTCGCCTCGCCGACAGCCCCGATGGCTATGTGTGGCTCGACGCGGGGCGCGACCTGCCGTCACCGATCGCCAACGTCGCCAAGCTCGTGGTCGCGCGTCGCGCGCGCCGCCGTGGCCTGGCGACCGCGCTCAACCGCGCGCGGCTCGAGGCCGCCCGGGCCTCGGGCGCCGTCACGGCGACGGTGACCGCCTCGGAGGACAACGCCAGGCTGCTCGCATCTATCGAACCCTTTACCTTCAGCGGCCTGTGCGCGCAGTTCGCCGACCGTCCCCGGGTGAGCTTCCACGCCCTGGAGCTCGCACTTTGCGCGAGCGAGTGGAGGGTCTTCGTCTACGGCACGCTCTTGCGCGGAGAGCGCAACCACGCGCTTTTGGCCAACGCGCGCTGTCTCGGGGAAGCGAGGACGACGCCGGATTTCGAGCTCGCTCACCTCGGCAGCTATCCGGCGCTCGTGCCCGGCGGTAGGACGGCGATCGCAGGCGAAGTGTACGTGGTAAGCGCCGGCGAGCTCGCGGCCCTCGACGGGCTCGAGGGGCACCCTCACCACTACCGCCGGACGAAAGTCGAACTCGCAACCGGTGATCTGGCCGAAGCCTACCTCCTAGGCGGCGAGAATGTGCGCGCCCGGCCGCGAATCGCCTCGGGCGATTGGCGCCGCCCAGCCGGGGTTTCGAGGCACTAGCTCCTTAAGCGGCCACGGCCTTACCACGAGCTTGCGCTCGCCGATCCTTGGGCGTCGCCTGTCGGGGCGAAACGAGAGCTCGCGTCGAGGACCTGCTACGCCCATTATCGTGATTTGGTCGAGCTTTTCGACCGCAATCGGCCGAGTTCGCGTTTTCGCGCGCGTGGATGCATGTCATCCTACCGGCACCTATGAATGAGCTCCCGATTACGCGGCGACATGACAAGACACTCTCACCCGCAGGCAAACGACCCACGGACGCCCCACCGTGGATCGACGAGATCGACAACCCCTACCTCCACGGCCTGTTCGCGCCGATTACCAGCGAAATTTCGGCGGAGAAGCTGGAGGTTCAGGGTGAGATCCCGCGCGATCTCTACGGCGCGTATTATCGCAACGGACCGAACTCCGCCCACGCCCCGAAGAACCGCTATCACTGGTTCGACGGCGACGGGATGGTCCACGGGATTTGGTTCGAGAACGGGGAGGCCCGCTATCGCAACCGCTACATCCGAACCTATTGCTTCGAAGATGAGCGCCGCGCGCAGGAGAGCATCTGGCCCGGCGTGCTCGGGCCCTTCGACTTTTCGCTGCCGCGGGGGCCGCTCAAGGACACGGCCAATACCGACCTTCTGCATTACCGAGGGCGGCTCTTGGCGCTTTGGTACGAATCGGGCCAGCCCTACGCGCTGAATTTCGAGACTCTCGAGACCGAGGGGATCGAAGATCTCGCCGGCAACCTCACGGGGCGGATCTCGGCGCATTCTCGGGTCGATCCGGCCACCGGCGACTTCGTCTTTTTCAGCTATAGCGACCAGCCGCCCTATATGCAGTACGGGGTGTACACGGAGGCCGGGCGTTTTCATCACGTCGACATCGGCCTCCCCGGTCCCAGGCGCCCCCACGACATCGGGGTGACGCCGAATTACTCGATCCTCCACGACTTCCCCGTGTTCATGAGTAAGGAGCTGTTCGAAAAGACCGGCAAGCGCGTACCGCTGTTTCACCCGGAGGTGCCGACGCGGTACGGCGTGATCCCGCGCTTTGGCGACGACGCGGACGTGCGGTGGTTCGAATGTGAGCCGTGCTACATGCTGCACGTCGTCAACTGCTACGAAGAGGGCGATTGGGTCGTGATGACCGGCTGCCGAACGAGCGATCCCACGCTGCGGCCGGATCCGGCCGACGGGAAGATCGCGGCGATGTTGGCCGGCCTTAAGCTGCAGGCAAACCTCTATCAGTGGCGCCTGAACCTCGCGACCGGCGAGGTGCGCGAAGGCGCGCTCGACGACTTCAACACCGAGTTTCCGATGATCGCCCCGTCGGTGCTGGGCCTGGACAACCGCTACGCATATCTCCAGCATATCCCCGAGGAGATCCCCGCGGCGTTTCACAGCCTGGTCAAATACGACCTCAAGACCGGCGCCCACGAGCGCTGGGACTACGGCGAGGGCGTGTTCGGCAGCGAAGCGCCGTTCTGCCCGCGCGCGGGGGCCAAGGCCGAGGACGACGGTTATCTCGTCACATTCGTCACCGATACCCGCGACTGGTCGAGCACCTGTCAGATCTTTCACGCGCAGGCGATCACAGACGGACCGATCGCCACCGTGCGTATTCCGCAGCGGGTGCCAGCGGGCTTTCACGCCACCTGGGTGCCGGGCGAGGAACTCGGTTGAGCGAGCCGACGGCCGAGGAGCTCGCAGGCGCCTACGAGCTTCGCTGTTTCGAGATCCGCTACTCCGACGGGCGTTCGCCGACCCATCCCTTCGGCCCCGACGGTTTGGGGCAGCTTTTGTACGCGCCCTGCGGGAGGATGTCGGCGATGCTGGCGCGGGCCGATCGCGAGGCGCTCGCCGTGACTCGCCTCGAGGCCTATACCGAGGCCAGCGAGGCGAGCAAGGCCGCCGCCTACGACAGTTTTTTGGCCTACGCCGGCCGGTGGACGCTCGATCGGGGCAGGGTCACCCACCACGTGCAGATCGCCTCCGTACCGGAACTCGTCGGGAGATCACAAACCCGCTCGGTCTCGCTGCGCGGCGAGCTCCTGACGCTTTCTTACGAAATCGAAGCGCGCTCCGGGGTGATCCGGCGATACGAGCTCGAGTGGCGGCGCGTCCGGCGGTGAACAGAAGACGCGGAGGAGTATGCGATGACAGCATTTTTCGACAAACACCGCGCGACGCTCGACGGCGCACTCGACGCGGCCGCTACGCGGGGCGCCTGGACGCCCTTTACCGAGTCTCCGAGCCGCAAGCACCATCCGGCCGGAGCGCGCGAGCGGGGGCGCCTTCGCTTCGAGGGGATGCTCGGCAGATCGTTTCCACTGACGATGCCCGGCGAGCGCGGGCGGCTCGGGGCCGAAGTGTCTCCGTATACCGGCGAGCCGCTCGGCATCGATTACCCCGCGATTGACCCCGAAACCGGGCTCGACGCGCTCGTCGCGGCGGCGAAGGCCGCCCAGGTGCCTTGGCAGGCGGCGTCGATCGACACGCGCGTGGGGACGTGCCTCGAGATTCTCGATCGCCTGGCGGCCGATGTCTTCGCCAACGGCTACGCGACGATGCACACCGCCGGCCAGGCGTTTACGATGGCGTTCGCCGGCAGCGGGGCGAACTCCCTCGATCGCGGCCTCGAGGCGCTGGCCTACGCGTACAAGGCGATGAAGGATGTGCCCGAGTCGGCGCAGTTCGAGCGGTCCTTCGGCGCTGGCCCCGTGCGCCTCGAAAAGCGCTATCGGCTCATGCCCCGAGGGCTCGCAGCCGTGGTGGCCTGCGGGTCCTACCCGGCGTTCAACGCTTATCCGGCGATCTTTGCGAACCTCGCCACGGCGAACCCGGTGGTGATCAAGCCGCAGTCGGGCGGCATCTTGCCGATGGCCATGGCGGTCGAGATCGCGCGGGAGGTGATCGCCGAGGCCGGCTTCGATCCGAATCTCGTCACGCTTGCTGCCGACGAGCCCGACGCGCCGCTCACCAAGCAGCTCGTTGCGCGCGGCGAGGTGGCGATCGTCGACTTTACCGGCAGCCAGGAGTTTGGCGCCTGGCTCGAGGAGCATGTGCGCCACGCGCGGGTTTACACCGAGACCTCGGGGTGTAACGCCGTGATCGTCGACTCCACCCGCGATCTCGAGGGCACGCTGAGCGCGATCGCGCAGGGCGTGGCGCTGTTCTCGGGTCAGATGTGCACCTCGCCGCAAAATATCTTCGTGCCACGGGGCGGCGTCGAAACCGACAAAGGACGGATCGACGCGCACGCGTTCGCGGCGCGCCTGATCGAGACGATAGACGCTCTGCTTGGCGATCCCGCACGCGCCGCGGCGGTGGCCGGCGCCGTGCAAAACCCCAGGCTCATCGCGACCATCGACGCCCTCGCGGAACAGGTCGGCGACGCCCGCGTATTGCGCAGACACGGAGCCTATGCGCACCCCGAGTTTCCCAAAGCGCGCACGCTCACCCCGCTGATCGTCGCGGCCGACGGGGCCGACGCGATCTACCGCCGAGAGCACTTTGGGCCGGTGGGCTTCGTCATCGAGGCCGAGGATCGCGATCACGCGCTCGCCCGCGCCGCCGAGGACGCCCGCACCTGCGGCGCGATCGCCTCGTACGCCTACACCACGGACGAGGAGTACGCCCAGCGCGTGCAGGAGACGTTCTGGGCGGCGGGCGCGTCGGTGGGCATCAACCTGATCGGGCAGCGCCCGATGAATTTCACCGCGGCGTATAGCGATTACCACGTGACCGGGCTCAACCCGGCGGGCAACGCCTGCCTCACGGATCTCGCCTTCGTCGCCGATCGGTTTCGCATCGTCCAGTCCAAAACTGAACTGCCTCCCACCCGAGTAGAATCATGATTCCAGGCCAAGATATCGTCATCCTCGAAGGCGCCCGCACCCCGGTCGGCTCGTTTTTGGGCCGCTTGAGCTCCCTGAGCGCCACCGAGCTAGGCGCCGCGGCAGCCCGCGCCGCGATCGAGCGCAGCGCGGTCGACTCCGCGACGATCGATGCCATCGCGTTCGGAAACGTCCTTCAAACGTCCAAAGACGCGGTCTATCTCGCCCGGCACGTCGGACTCGACGCGGGGGCTCCGATCGAGGCACCCGCGGTCGTCGTCAACACGGCGTGCGGATCGGGCATCGAGGCCCTCACTCACGCGGGCCGCGCGCTGGCGCTCGGCGAGGCGACGATGGTCTTGGCCGGCGGCGCCGAGAATATGAGCATGGCCCCCTACGCCATGCGCGGCGTACGCACCGGCTGGAAGATGATCAAGAGTGACGTCGACGACACGCTGTTCAGCGCGCTTTACGATCCGAAGGCAGGCTGTGCGATCGGCGAGACCGTCGAACACCTGGCTCGCGAGCGCGGCGTTTCGCGGCGCGCGGCCGACGAGGCGGCGGCAGCGGGGCAAAAGCGGGCCGCTGCCGCGCAAGAGCGCGGGATCTACGCCGAGGAGATCGCCCCCGTGACGATCCCGTCTCGCCGCGGCGAGATCCGTGTCGATACCGACGAGAGCCCGCGGCCCGAGACGACGCTCGAAGGCCTCGCCGCGTTGCCGGGGCTGTTCGAGCGCGACGGCGTGGTCACTGCGGGCAACTCGTGCGGGTTGAACGACGCGGCCGCGGCGGTCGTGATGACGACGGGCGAGGTCGCCGCCGCGCGCGGGCTCACGCCCCTCGGTCGGGTGGTGAGCTGGGCGAGCGTGGGCGTCGAGCCCGTGCTCATGGGCCTCGGGCCCGTGCAGGCCTGCCGCCGCGCGCTCGAGCGGGCCGAGCTCAGCTTCGACGACATCGATCTCATTGAGCTCAACGACTCGTTCACCGTGCAGTACTTGGCGATTCGGGACGAGCTCGGCGTCGATGACGATCGCGTCAACGTCAACGGCGGGGCCATCGCCCTCGGCCATCCGATGGCGGCCACCGGCACCCGGCTGGTGCTCTCCGCGCTCTACGAGCTGCGTCGCCGTGGCGGGCGCTACGCGCTTTGCACCGTGTGCATCGGCGGAGGGCAGGGCATCGCGGTAGTCATCGAACGGCCCGATCCGAACAAGCCCCGCCGCCGCAGCGCGTGAGCCAAGCTCGTCAAAGTTGCCCAGCGCTCGGCGTCGAGCTGCGGCCGCGCCGGATTAGGGGCGGTCGGCGAGTCGACACCCGCCGGCGCTTCGGCGCGCCCGAACATTGAGCACGAGCGCTGCCGCCAGGCCGAGGCTGCCGGTGACGGCGACCACCGTTCCCGCGAGGTGGTGGTCGAACGCGTGCCCGGTGGCGATGAGCAGGGCGGCGATGCCGAGGGCGATCGCGGGCGCGCGCCGGCGGTGAACGGCCCGGGTGTCCTGCGCGATCACCGCGAGGGCGATGACGACGGCAAACGCCGGTAGCAGCCACTCGGCGGCGGTCGACGTGAACAGCGCGCCCATCGGCAACAGCGCGATCAGCGGAGTCGCGACGCAGTGGACCGCACAGAGCGCGGCGAGCGCCATGCCTGCGGTGTCCGAGCGGCGCTTGCCGGCCAGCGAGTTGGCTTCGGGGGCGGGGGCGAGCGCCGGGGCGGCATCGGCGTCTTCTAGCGCCGGGGCAGCCTGACCGAGCGCGGCCGGCGGCGTATCGGCGATTTCAGCGAGCGAGGATTGCATCGTGTGGCTCGGCGCGGTGACGGGGAGGGAGGTAGGAGCTCGAACTACGAAGCGACTCAGCCGCATGCCGCGCACACGCCGCGAAGCACGATTTCATGTTGCTCGAGCACGAAGCCGGGCGGCGCGAGGCGCGTGACGTCGGGCGGGCAGCCGGCGACGTCGAAGAAGCCGTCGCACGTGCGGCAGTGAAAGTGGTGGTGATGGTGCTTTCCGGCCCGCTCGTAGCGGGGCGACTCGCCGGGAAAGCGCACGGGTTGAAGCCATCCGTCGTCGACGAGCGCGCGGATGGACCGATAGACGGTGGCGATACCGAGGCCAGGAACCCGCTCGGCGGCGAGGGCGAGGACCTCCTGCGGGCCGAGCGGGCGTTCGCTCGCCTCGAAGACCTCGCGAACCGCGCGGCGTTGGCGGGTATCTCTCCTCGGCGCTGACATGATATTGATAAGCTGTTATCAGGAAGGGGCAAACTAACCGACGCGCCTGGCGGCGTCAAGCGGCCCGGCCGCGCTCGTTTTGGGATGCCTTCGATCTCGGCGCGGCGAGCTGCGGCGGTCGGCGGAGCGGTTCGTGTAGTCTCGAAAGCCGTGAACAGCGAGCTCAAAGCGCGAGAGCGCGGCGACAAGGCCCGTCGCGATGCGCCCGATTTCGAAACCTTGGCCCAGCGCATTCGCCGCGAGTTGGATCCCACCGCCGAGCTCGTGTTTCGCGCTCGCTGTGACGCGCACCTTCCCCGAGCGAGGGCCGCGCTCGCGCGCCTTTACGGACATCGCGAGGACGTCGAAAAGCGGCTCGCCGCGCTTTTGGGCCAGGTCGCCGAAGGCTATGTCGCGCGGCCCGAGTCGCTTCGCCGCCTCGATCTGACGCGGGAGGCGGAGCCGGATTGGTTTCAGCGCTCCGAGCACGTCGGCTACGTCGCCTACGCGGATCGCTTCGCGGGCTCGCTCGTTGGGGTGAACGAGTGCGTCGCCTACCTGCGCGAGCTGGGGGTGACCTACCTGCATTTGATGCCGCTTTTGCGCCCGCGCCCGGGCGAGTCCGACGGCGGCTACGCCGTGATGGACTACCGGGAAATCGATCCGGCGCTCGGTTCGATGGCGGACCTGCGCGAGCTCGCCGCCTCACTGCGCGCGGAGGGGATCAGCCTCTGTGTGGATCTCGTGTGTAACCACACGGCCAAGGAGCATCCGTGGGCGCGCGCCGCGGCCGCCGGCGATCCGCACTACGGCGGTTACTACCATTCGTTCCCTGATCGCACCGAGCCCGATCGCTACGAAGAGGCCCTGCCCGAGGTATTTCCCGACTTCGCGCCGGGCAACTTCTCGTATTGCCCCGAGTGGAGGCGCTGGGTGTGGACGACGTTTCACGAGTTTCAGTGGGATCTCGATTACGGCAACCCGGACGTGTTCGCCGAGATGCTGGACGTGATGGTGTTTTTGGCCAACCAGGGCGTCGACGTCCTGCGCCTGGACGCCGTGGCGTTTTTGTGGAAGCGCCTCGGCACCGATTGCCAAAACCAGCCCGAGGTCCACGAGCTCGTCCGCGCGTTCCGCGCGCT
>SLNH01000212.1 GCA_007133195.1 Nannocystineae bacterium | reverse complement strand
TGTACGGCGTGCCCTGGAGGGACTACTGCGTTTTGCGCGAGCTCCTCGACTCGCCCGGGCTCAGGATGACCTACATCGAGGGGACGCTCGAGCTGATGACGCCTTCGCCGCTCCACGAACGCTTAAAGAAAACCATTGCCAGGCTGGTCGAGATCTTCGCGCTGGAGCGCGACGTGCCACTTTACGGGTACGGCTCGACCACGTTTCGGAGCGAGGCCGAAGAGCGAGGTCTCGAGCCGGACGAGTGTTATGTCATGGGCGGCGAGCTTCGCGATAGTCCGGACATCGCCCTCGAAGTCGTGGTCAAAAGCGGCGGAATCGACAAGTTGGCGGTCTACGCGGGGCTCGGGGTCGGCGAGGTGTGGTTTTTCGAGAACGGATCGTTTCACCTTCACTCGCTCGCCGGCCAAACGTACCGGGCGATCGACCGGAGCGAGCTTGTGCCCGAGCTTGATTTCGCCGAGCTCGCCGCGTTCGCAATGCGCCCCGATCAACACGAAGCCGTGCGCGAGTACAGTCGGCGCCTGCGAAAAAGCTGAGGCTCGCGAGCTTGCAGGGCGGGGCAGGCGCGGCCTTCGTCGAGATAGTTTGGTCAGATAATCGGGGCGGACCTTCGATCTGATCCGCGACAAAGCCGAGTCCGGGGGCACAAGCGCAGTCATCTTGAAATGATGGCGGGGTGGGCGGTCCGGATTCCAAGTTGGTTACGCTGGATCGCCCTTCGAAGCGACGCCTGGGTCAAGACATAGGCTCCCAAACTGCGATAGATTCTTCGTCGAGACGTTCTGCAGCCCCCGCGCTCTGTAGAGGACGACTGAGGCGTGCCCTGCGTCGGCAGGTGGACCGACACGCCTCGCCGCAGTTTCGCAGCGCACGGGGGGCGACTCTTTCGAAGGGAGGATCGACATGGAGGGAGATCGCATCAAACGCGCCAAATCCCGTGACGGCACCGAGATCGCTGGACGCGTGCAAGGCAAAGGACCGCCCCTCGTGCTGTTTCACGGCGGCGACGGCGATGGAGACGGGGACTGGGCAGCCATGCTGCCGCACCTCACCGAGCACTTCACCTGCTATCTACCGAGCATGCGTGGCCGTGGGCTGAGCGCGGACCACGACGATCAACGTCCCGAGCGTCACGCCGAGGATCTCGCGGCGTTCATCGACAGCATCGGCGAGCCGGCTTACGTGGTGGGATGGTCAACGGGCGGCTTCTATGCGTTTGGCGCCGCGCAGCGCGGCGCCGCGATCTCGTCACTCGCCGTCTACGAAGCTCCCGTGTTCGAGTGCTGGGAGAAGGAAAACGACGCGACGGCGCGGTTTCGCGACGGCGTGGCAGGGATGTTCGCGGCCGCGGCCGAGGGGCAGCTCGTCGAAGCAGCCAGAGCGTTCCACCGGGGCGTGGCCAACGATGAGGAGATGGCGGAGCTGGAATCGGAAGGCGCGTTCGAGCATTTCGGGGCCAATACAGCGGCCCTCGTGCGCGTCCTCGAGCAAGCATCGAAGACGGAAGCGGCCAACCCGACAGACGCGTCACAGCTGGAGCGTATCGCCTTGCCGGTTCTGCTTGTATATGGCTCAAAGACGACGGCCCCGCATATCGAATCGATCTACACCCTCGCGGAGCGGCTCCCCAAGTCGAAAATGCGGGAGATTGCCGGCGCCGGTCACATGGGTCCGGTGCTAAAGCCCGGGCCGATCGCGGGGGAGCTCATTCGGTTTTTCACCGAAGCGTAAGCGGGCCGCCCTCGGCTTCACGCGCCTCACATCACAGCGCGTACTCCCAACCGAGTGCCAGGTGGAAGCCTCCCCCGAGCTGTGGGCCGTCTAGCGACTCCCACACCGGCAGGCCCCACTCCACGGCCAGTCGGTGCCCCTCGAGCGGGCCGCGCGGCACTTGAAAATTCAGCGAAGCGTGGGCGCTAAGCCGCGACCCGCCCTGCCGGTCGGGATCGTTTTCCGGGCTGAGCGAGGGGTCGAGGGCGGGATCGGCGCCGGAGATATTGCCAAAGCGCGAGTGGGCGAGGCGAACGCCTGGAGCCACCCATGAGTTACCGCGAAGCTGGGCCCAGCCGGTTGTTAGAAGCTCGGGGCCCAGGCGGTAGCCGGCGCTGTTTTCGTTTACGCGGAACACGCCCATCGCCTGGGCGCCAAGGCTAAGCCAACGGGTCTGCTGAAGCAGCGTGATCCCGGGCCGCGCCTCCCAGCTCCCCGAGCCGAGCTGCATGGGGTACGAAAGGCGCTCCTCACCGTCCCCGTGCATCGCCGGCTCCGCGGCGTCTATCGAGCCGGTTGGGAGCCCCACGCCGAGGTTTAGGTGCACGCGCTGGCGATTGCGATCCCAGATCGTGACCAGGGCAGAGAGCTCGGCGTCGGCCAAACCGGACACGCTGTGCGGGTGGACGTGGTGCGATCCGTGGCCGTCGTGGTCGTCGTGGTCGCCGTGGCCGCCGTCTTCGTCGTGGTGATCCCCGTGGGCCGAGTCCGCCATGCGAGTGTCCATCCGGTGCCGCATCCACATCACCATCCCCATCAGGGTGATCCGATCCGTGGGCGCGTACATGACGTGGCCCATGTGCATGTCCATGGTCATGTCGATGGGGACCATGGGAAACTGCTCGTAGACTTCGTCGACGCCCACGCGGCTCGCGCCGTCGAGAAGCTGGCCCTTGGCGTCGCGCGAAAAGCTATACGCCAGCATCCACTCGCCGGCGGCGTGGGTGTGATCGCCCATGACCCCGAGCGGGGCGTGCCCGGCGGGACCGGCGGACGACCAGCGAGGGGGCTCGGGGGTGTCTTCCTCGGCGGCTTGGGGATCGTTCGAGTCGGCGGGTGGCGAGTCGGCGGGTGGCGAGTCGGCGGGTGGCGACTCGGCCGCCACCTCGGGCGGCGCGAGCGCAATCATCATCATGGCGGCGAGCCCCAGGGCAGGCTGGTGCTTGGTTAGAGCGCGACACATTACGATACTCCTCCGCGGCGCAAGGCTGGGTTTCTGGCTAATCTCTGAGCAGAAACCCTAGGCCTCGCGCCCCTATGCGGCAAGGTGGCGATTTGCCGCCGGGAGCGCGGCGCACTACTCGTTCGGCGGGTATTTTTCGAGCTTGCGCTGCAAGGTGCGGCGGTGAATGCCCAGCCGCCGGGCCGTCTTGCGGATGTTGCCGCCGCAATCGGTGAGCACGCGCTGAATATGCTCCCACTCGGCGCGACCGAGGGACGGCGCGGGATGATCGTCCGGGCTCTCCTCGAGGGGGGGCGCCTCGGCGCGCGCGAACGCGGCGAGCACGTCGTTTGCGTCGGCGGGCTTAGATAGGTAGTTCACAGCCCCCAGCCGGATCGCCTCGACCGCCGTCGCGATGCTGCCGTAGCCGGTGAGCACCACAATCTTCGTCGCGGGCGCGAGCGCGAGGAGATCGCGCACGAGCTCCAAACCCGAGCGCCCCGGCATGCGCAGATCGACGACGGCGAGTTCCGAGGAGGCCTCTTTTGCCTGCGCCATCGCTTCATCGTAATGGCTCGCAACCGAGACGACGTAGCCCCGGCGCTCGAATGCACGGGCGATGCGGTCTCGGAAAATCCGGTCGTCGTCGACCAGGAGCAGGGATGGGCGATCCTGACCTGACATCTTCGTCTCTAAGCTTTTCGTCTTCGCGAATCGCCCCGGATTTTCACAAACGCCCGCTGCTGGCGGAAGGTGGCAGATTGCCGCACGCCACGGGGATGGTCAGCGTTGCCGTGGTGCCGCGGCCCGGCGCGGCCTCGAGGCGCAGCCCTCCACCGAGTCCGGTGAGCACGGTCTTGGCCAAAAACACGCCGAGCCCCATGCCGCGACCGGTCTCCTTCGTCGTAAAGAAGGGTTCGCCGACCCGAGCCAACGTCGATTCAGACATACCCGGGCCGCCGTCGACGATCCGAAGCTCGACGAAATCCGCAGAAGTTCTCACCTCGGCGGAGACGAGCTCCGCGCCGCCGCTCGCCTCGATCGCGTTTTTCAAGATCGCGCGGATCGCCTGCTCTGCGGCACGGCGCGGGACCTCCACCCTTCGCTCGAGGGCCTCCGGGTCGCCATCGATAGCGATCGGCTGCTCCATGAGATCGCGCTGGGCCGACTCGAAGAGCTCGCGCACCGGCGCGCTCGCGATTCGCTCCCCCTTGGTTTCGCCGGCGTCCGCGGCCATCTGATCGAGAATCGCCCGGCAGCGATCGACCTCGTGGCGGATGAGCTGAAGATCGGCGAGCAGCTCGGGGTCTCGTCGGAGGCTTTCGGCGAGGGCGAACTCGAGCTCCGTGGCCGCCACGGCGATCGTAGCGAGGGGCGAGGAGAGTTCGTGCGCCGCGCCGGCGGCCAACGTCGTAAGCGAAGCCAGTCTTTCGGCGCTGGCGGCCTGCTCGCGGGCGCGCGCCAGGTCCTTGTCTTTGCTCGCCAGCGCGCGGCGCACGCGGCTTACGAAGTAGGCGATGAAACCGGCGGCGACGCCGAAGGCCACCCACATCCCGTCGAGGTGCATTCGCATGTGATCTGCCGAATGCGCCTCGCCCGCGCCTAAGTCGAGCCCACTGTGTTGAACAAAGAGTGCGCCGTAGCAGGCGAGGGAAAGAAGGACCAGGGTCCAGGTCCACCTGTCGCGCAAGACCGCCGCGGCGAGGGCAATGTGCACCAAGTACAGCGCGCTAAACGGGTTGAGCGGCCCCCCCGTCAGGTAAAGGAGGGCGGTGAGAACCAGCACGTCGCCGGCCATGACGGCGCCAAGCAACCACTCGCGCACCACCGGCTCGCGCCGGATCCACAAAACCAGCGCCAGATTACTGCAGGCCTTGAGGCCGACGATGGTCAAGAGCGGCGCGAGCGGCAGCTCGATGTGCATGAGCGCGTGGACGCCGATGATCGTCACGAGCTGGCCCACCACGGCGCCCCAGCGGAGCTTGGAGAGCCAAACGAGGATCCAGTAGGCGTCGCGCCCGGGGTAATTGGGGGCGTTATCCGGGTGTCCGGCCATCATGCCGCCGAGAGTATAGCGGGAGGCCGGTGCGATCAGAACGGCTGGGTCGTCGCTCTAGTGCCCTGACCCAGGCGTCGTGATTCGATGTTGCGCCGCGCCTTCGTACCATTCGAGGAACCTGCTGGTGGCGAGCTCGGACTCGATGACCGGCACGCCACCGAGCTCGCGCATCCGCGCGGCGTCCTCGGTCGAAAACACGCGCATCAGCACAGAGGGCCCGTCCACGCGGGCCAAGAGCTGCTCGTTATCGTGCAGATCGCGCATCGTCGATACAATCGCGGCCGCGTGCTCGGCCTCGGCCTGGTGAAGGATGCTCGTGTCGGTGCCGTCGCCGCGCAAGGTGGTCACGCCGCGCGATGTCAGTGCGTCGAGCGCGACCGGATCGTCGTCGATGACGATGACATCGACGGCGAGCGGCTCGAGCTGGGCGAGCACGGCGCGGCCACCGTCACCGGCGCCGATCACGATCACATGGCCGCGGCGACCCGGGGTGGGGGCAGGCCAACGCTGCGGGTAGGCGTGAGTGAGCCACGACACCATGCGCGCTGATGACAGCATCGGCGCGAGCGCCATCGTGACCATCACGACCACGGCGACGGTGGATACTAGGTCCTCGCCTACGTGCTCTTGGCCGACCGCGACGAGCGCGACGATCAGCCCGACCTCGCCGGCTTGCGCGAGCATCGTCATCGACTGCATCGACGCCTTCACCGTGAGCTGCATGCGCCGCAAGATCGGCAACAGCAAGACCGGGCGGAGCAGGAGCACGGTGACGATCAAGATCGCCTCGGCCCAAAACTCCTGCGGCTTGGGGATGCCGACGAACGCGCCGAGCAGCGCGAAGAACAGCACGGTGAAAAAGTCAGAGAACGACGCAATGTGGCCGCGGACGACGCCTCCGACCGGAAAGCGCGAAAACACGACGCCGGCGAGGTAGGCGCCGAGGACGATCGGCAGGCCGCCGCCCCAGGCGAGCCCGACGAATAAGAACAACACGGCGAGCACGATCAAGAGCTCTTCCTCGTCGCTGAGCGTGCCGCGGACGAGCGCGGCCGGGGCGACGAACCTCGACAGCGCCCAGGTCAAGGCAAGAAGGCCCGCGATCGTCAAGCCGGCGAGACCGAGCTCGGTCGCGCCGAGCAGCGCGGGGCCGAAGAGGCCAATCGCAAAGATCACGACGACGTCTTGGGTGACGGCGACGCCGGTGGTGAGCCGGCCGAAGGGATCGAACGATTGCCGACGGTGGCGCAACAGATCGACGACGAGGAGCGTGGAGCTGCTGGCGAGCGCGAGCACCAGGTACACGACGGTGATGCCGTCGAGGTCGACCAAGCGGGCTACAGCCATTGCGATCGCCGCCGTAACGCCGAGGTAGAGCGCGGCGATCCCGATAGCCGCGCTGCGATAGCGGGCGATCGCCTGGCGCTCGAGCTGGGTGCCGACGGCGAACACGAGAAAAGTCGCCGCGAGCAGCAGCCCCTCGAGGAGCATTTCGGAGTCGATGGGCGCGCCGAGCGCCGAGAGCGCGACCCCCGCGCCGATCGCGAGGGGCGCAGACGCGACGCGAAATCGTGCGGAGAGCGCGAGGGCGAGCGCCGCGGCGACGAGCGCGAGGGTGAGCGTGGTCATCTGTGCTCCTCCGCGAACACACGCAGCGCGGCGAGCTCGTCGGCGAGGCGCTCCCCCGAGGTCGCGCGCGACTCGACCACGCGATCGGAGCCGGCGCGCGCCAGCTGCTCGGCGATCGGCTTGTCTAAGGCGTACGCGGCGACCGGGACGCCGGCGCGCTGGCAGCGATGTACGAATAGCTTCGCCGAGGCCTCGCCGCGAAACGTGGTGATCGCGAGCTTCGCGGAGGGAAGCTGCGCGTCGTCGAGGGTCGAGGGGTACTCGACGTCCCCGGCGACGCAGCGGCTCGGTAGATCGCGCAAAACCCGCGCATCGCTGTCGATCGCCACCACGGTCTCGCCGCGCGCGCAGAGCTCTTCGACCACACGGCGACCGACCTCGTTCATGCCGACGACGATGACGTGATCGCGCAGCGGCGAACCGCCGATCGCCTCGTCTTCGTGGTGGCCGGCGCGAAACATCCGCAAAAGCCCCCAGCGCGACAGCCGCTTATAGAGCGGCTCGCTATAGAGGATCATATACGCCGAGGCGGCGATGGTGAGCACCCCGACCATCGCGATGATCGACAGAATATCGGCGTGGATCAGCCCCGTCGCGACGCCGAGCGCGGCGAAGATGAACGAAAACTCACTGATTTGGGCGACGGTGACGCTCGTGGAAAACGAGGTGCGCTCGGAGTAGCCGAACCGCGCGATGATCACCATGAAGATGAAGGGGTTGCCGATCAGCACGAACAGCGACAGGACGAGCGCCTCGAACCAATAGTCGCCGGCGGCAGAGAGCTCCATCTGCGCGCCGAGCGTGACGAAGAAGACCACCACGAAGAACATCATCAGCGGGTGTGTGCGCCGGCGTAGGTCGTGAGCGGCGCCGTGCTGGGCGAGGGCGATCCCGGCCAGAAACGCGCCGATCTCGACCGAGAGCTCGAGCGCCTCGGCGGCGACGACGAGGGCCGTGCACCACGACAAGCTCGCGATCAGCAAAAGCCTGGGCGAGCGAACCGCCCAGCCGAGCGCCCCCGGCAGCAAAAAACGCGCGGCGAGCACCACCCCGACCAAGAGCACGGTCATCCCGACGAACGCCATGCCGATATTGGTCGCGATCGCCCCGGGCGACATCGCCTCGGCGCGCCCGAGCCCGGCGAGCACCGTGAGGATCACGATGACCACGAGGTCTTGGACCAAAAAGATCCCGATCGCGATCCGGCCGTAGAGCGAGTGCAGATCGCCCTTCTGATCGAGTAGCTTGACGACGACCACCGTGCTGCTGAACGTGAGCGCGGTGGCGATGAACAGCGCGTCGATCCAACCGAACCCGAGCAGGTAGGCGATCCCGAGGCCGCCGACGGTCGTAAACAGCACCTGCCCGATCCCCGCGGCGAACGCGACCTTGCCGACCTCGCGGATCCGGTCGACGCTCAGCTCGAGCCCGACGAGGAATAAGAGCAGCACGACGCCCATCTCGGCGAGCACCTCGAGGGCGCCGTGCGGCTCGTCACCGAGCACGATCCATCCGGCGATCGGGCCGATCACGAGGCCGGCGAGCACGTACGAGACGATCGACGGCATCCGCACGACGCGCCCGAGCAGCGCCGCGACCGCCGCGGCGAGCGTGACGATGCCGAGCGCCTCTAGGAATGCGATGTCGCCGACCATGTTGTGGATGAGCCTACAAACCCGAAGGGGGCCGTCAATTTTTGCGGCACGACCGCGTCTCGACCCGCTGCTTAGCCCGGATCGACTGTGATGGACCAGTGATGCGTCCCGACCTGGCTAACAGGGTACCACCGTAGCTCGCGTTGCTTGGCCGCCGGCTGTGAAGAGGCGAAACGATCGCCGGCCCCGCCGCCTGCGAGGAGGACGGTGCCGCCGCCGGCGCCGTGCCCGTCGAGACGAGGCGGGGGCACCGGAGCCCGCGGAAATCCTCGGCTGCGGGGATGGGTGAAGCGCACTAGTCGGCCGAACGGCTTGGCGCCGGACCCACCGGAGGCCGTCGCTTCGCTCCGTTCAATCGCCGTACGAAACAGTTACTTCCGGGCCGGCTGGGTCCAAGCCAGCCATTGGCTGAAGCTCGACGGAAACCTCGGGGTCGGAGACTTCGACGTCTGCAAAAAAGAAGGCCGACTCACCGGGCTCGAGCGGCTCCGCGACGTGTAGCCGCGTGTTGCCGGTCTGTACCCGCGTGGCGCCGGTTCCCCCGCGCTCGCCGGTAATCGTGTAAACCGCGGTAATGCCACTTGTGAATCCATCCGCAAGGGTCTCATCGGTGCCATTTTCGACGCAGCCGACGATAGGATATTGAGCGCTACCGGGCAGTCCGCGCGGCTCGAGCCTGGCCCTGTGGATCCGCACGTCGCCTCCCTCGTCGTCCTGGTCGACATCCTCGCAAGAATCCTCGAGGTCGTGCCTTGGACGATCTTCGGACGTCGCCGGCACTTGGATTTCAGGAGTCAGCTCATACTCGGCATCCGTCATACTGCTCGTCGCCACAGTCGTAAATTCGAAGTGGTCGACTTCATCCTGGTCGTGATCGTCACGGAAGACTTCGCCGGTCACGAAGGCTGTCGACGCCCCGGGTTCGAGCGGGTAAACGCGCACCGGCGTACTGCCGCTCCTCGTCGTTTCCCCCGAACGCCTGTACCGCAGCTCAAGCGTGGTGATCGCCTCACTGCTTTGATTATGAACGCAACCGACCAGGCGGCTGCCATCCATATCTAAGGAATGCCGATAAACGTCGACCGAGCTGATGCCGACAAGATTGGAGTGATGACTCGCTTCGCGCTCGTCACATCCTTCGTAAAATGCCAGCTCCGAGGCGAGCTGCGCCGGTGGGGCGTCAAGGCGCCCCTGCGAGGGAGAGCGGCCGCGCTCGTCTTGCCGCGGCTCGGCGAGATCCGCCTCGCTTTCGACTTCGTGCCCCTGCTCGCCAACCTCCGCCGCGCCGTCGTCATCGGCATCGTCACAGGCCGCGACGGCAAGCCCCGTAGCGCCCATCCCTGCGAGGGTCCAAACTCGGGCAATGCCCATCACGCTAGCTGGTATTTTCACGGCTGGCTCCATGATGCGGTTCTGCGCTGTTGCGCTCCGCAGAGCGGCGAGCTTGGGCCCCGTATCGCCAGGAGACTGAAAGGTCGCGAAGAACCTGGACGGAGGCCGTTCCGAGGCATTTAGATCCCGGCCGTGGGGGCGGTCAAGCGTCTTTCGTCCGCGCCACCATCCAGGCCGGTCCAACAGCTCCTGCCAGGGGCCGGACAACAACGCTGGACCGGATCATTGCCCCTGGCCGGACCCCTACCTTTTCAACCGCATGTCCGGTGATGTGGGGCCGGGAGGCGCCCAGTCGGAGCAGGGCAGGGACACGCACCGTGAGCGGTGCGTGCCCCCCTGCGGCTAGCCGACGTTTACGACGCGCTCGCCGAACTCGCCGGGTGCCGGCTCGCCCCCGCCGTAGAAGGTGTTGCCGCTCTTGGCGAGGTTTTGGATGACCGGGGCGGGCTGAAAGCGCGCGCCGTGGTTATCGGCGTAGCCTTCGAGCTGCGAGGCGATCTTGTCGGCGCCGACGCTGTCCACGTAGCGGAACGGGCCGCCGCGGAACGGCGGGAACCCGAGCCCGAACACGGCGCCGATGTCGCCGTCGCGCGCGCTCCTCAGGATCCCTTCGCCGAAGCAGTAGGCGGCCTCGTTTACCATCTGCAGCGTGCAGCGGAGCGCGATTTGCTCCGGGTCCATCTGCTTGTTGGGCTCGATCCCGAGCACCTCGTAGATGCTCTCGTCCACGCCCTTTTCCTTGCGGCCGTAGTGGTAGAAGCCCTTTTTGTTCTTGCGGCCGAGCCGCTCGTCGGCCACGAGCCCGTCCATGCCCGGGGGCGCGTCGAGGCGGTCGCCGAACGCAGAGCGAACCACGGAGCTGGCCTTCTGCGCGACGTCGAGGCCGACCTCGTCGAGGAGCTTGAGCGGCCCCACGGGAAACCCGAAGTTCACGAGGGCATCGTCGATCGTCTTGACCGGGACCCCCTCGGCCAAGATGTGAAGCGCCTCGTTCATGTACGGCCCGAGGATGCGCGATGTGTAAAAGCCCACCCCGTCGCGCACCACGATCACGGTCTTGCCCTGGTCTTTACCGAGCTTGGTGCACGTCGCCGTCACCCAAGGCGCGGTCTTGTCGGTGACGATGATCTCGAGGAGCGGCATCTTGTGCACGGGCGAAAAGTAGTGCATCCCGATCACCGTTTCGGGGTGCTCGCTCGCTTCGGCGATGCGCGTAATCGGGATCGTGGAGGTGTTCGACGCGAAGATGACGTCGTCCCGGCCCGCCTTTTCGACCTCGCGGACCACGCGGTGCTTGATCTCGAGATCTTCGAATACGGCCTCGATGGCGACCTCGGCGTCGGCGAAGCCCGAGTAATCCGTGGTCCCCGTGACCCGGCTCATGAGCTCCATGCGCTCTCGCGAAGTGGTCCGCTTCCGCGCGACGCGCTCGTCGAGGATCCCGCGCACGTAGCTCAATCCGTGGCGAACGCCCTTGTGGTCCTTGTCCTTGATCCGGACGGGGAGCCCTGCGTTGACGGCGCTCACATACGCGATGCCAGCGCCCATAAGGCCGCCGCCGAGCACGCCGACCTTGTGGACGGGGCGAGGCTCGGCGTTCGGGTCGTCGCTCCCCGTGTCCTTCTTGAGCTCTTGGGTCGCGAAGAAAATGTTCATGAGCTGGCGCGCCTCGGGGCTCACGACGAGCTCCGAGAAGTGCTGGAGCTCTCGCTCGAGGCCGCGCTCCATGCCCTCGTTCGCCCCGACCTTGACCGCGTCGAGCGCGCGCTCGGGCGCCGGGTAATTGCCCTTGGTCTTGGCGAGGAGCTTCTTGCGGGCCTGATCGAACACGACCTTGCGACCCACGGGGTTGTCCTCGAGGAGCAGGTCCGACAGCTCCTCGGACGAGAACACGTTCTTGAGCGCCGACGTAAACCGATCGAGCGGCTTTTGCGCCTCGCTGCTCCGCTGGGCCAGCGAAAGCGCCAGGTCGACGGCGGCCTCCTCGAGAAGGGGAGGCGGGACGACCTCGTCGACCAGCCCGAGGCTCTTGGCCTTTCTCACGGGGATGTGCTTCCCGGTGAGGATGAGATCGAGCGCGTCCTGGATGCCGATAAGCCGCGGAAGCCGCTGCGTGCCGCCGGCGCCGGGGATCAGCCCGAGCTGAACTTCTGGCAGGCCGAACTTCGTCTGCGACGAGTTCGTGGCGACGCGCGTGTGGCACGCCATGGCGACCTCGAGGCCCCCGCCCAAACAGGCGCCGTGAATCGCGGCGACCACCGGCATGGGGAGCTCCGCCATCCGCTGCATGACGCGCTGCCCTTTGCGCATCAGCTCGGCCACCTCGTCGGCGCTTTTGGCCTCCTGGAGCATGGTGATGTCGGCGCCGGCCAAAAAGTTGTCCTTTTTGCCCGAGATGAGGACCGCCGCCCGCACGCGGGAGTCGCTCTCGAGCGCCTCCACGGCCTCGCGGAACTCGTCGGCGAAGCTCCACTTGAGCGTGTTCATGGACTCACCCGGCACGTCCAGGGTGAGCAGGGCGACGCCGTTATCGCGGACGTCGACGGTGAGCGCCTTGCCCGCGCTGCGCGTGGTATTCGCCATCATTCTACCTCCAGGACTACAGCGGCGCCGAGGCCGCCGGCTGCGCAGGCCGAGCAGAGCCCGAGGCCGCCGCCTCGGCGCCCCAGCTCGCGAGCGACCTGAGTCAGTTGGCGCGCACCCGTCGCCGCGAACGGGTGACCGACGGCGATGGAGCCGCCGGAGACGTTGAACCGGTCCCAGTCGACACGGCCGATGGCCTCGGAGCGGCCGAGCTTGTCCTCGGCGAAGGCGCGCGATTCGTAGGCCTGCGTGACCGAGAGGATCTGCGCCGCGAAGGCCTCGTGAAGGTCGATCAGCTGCATGTCGCCGAGCTTGGCGCCCGCGCGGTCGAGCGCGAGCGGGGTGGCGTAGGCCGGGCCCATGAGGAGCTGGCCCGCCGGATCGAGCGCGGCGAACGCATAGCTCTTGATGTACGCGAGGGGCTTGTAGCCGAGCGCCTTCGCTTTGTCCTCGCTCATCAAAAGCATCGCGCTCGCCCCGTCGGTGAGCGGCGAGCTGTTGCCGGGCGTGATCGTCCCGTAGCGCTTGTCGAACGCCGGCTTGAGCTTGCTGTAGCCGTCGGCCGTCGAGTCTCGGCGGACCGTGTTGTCCTCGGCGATCGTGTCGTCGTACTTGGGCGGGATGTGGACGGCCATGACCTCCTCGGCGAACCGGCCGTCTTCCCACGCCTTGGCCGCGAGCGTGTGGCTGCGGTGAGCGTACTCGTCTTGAGCCTCGCGCGAGATCCCGTTTTCCTGGGCCATTTTTTCGGCGCTCTCGCCCATGGTGAGGCCCGTCGCTCGCTCTTTGAGCGCCGGTGGCTCAGGGAGCAGATGGCGCGGCTTGATGTCGCGAAACGCCTTGACGCGATCGGCGAACGTCTTCGCCTTGTTGAGCTTGATCAGTGCCTCCGCCAGGGGCCGCGACACGGTGATCGGGACGTCGCTGGCGCTGTCCGCGCCGCCCGCGATGCCACAATCGATGTCGCCGCTCGCGATCCCTTGCGCGATGTCGACCGCCGACTGATAACTGGTCGCGCACGCCCGCGACACGCTGTAGGCGTCGATGTCGCGCCGCATGCCGGTATCCAGCACGATCTCGCGCGCGATGTTGGGCCCGCTCAGCGACGGGACGACTTGTCCGTACACGACGCGCTCGATCTCCGAGGCCGGGAGGCTGCTCCGTTCGAGGAGCTCCCTGACCACGGTCGCGCCGAGATCCAGCGCCGACATCTTTGCGTACGCGGTTCCCTGCTTGGCGAACGGCGTCCGCAGGCCGTCGATGATGGCGACGCGCTTACCGTTACCGTTCGGGGCTTCACCCGTGGCATTCGCCATGGATTCCCTCTCCTCCCGCGGACGGCGCCCGGCGCCGCCGCGAAGCTGAATGGTTATTCATTCATCGATTTCGCGTGGAGCGTAGAGGGCAACGACGCAGGGTGTCAACCGCTGATTGACGCAATGTGTCGCCGCGGACGCGTGCCTACGACCGCGCGATTTCGGGAGCTTGCGTGGCCGTGTCGGTCCGGCAGAGCAGGCGCTCGGCGGTGGTGGGACACCTCCGGCGGGGCGAGACGCTCCGGCCATTCGGGCGCGCGGCGATGCGGCCCGGCCTGCTCGGCTGATGACCGGAGTCGGCGGTCACGAGGACGACGAGGCCGCGGGCGGTTCGACGCGCATCGCCGAGATGTGCTCGCGTCCCGTCGCCGACAGACCGCTACCAGCCGCGCCGCCGGTTTCACCGGCCTGCGTGACCGCCGCCGGGCTCGAGGCGGCGTCGCCACCAGACAGCGGGGCGCGAGCGACGGCTTCGTGCAGCGCCTCGGCCTCGGTCACCTCGATGGCTTCGTCCTCGGAGATGCACGCGTCGTGGAGCTCGCTGAGGATGCCGTCGTTTTCGTCCAGCTCGACGAGCAGGTGTTCGATCTCGTCGGCGATGGCGTGGGCGCCGGTCGGGCCCATCGAGTGCTCGTGAGCGAGCTGGATGAGCTCACTTATCGTCGCGAGCTGTTGATCGATCACGTCGAGGTGCTCGCGGTTTCGATCCCACCTGTCCAGGCGCTTTTCAGCGATGACCAGCCGGTGTCGCTGTAGCGTGCGAATGCGCGACGACGTCGGGGCCTCTTCGGAGCGGAGGCGAAGCGCCCGCAGCTCGCGCTCGAGCTGCCTGCGGCTCGTCATGGCCAAAAATTGGTGTCCCTGCCTGTGCGCGATCGACAGTTCGACGTAGGTCGCGAGCATTCGGTCGAGGCCGAGCTCGCCGTTCAGCGCGCGCGTCGTTTCGGTGCCGCTCGCGCGGATCCGGCCGACGAGGTGTTCGAGTCGCTCGAATTGGTCGCGGTGTCCCTCGTTCATCTGCATAAGGAGCTGCTCGCGCTCTCTGCACAGCTCGCCCTGCTCCAGGGTCGCGAGGTGCTCGTCGACGCGGCGCCTAAACGCGCTCATGTGGGGCACGATGGCGATCACCGCGAGCTCCGCCACCAGGCCGGCGAGGAGCACCCACCAGCTGCCGCTGATCATACTGGACACGGCGATCGCCGTGAGCATCGCGATGTTGTAGTGATCGAAGAAGGCTCGCCGCAGGTAAGAAAACCTCGCTCGCTCGCGCCGCCGAGTCAGCCACCGGCTCGCGAGCTCCGACGGACTCGCCGAGCTCGCCGCGACAACCCACGTCGGTTCCGGAGGTCGGTGCGACCCCGCCCCCGTGAGCTCCGATCCGTGGAGTTTGCGCTGTGTGCCGGCATGCGCTGGGTTGTACTGGCTCATCCGAATCACCTTGCGATCGCGAGCAACCTCGACGCCGAAGATCAGGACGTAAAGTCAGCGAGCTCGACGGGCCGGTACGCCGAGAAGAGCGCGCCTAGCGTGTCCTTCAGCGCGGAGTTTGAGACACCCTCCAGCAGTGCAACCGTCATGCCGCGCATGTGACGTGAGTCGAATTTCGGAGCGGCGCCCACTCGTTCTTGATGCGGCGCCTCGGGACGGGGTTGCCGAACCGGCGCCAGGGGCCGAGGCGCCCGGCTGGTCGGTGATGGCCGAATCCGCGTCGCGAAGGTCGTTGTTCATGGTTGAGCGGCGCCTTCGGTGAGCGCGTGGCACGGTGTCTCGACGTGTCGCGCGCGCACCACGCGCCCAAGACGGTGGCGGCGCGCCGCTCGCGATGGACTTCGCAGCGGCCGTTCGTGTCCGCGGCGCCCGCCTCGCGTGAAGGTGCGGACCGCCCCGCGACGGTCGCCGGCGCTGCGACATCTAAATCGTTCGATGTGCGCCGCAATGGGCGCAAACAGGCGCGTCACGGCCGACGCCGGGCGCGCGGTCGAAACCCGCGATGGACAAGCCCGAGTCCCGCCCGGACGAACCCCGCAGCGAGCGGCCAGGTGAGCGTGAGCCCTCTGAGCAGGGGCTTGGTTTATCGCGCCGCCGGGTGCCACTATTCTGGCTGATTTTCGCGGCGCTCGCGCTCGGTTGGCTGTGGTTTGGATTGGGCCGCGAGCCCGACGGCGAGGAGGTTCCCTACTCGACGTTCGTGCGCGAGGTGGAGCGGGGCAACGTCGATGCGGTCACCGCGGAGGGGGACCGCATAGGCGGGACGTTCGAGGAGCCCGTTTCCACGCCGGACGAGGCCGCGGTGGAGGAGTTCGTCACCTATGTGCCGGCATACGGCGACGAGGCGCTCGCGGAGCGGTTACGAGAGCAGGGCGTGGAGGTCGCGGTCCAGCCCGTAGACGACACGCCGTGGGCCCTCATCCTCGTCAACCTGCTCCCCCTCCTGCTGCTCGTCGCCCTCGCCGTGTTCATCATTCAACGAATGCGCGCGCAGGGCCAAGGCATCTTTTCGATCACCCAAAGTCGCGCGAAGTCGTATCGCCGCGAGGAGGGCCGCAAGACCTTCGACGATGTCGCAGGCAACGCGCAGGGAAAACGCGAGCTGCGCGAGATCGTCGAGTTCCTCCGCGAGCCGGAGCGGTTTCGGGCGCTCGGCGGACAGATCCCCCGGGGCGTGCTCCTCGTGGGGCCGCCCGGGACAGGAAAGACCCTGCTCGCCCGCGCCGTCGCCGGCGAGGCGGACGTGCCGTTTTACAGCATCACGGGCTCGGACTTCATGGAGATGCTCGTCGGTGTCGGCGCCTCGCGGGTTCGAAATCTGTTTCGCGACGCCAAGCGCGACGCACCCTCGATCGTCTTCATCGACGAGCTCGACGCCATCGGCCGCAGGCGAGGCGCCGGGCTCGGTGGTGGCCACGACGAGCGCGAGCAGACCCTAAACCAGCTTCTGTCGGAGCTCGACGGCTTCGAGCCCCGCGAGACGGTCATCGTCATGGCGGCCACGAACCGCCCCGACGTGCTCGATCCCGCGCTGTTGCGGGCCGGGCGCTTCGACCGCCAGGTGACCGCCGACCTGCCGACGCTGAGCGACAGAAAGCTCATCCTCGGGATCCACGCGCGCGGGCGGCCGCTCGCAGACGACGTCGATCTACACGCCGTGGCCCGCCGCACCACGGGGCTTAGCGGCGCGGAGCTCGCGAACCTGCTGAACGAGGCGTCCCTGCTCGCCGTGCGGGCAGGCAGGCAAGAGGTGCGGATGGAGGACATCGAGGGCGCGCGGGAGAAGCTCCTCATGGGGGCACCGCGCGAGGGGGTGGAGCTCGACGAGCGCGAGCGAGAGACGCTCGCCTATCACGAGGCCGGGCACGCGGCGCTGGCGGCGCTGCTTCCGCACGCGGATCCCCTGCACAAGGTAACCATCATCCCGCGGGGGCACGCGATGGGCATGACCCAGCAGATCCCCGAACGAGACCGTCACATCATCTCACGCGACGTGCTCGTCGATCGCCTGACGGTGATGCTCGGCGGGCGCGCGGCGGAGGCGCTGATCGGGACGGCGACGAGCGGTGCGGAGAGCGATCTCAAGCAGGCGACGAAGCTCGCCCGCAAGATGGTGGTGGACTGGGGGATGAGCGAGCGGATCGGTCCCGTCGCCTTCGGGGAGGAACGCGCGCAGCCGTTCTTGGGCGAAGAGCTCACGCACCACCGAGAGCACAGCGAACAAACCGCGCGAGAGATCGACGAAGAGGTGAGGCGCGCGCTCAGCGAGGCGCACGAGCGCGCGAGCAGCCTCCTCGCCGCCCACCGCGAACAGCTCGGGGAGCTGGTTCGCGAGCTCCTAACCGAGGAGTCGGTGGAGGGGTGGCGGCTGCGCGAGATCTTCGGTCTGGCTCCGCGGGAAGCGGCGTCATGACGGGGAGCGCTTTAGAGGTGCCCACGGGACACCCCTAAACTGGCACGAGATCTGCTGCGGCTAGTCATGTGGCGAGAAGCATGACATGGCCTTGGCGTTTGGTCGTCGGATGTGACTTCTCGGCGGAGGGCGACGTCGCGCTCGGACAGGCGATCGCCACGGCGCGGCTCACCGGCGCCGAGCTCGTCCTGGCTCACGTGATGCGATCGGAGCGTCGTGCGAGCGAACCGCATGGGGAGGGCTCGCGCTCGAAACGCGAAGCCTGGGGCTCCCCGAACGGGCTGAGAACGCGGCTGGAGCACGCCCGCGAAGAGCTCCGCGATGCGAAGGTTGCGCCCTCGGACGTGGTCGCCGAGGGCGAAGCGGATGAAACGCTCACCGACTTGCAGCGAAGCACGGAGGCGGAGCTCCTCGTGTTGGGGAGTCACGGCCGCTCTGGCGTTCGCTGGCTCCTCATGGGGAGCGTCGCCGAGCGCGCGGCGAGGGTCGCTCATCCCGCGGTGCTCATCGCCCGCCGCGAGGTCGTGGGTCGCCGCGGCTTTCGCCGAATTCTCGTCCCGACGGACTACAGTGAGCTTTCGCTCGCGGCGCTCGAGGGCGCGCTCGCCCTCGCCGCGCCAGGCGCGCGGGTGGACGTGTTGCATTGTTGGCAGAGCGTCGGCCCTGGACCGGGCGAGGCTCGCGGCGGCGATCGCCTCGAGGAGGGCGCCGGCGGCGCAGTCCTGGACGAGGCCGATCGACGCGGACGTGCCCTCGTGGCCCGCTACCGGGGCGATCGCTCGGCCCTCGAGCTCGCGCTCGCCAAGACGCCGCCGCGGCAGGGCATCCATAGCGCGCTCGAGACGGGGCAATACGATCTCGTCGCTCTCGGCGGTCGCGGTCACCGCGAGCCAAAGCGCTGGCTTCTCGGGCGCGTGGCCGATGCGATCGCGCGCCACGCTCCCTGCTCGGTGCTGCTCGTCAACGCGCCGGTGCGCGCGGCGATCGCGCGACGTGCCGCGTGACGGCGTTCGGGCTCGTGCATTCCGGTGGCGTGTGGCCGGGGCGAGCGCCCTTCATGATGAGGTACTAGGATCTCGGCTCGAGATCGGTACACTGCCGCCATGGCAGTCAGCTCAAGCGATGAGAAATCTCAGCGCGTCCTCGTGACCGTGACCGGGCCGGACAGCCCCGGTATCACGGCCGCGCTCACCGAAACGCTGGTGGGCAAGCGAGTCGGACTTCGCGATGTGGAACAAGTGGTCGTCCAAGGGCAGCTCATCCTCGCGCTGCTTTTGGATCTCGACGCGACCCCGAAGCAGGGAGCGCCCGTCCTCAAAGACCTGCTGTTTGCGGCGAAGAGCCTGGGCCTCGAGCTCCAGTTTCGCGTGCTCGATCACGAGGAGCGCGCGGCGCGTGAGGAGGGCGCTGAGCGGCGGCGCTACGCGGTCACCGCGATCGGCGACGGGGTGGGCGCCACGGGGCTTCACGTCATCGCCGCCGCGCTCGCCGAGCGGCGAGCCAACATCGAGGAGGTACGCCAGCTCTCGGATGGGCACCTGAGCTCGATCGAGGTGATCGTCTCGCTCGAGGGGCCGGTCGAGGAGCGCGGGCCCGCGCTCCGCCGCGACCTCGTGAGCGCGGTCGCCGAGTACGACATCGATGTGGCGGTGCAGCGCGAGACGGTGACCCGGCGGTCGAAACGACTCGTGGTGATGGACATGGACTCGACGCTGATCCGCGTCGAGTGCATCGACGAGCTCGCGCGGATGCACGGCGTCGTGGACAAGGTCGAGGCGATCACCCGGCAGGCGATGGCCGGGGAGCTGGATTTCGAGCAGAGCCTCCGCGAGCGCGTGGCCCTCTTGAAAGGGCTGGACTACGATCGCGTCCTGGCGCTGAGCCGGGATCTGCCACTCACCCAGGGCGCGGAGCCCCTGATCCGCGTGCTTCGCATTCTCGGTTACAAGACCGCCGTGGTGAGCGGCGGGTTTACCTTCGCCGCCGGCGCCCTGAAGGAACGGCTCGGGATCGACTACGTTTACGCGAACCACCTCGAGGTGTCGCAAGGGAAGCTCACCGGGCGCGTGCTCGAACCGATCGTGGGCCCGCAGCGCAAGGCCGATCTACTCGACGCGATCGCGCAGGGCGAGGGGATCGCGCTCGAACAGACGATCGCCATCGGCGACGGCGCGAACGACCTCAGCATGCTCGAGCGCGCCGGATTGGGCATCGCGTTTCACGCCAAGCCGAAGCTCAAGCAGGCGGCCGACACCTCAGTGAGCGCGGGGGGACTCGATCGAATCTTGTATTTGCTCGGTATGCGCGCCCGCGACGTGAGCGAAATGTTGGCCCGCTCGGAAGTGGCGACCGAATACACGTCGTGAACATCGTTTGGCATGAGTCGGGCTAGGTGAGCCCGATTTCTGTTGGTGCGCGCGCTCGTGATCGTTGACACCGTGGGCTCGGATCGCGTGCGATGAAGGGGTGGCAAACTCATTGCGTATCACGCCCCTCGCTTGGTTGGCGGCCACCGGTGCCCTCGGTTGTTACGGTGCCCCGCCGCCGAGCGAGATGGAGGTCACCTTCGATCCCTGCCAACCCCTCGTCGTAGACGTCGCCCCCGAGGCGAGCGAGGAGGAACTCGCCAGCATCGAGGATGCGCTCGACATGTGGAACGAGATCGCCGACACCCGCCTCACGACGCGGGATCTGGAGTTCGCCGAGCGAGTGTCGGTCGGCTTCGACGAGGCGGCGCCACTGTTTTACGGCGTGTACTTGCCCGATGACGGCGAGATCCTCATCAACGAAGTCATGAGCGGGCGCCATAGGCGCGCCGTGGTAGTCGCCCACGAGATCGGCCACGCGTTCGGCATGTGGCATGTAGAGGAGCGCACGTCCGTCATGAACCCGGGAAACACCTCGGTCGAGCCGGTTCAAGAGGACATCGCGTACCTCGAAGAGCTCTGGGGCAGCTGCGTCCGCGCGCCGGCCGCGCCGGACACCCCCACACCGTAATGGGGCTTCGGGCGGGGCGGGCGCCGCGATTGCCTGTGCGACGAGTAGGCGGGTGTGTGAGCTACATGGGATGCCGATATGGGTAGGGTGCGTGCCGCCTCTGAGCTAGAATCGTCGCGTGCTCAGCAAGAGGATAGTCACACCTTGCGTGGTGTTTACGTGGGTGCTGGCCGGCTGCGTGAGCGGTGATCCGGGCGACGGGCCCGAGGTTCCCGAAGCGCCGGAAGCGCCAGAGGCGACGGCGTCCGAGGCTGACGCGCCCGAGGATGATGTGGTGATCAGCGTCGTGGGGACGACGGATTTGCACGGCCAGCTCGCGGCCCTTCCGATCCTCGGCGCCTACTTCGACAACCTGAGGGCGGCGCGCGAGGACGACGGCGGCGTGGTTCTGGTGGACGCGGGGGACGTGTTTCAGGGCACGCTCGAATCGAATCTGAATCGGGGTAAGACGGCGATCGCCGCCTATGGGGAGCTCGGTTACGACGCGGTGGCGATTGGCAACCACGAGTTCGATTTCGGCCCCGACCACGACGCGCCGACCCCGCAAGACGACGACGACGATCCCCGCGGGGCGCTGAAAGAGCGCGCCAAGGAGGCGGCGTTTCCCTTGCTCGCGGCGAACCTCGCGGACGAGGGCGGCGGGCGCGTGGATTGGGAAAACGTGCCCGCAGCCACCGTGGTCGATGTAGCCGGCGTGTCCGTGGGGATCATCGGCGCGACCACCACGGCGACCCCCTACACCACGATCGCGATGAACTTCGAAGGCTTGGAGGTGTGGGACCTGCTTCCCACGGTTCGCGCGAAGGCGCGCGAGCTCCGCGCGAGCGGGGCGTCGGTCGTCGTGCTCGCCGCGCACGCCGGGGGACGATGCTCGGAATTCAGCGACCCCGACGACCTCGAAAGTTGCGACGAGGACAGCGAAATCTTCGAGCTCGCCAGGCAGCTCCCCGCCGGCCTCGTCGATGTGATCGCGGCCGGGCACACCCACGCGGGGGTGGCTCATCGCGTAAACGACACGGCCATCGTCCAGTCGTATGCGAACGGGGCCGGGTTTTCCCGCGTTGATGTGACGGTCCGGCCAAGCGACGGCGAGGTCGTCGATGTGGAGATTCATCAGCCCCAGGTGACCTGCGAGGACGAAGACGGCGATCCGGCGCCGGCGAGCGAGTGCGATCACGATCGGTACGAGGGCCGTCCGCTCGAGCCGTCTCCCTCGGTGGCCGCGATCGTGGACGAGGCCGTGGAAGAGGCCGAGCAAGCCCGGAGTCGGGCGCTCGGCGTGACGCTCTCCGAGCGGCTCGAGACGGGGTACGCCTCCGAGTCGCCGGTGGGTAATCTGTTCGCGGACCTCATGCGCGAAGCGATGCCGGAGGCGGACATCGCGATCACGAACGGAGGCGGCGTGCGCGCGGATCTTCCGCAGGGAGAGCTCACCTACGGCGAGCTTCACCGCGCTGCGCCCTTCGATAATCAGTTTTCCCAGGTGACCCTCACGGGTGGGGATCTAGCGGAGCTTCTGCGCCGCAATCTCGGCCGGAGCAGCGGAATCCTCTTGCTTTCGGGGGCCGAGGCGAGCGCGCGCTGTGAGGGCGGGCACCTCGAAGTCGAGCTTCGCCGGGGTGACGGCGCGCGGATCGCCGACGACGAAGAGCTCGTCGTGGCGACCAGCGACTTTCTGGCTCCGGGCGAGGGCCGCGGGCTTTTCGGCCGGCTCGACCTGGACGAGGGCGCGATCACGTCGACGGGGCAACTCATCCGCGCGGCCAAGGCGGAGCGCCTCGAGGCGCGCGGCGAAGTAATCCGCCGGGCGGACGTCTATGATCCTGACAGCCCGCGGCTGGCCTACCCGGGTAGCCGGCCGGTCGAGTGCGGGGACGGTTAACACAGACTAGTAATCAGGGAGGAATGATGCGAGGTACGATGATCGCAGCCGGGCTCGCGCTCGTGATGATGGCGGGCTGTACGGTCCACACCCAATCGCGCGCATCCGAGCCCGAGGAGCGAACCAAAAGCGACGAGCGCGAGCGGACGCAGGTGACGGCCCAGCGCGGCCAGGACGCCGAGGACAAAGATCGTGACCGTGAGCGGACGCAGGTCGCGGCGCGGCGCGGCCAGGACGCCGAGGACAAAGATCGTGGCCGCGAGCGGACGCAGGTGACGGCGCGGCGCGGGCAGGACGCCGAGGACAAAGATCGTGGCCGCGAGCGGACGCAGGTGACGGCGCGGCGCGGGCAGGACGCCGAGGACAAAGATCGTGGCCGCGAGCGGACGCAGGTTAGGGCGCG
>SLNH01000196.1 GCA_007133195.1 Nannocystineae bacterium | reverse complement strand
GCGTCATGACCGGCGTCGTCCGGCAAAACGAGCGTCGGCTCGCGCTGCGGCGCCACCGGCAGCTCGGCGTCCGCTTGCGCCGGCGCCTCCGGGTCCGCCCGATCCGCCGCAGTGGACTCGGCAAAGCGCCCGCGCAGGCGCCCCCTCGAGCTCGCCGCGTGGCCCGGTGACGTATCGACGCCGGGATCCTCGGCGCCGGCTTCGGTGACGAAAGCCTCGCTGTCGCCGGCTCCGGTCGCCCCCTCCGCCCGCTCGTCCGCGGCGCCGACAGCGTCCGGGTGCGAGATCGCCGCGCCAACCTCGCCGTGGGCCCGCGCGGCCCCTTCCTGGGCGTGATCGTGCTCCGGGGGCAGCGACGCGATCCCCTCGCGAACCACCGCATCGATGGCGACGTCGGTGGCGCGAGCGATCGGGTCGCCGGGGGCGCGAGCGATCGGCTCACCGGGCATCTCGTCGCCACCCGCTGAGGGCGCGGAGCCCGCGTGTTCGGCGCCGTCCTCAGCGCCCCCAGCCGCGCCACCGTCCGCGGCCGCCGGGGCGCCGCCACGATGGGCCCGCGCTGCGCCCGATACGCCGGTGCCGACGGCGAACGCGAGCGCTTTGGCCGACAGCGGGCGCCCGACGAAGTGGTCGATGTCATACGCCGCCGCGTCGAGCGCGTTTTTGACCGGGCCATTTCGCTGGCCTACGAGCACGAGGCGCGCGCGGCGCTCGTCGCGCCGTATCGCCGACGCCAGCGCCCTCACCTCGCCGTGGCCGATATCCGCGCAGAGCACCACCACGTCGGGATCGAGCGCCTGTACCCTGGACAGCGTGTCATCGCCGCCGTCCGCCGCGTGCAGGTCGTCGAAACCACCGGCGCGCAGCACACCCGTGAGCTCCTCGCGGTCGTCGCTTCCAGATACGACCAGGAGCTTTGGCGACGCCTCCCTCGTCATGCACTTTCGGGCGCAGTGAATGCGGCGAATGGCCGATCTGCGCAGGCAGAGTGTACTACAGGGTCGAGACGGGATCCACGTCGATGGTCACGCGGGCCGTGCCGCTTCGATCCTCCGCGACCAGCCGGCGCAAAAGCGCCCGAAGCGCTTTGCGCTCGCTCGCTCGCATCCACAGCTGCCATCGCGTGCGTCCCTTGAGTCGCGACAGCGGCGCCTCGGCGGGCCCGAGCACTTCCGGCTCGGCCGCCGCGCCGCGGAGCCTGCGAGCGGCGCGCGCGAGCTCGCGCGCCGTGGCCTCGACATCGGTGGCGTCCCGCCCATCGACCCGGAGCGCGACCAGGTGACCGAACGGCGGGTAACCGAGCTCGCGACGCGCGGCGAGCTCTTGCCGGCAGAAGCCGTCGTAGTCGTGTGAAGCGGCCGCGGCGATCGCGGGCACATCGCTTTGATAAGTCTGCACGATGACGCGCCCGGGGCGCTCGCCGCGGCCGGCGCGGCCCGCGACCTGGGTGAGGAGCTGATAGGTCCGCTCCGAGGCGCGAAAGTCGGGCAAAGACAGCGCGGTGTCCGCGCACAAAACGCCTACGAGGGTGACCCCGGAGAAGTCGTGTCCCTTCGTGACCATCTGGGTGCCCACGAGGATGTCCACCTCCCGCCTGGCGACGCGCGAGAGCACCCGCGCGATCTTGGCCCCGGTGGCGACGTCTCGATCGAGCCGGGCGACCCGCGCGGCGGGGAAGCTCGCGGCCGTGGCCTCGGCGATTTGTTCGGTGCCGAAACCGCGGCGCAGGATCGTCCCCGCGCCCCCGCACCCCGGGCAGGTGTCGGACAATCGCTCGCCGTGACCACAGTAGTGACACAGCAGGCGATCGCGCCATTGGTGATACGTCAAAGACACCGAGCAGTTGTCACACCGAAACGCGTGGCCGCAGCGCCCGCACACCACGAAGGTGGCAAACCCGCGGCGATTCAGAAACAAGATCACCTGCTCGCCCCGGGACAGCGCGGCCGTCACCGCCTCGGACAGCGGCGCCGTGAGCATCGAGCCCGCGGCGGGTTTGAACGTGCGGAGATCGACGAGCTCCACGTTGGGCAGCGACGCCCCGGAGGCCCGCGCGGGCAGCGGGAGCACGCGCAGGCGGCCGCGTTCGGCGCTGTGCGCGGACTCGAGCGACGGCGTGGCGGAGCCGAGCACGCACGCGGCGCCGGCGCGCTTGGCGCGAACCAGGGCCACGTCGCGGGCGCTGTAGCGGACCCCCTCTTCCTGCTTGAACGACGCGTCGTGCTCCTCGTCGACGATGATCACGCCCAGATCGCGCACCGGCGCGAAGACGGCGGATCGAGCGCCCAGCGCGATGCGCGCCGCCCCCGAGCGCAGCCTGTGCCACTCGTCGTAGCGCTGGCGCTCGGTGAGCGCGCTGTGCAAAACGGCCACGCGATCGCCGAAGCGAGCTCGGAATCTGGCCGCGAGCTGCGGCGTGAGCGAGATCTCGGGGACGAGCACCACGGCCGATAAGTCGGCTTCCATCGCGCGCGCGATCGCGTGGAGGTAGACCTCGGTCTTCCCGCTCCCCGTGATGCCGTGCAGTAAAAACGCCTCGAACTCGGCCCTCGCGATCGCGGCGACGAGCGCGTCCACCGCCCGGCGTTGCGGCTCCGTGAGCTCGGGCGCCTTCGCGGGAGCCGACATGCCGTCTGCGCCGCCGCGAAACGGATCCGGGTCGGCCGGGCGCTCCTCGATCGCGAGCCAGCCCTCGCCCTCGAGCGCCCGGGCGTGGTCGGCCGCACGGGGGTGCGCTTTGCGCAGCGCCGCCAGCGGGGCCTCGCCGCCGCGCTCGGCGAGGGCTTCGAGGACTTTCGCCCGCGCCGGCGCCCGGGCCGCGAGCGCATCGCGGTTTTGCTCCTCGGCGCCCGGGGCGAGCACGGCCACGCGCTCGGTCCGCGCGCGGACGCGCGCTCTCGGCGCATCACGGGAAAACGCGACGAGCCCGGCCGAAACCAAGGCCGTAAGGTCCCCTGCTTTCGCGGGTGCCTGCAGCACGTCCTTGCGCCGCGCCGCGCCGCCCGCGCCCTCGAGCCTGCCCAGGATCGCGCGCGCCCCCCGCGTAAGCGCGCCGTGGCCCGCGCCGGCGAGCGCCAGGCGTCCGGCCTCGGTGAGCTCGATGCTCGAGCTGGCGGTGACGCGCGTGCCCGCGGGCAGGGCGACGCGAAACACCTCGCCCGGCGGCGCCTCATAGTACTCGGCGACCCACAGGCACAGCGCGACGAGCTCCTCGCTTAGCTGGGGCTCCGGATCGACGATCGCCTCGACGGCGCGCACCTCGGCCACGCCCGGCGGCGCCTCGTCGGCGGTCGCCACCACGACCCCCGTGACGGCGCGGCTGCCGAGTGGCACGAGCACGCGGGTTCCCACCCAGGCCCGCGCAGCGTCGCCCGGGGCTCGGTACCGGTAGGTGCCCCGAACCGGGAGCTCGACAGCCACATCGACGTAGGCGGGGGCGCTCGCGGCGGTCATCGCGGGTTCAGCCGGAGGAATCCGGGGACCCGCTCATCTCGCGGAGCATGGCGAGGACGCCGTCGCGAAGCTCGGGGCGCTTGAGCGCGTAGGCGATGTTCGCCCGCAGAAACCCGAGCTTGTCGCCCGCGTCGTGCCGCTCGCCGTCTACCCGCACGCCGTAAAGCCCCGGCCCGGCGGCGAGCTCGCGGAGCGCGTCGGTGAGCTGGATCTCGCCGCCGTGGCCAGGCTCGGTGCTTTCGAGCATGGGCCAGATTTCGGGCGGAAGCACGTAGCGGCCGATGACCGCGAGGCGCGTGGGCGCCGTCCCGGGGCTTGGCTTTTCGACCATATCGCGGATGCGGATGCGCCCGTCTTGGACCTCCTCGCCGTCCACGATGCCGTACATGTGCTCGCTGCCGGGCGGGACTTCCATCACCGCCACCGCGCCGGCGCCCGTCTCCTCGTAGACGCGCGCGAGCTGCCCGATTCCCGGCTCGCCGCCGCCGTCGTCGATCAGGTCGTCGCCGAGGAGCACCGCGAACGGCTCCTCCCCCACCACGTCCCGGCCGCACAACACCGCATGCCCGAGCCCGAGCGGGCGCTTTTGCCGCACCGATATCAAGCTCACCGACTCGGTGATCGCCTCCATCTCACGCAAGGTCGCCTCCTTGCCCTTTTCGCGGAGGTTTTGCTCGAGCTCGACCGCGTAGTCGAAATGATTTTCGATCTCCTGCTTGTGACGCCCGTTGATCACCACCACCTGCCGGGCTCCCGCGCGAACCGCTTCCTCCACCACGAGTTGGATCGTAGGGACGTCCACGATCGGGAGCATTTCCTTCGGCACCGCCTTCGTCGCCGGTAAAAACCGCGTGCCGAGACCGGCGGCGGGGATGATCGCTTTTGTCACCCGTTTCGTCATGGCGGCCTACTGTACCGCAGGGTCGCTAACGGGGCAGCCGCGATCGGCTCGGGCGGGTGGGAGCGCGAGGCCGCCGCGGCGCCAGCGCTCGGATCAAAAACGCGCGCGGCCGCCACAAGGCGCCGCGCGCGGGGTCGCGTCGCGAGAGGAATGGATAGCGCGCCGGCAGCGGCGCGCGACACTCTTGGCGACGCGTCGGCGCAATGTGCGCCGAGCGCGTTACTCGCCGCGGACGACCGTGCAGAACTCGGCGTAGATGCCGAGGATCCCGCTGCTCGCGTAGTCCACGGTGGCGACACGCGAAATCCCACCCTCGGCCATGGCGGCGTGGATGGAGGCATCGCCCGTGGCGATGAGCCCGAGGATGCTGGTCGCGCAGGACTCGCCTTCGCGCACCGGCTCGGCGTCACCCTCGACGTCGACAGGCGCCTGGACATCCGAGTAGAGGAAGCCCGTCACCGGCGTTGCCGCCTGCGCGGCGCAACCCGACATGAAGGCAACAATCGCAAAAACCAAAAGTACATTACGCAGTTTCATACCAATCTTTCCCGTTCCGCAAAGAGCCAAACTGCCTATTACAAGGCGGTAGCATCCTATGAAGCCGCTCCGGAGCTGCCAACCCTCCCGGGCAGATTTTTGCCCACAAACTCCCGCACCGCGCAGACCACGCGATCCCGGCGGGCGCGGATTCTCAGCCCGCCGCGCTCTCGGCTATGCCGCGGCGCGCGTGCGCCGCGTGATCGATGTGCGAACGGGACGAAGCGGCGCCCCCGCCCTTGACAGCGCCTAAAGCGGCGCCTCATGGCGGCGCGTCCCGCGGCGTCACCGCGCCGGCTCGCGGCGCGGAGCGTTAACGTGCGTCCGCGAACGCGCAGTCGCCGCCCAGCTCGAACCGCTCCTCGCCGAGCAGGCGGAGCACTCTCGGCTCCGGCAAAAACCCGACAAAGTCCATGATACCGGGCAGAGTGCCCAGGCAGTCGCCGACGTCGACATCGATGTCGCCGAGGTCTCCATCGCCGACCCACCTGCTGTCGAACACGAGCTGCCCGCCGTCCTCGTCTTCGAGCACCAGCCCGTCCCGTTCCTCGTCGTCGAGAACCTCGTCGACGATCGCGACGTCGCTGAGCTCGATGAAGGTGTGTTCGAACTCCTCGCCTTCATCCTCGTCGGCCAGAACGTCGAGGTCGAGGTCCTCGTCGAAGCGCACCGGCTCCACCGGGTCCTCGTCCCTCAAAACGATGGTCGCGCTGCTGATCTGCGTGGCGTCTGCGAACTCATCGAGCTCGCCGAACACCGTGACCACGCTTCCTTCCTCGAGCCCGTCCGGAAGCGGCTCCGGGGTGCTCCCCCGGAAGACCAGGATGCCGTTATGAGCCTCGGGTACCTCCGTCTGGTCTTGGATGACCACCCGCGCTTCGCTGTCTTGGATGAAGGTTACTACGGCGTCCTCCACGGTCACGCTGTCGCCGACCTCGACGTCCTCCTCCTGCTTGAGCTCGCGGACGGTAAATAGATCGTCCCGTTCAGGACATGCGTCTCCGTCGGGCTCGAGGTCGTCGGAGGACCGCGGCTGGAGCCGATAGTCGAACGCGTACGACAGGATCCCCGTCATCGCCGCGTAACAGTCGCCCACCGTGATCTCGTCCGACAGCGGGGCGAGCTCGGAGACCACGGGCAGCCCTCCGGTCACGGCCATCTCCTTAAAGTCGTCGTCCGAGCCGATTTGCCGCGGCGCGCTCTCCACCGCGACAGTCTCGATTCGCACGAGCACGCTCTGCCAGTCCCTCGCCACCTCGTCGTCTGCCGCGATCTCGGCGGGATCCACGGGCTCCGGGTCGGGGATCGTGCCCTCGCCGACGACGGTCACCGTGACGCTCCCGTCCTGCGGCGCCTGAAGTTGCGTGAGCGCGCGCCCGGTGTCGTCGTCTGAAAACGAAAACTCCACCTTCTCGGCGCCCTCGACGTCGACCAGGTCACCCGGCTCGATATCCGCCGCCTCAGTCCCCTCCAAAAACACCTGCACGCCCGACCGCGCGCCGCCCTCCGGCTCCATCACATACACGCTCCCGCGCCGCGAGCCGAACGTATCCACCGCCGTCACGACGACCTCGCGCAAGATCACCTCATCGCCCTCGGCGATGTCGTCGCTTTGAACCTCCTGAATCGACACGGCGCTCCCCTCGCCCGCCCCCGAGTCGGGTTCCCCGCCCTCGCCTCCGCCGGTGTTCGTATCGCGGCAGCCCGCGCCCAGGATCGAAACGGCCAGGACACAGGCCGCCAAGGCAAAACTCTTCGGCTCCATGGCGATGGGCACTCCTTTCGCGGCTCTTTCGGGCGCCGAGCTGACCCGGGTCGCCCGCGCCTGAATTTCGCACATGTGCCGCCTTCGCTCGACCCCAAACGAGCCGAGCTGACGCCCAAAAAGCCAACATCACCGTCCGCGGCTGGCGCCGACCCGCACGGGGCGCCGCGCCTTCGCAGATCAGCCCGCCGCCGCTGTTCAACGGAACACCCTGGCTTCAAACGAGCGACTGAGCAGAGGCTATGCCGCCAGCCTCGCCCGGGCCTCCATTTCGCCAGAGCTTCGCCGCCAAGCGGCGAGTGCCTCGCCCCGATTAAGCCTGAGCTTGGCCACCCGCGGGCACGAGCTCCAAAAACGCCATCGGCGCCGCGTCGCCGCGCCGCCTCCGGGTCTTGAGCACCCGCGTGTAGCCACCGGGGCGGCCCGCATAGCGCGGCGCCACCTCGTGAAACAGCTTATCCAGCGCGCTCGGATCCCGCACGATCCGCCGCGCCATGCGCCGAGCGTGCACGATGCTCGAGCGCTCCGCGTCACTGAGCTCCTTGCGCTCCTTGCGGGTGAGCTCGCTCACCGACACGCCCCACGTGATGGTGCGCTCGGCGATCCGGCGGATCTCTTTCGCCTTTGCCTCGGTGGTCTCGATCCGGCCGCGGGTGAGCAGCGAAGCCACCATATTCGAGTAGAGGGCCTTCCGATGGGCCGATGTCCGATTGAGCTTTCGTCCTGCTTTGCGATGGCGCATGACTGTGCCCCTTCCCTGCGTGGCGCGGCCCGCGGGCGGCCGACGCGACTACTTTTTGAGCGGCGTCGTCCCCGGCCAGTTGTCGAGCTTCATCCCCAGCGACAGGCCCATCTCGGCCAGGATCTCTTTGATTTCCTTGAGCGACTTCCGGCCGAAATTCTTCGTCTTGAGCATCTCCGACTCGCTCTTTTGCACCAGCTCGCCGATGTACTTGATGTTGGCGTTCTGGAGGCAATTCGCCGAGCGCACGGACAGCTCGAGCTCATCGACGGTGCGCCACAGGTTCTCGTTGAGCTTCTCCTGCTCCTCGGTCGCCGGCGCCTCGGTGGGCTCCGCCGTCTCCTCGAAGTTGATGAAGATGTTCAGCTGCTCTTTGAGAATCTTGGCGGCGAACGCGACGGCGTCGTCGGGCGAGACCGCGCCGTTCGTCCACACCTCGAGGGCCAGCTTGTCGTAGTCGGTTTGCTGGCCCACGCGGGCGTTGGTCACCGCGAAGTTGACCTTCTTGATCGGCGAAAACAGCGCGTCCATCGGAATCGTTCCCACGGGGACGTTCGCCTTGGCGTGCCGCTCCGCCGGAACGTAACCACGCCCGGTGCCGATCGTGAGCTCCATGTGCAGCTTGCCGCCACGCGAGATGGTCGCGATGTGCTGCTGGGGGTTGAGCACGGTGACGCCGCTGACGACCTCGATGTCGCCTGCCTTGACCGGCCCCTCCTCGTCCTTGTCGAGCCTCACGGTGTAGCTGCGATCGTCCTCGACCCTGAGGAGCACCTCCTTGAGGTTGAGCACGATGTCAGTGACGTCCTCGACGACGTCGGGCAACGAGGTGAACTCGTGCAGCGCGCCCTCGATCTTGACGTGCGTAAACGCTGCGCCTTGAATCGAGGACAAGAGCACGCGACGGAGGGAGTTACCGAGCGTCGTCCCGTACCCGCGCTCCAGCGGCTCGCACGTGAACTTGCCGTAGGCGGCCGTCTTCTCCTCGATTTCGAGCATGCGCGGCCGGATGAGGTCGCGCCAGTTCTTGGCCATGAGCTCGGAGGCCGGGCCTTGCGTATGCGGAGCAGTCTGCGTCTCCATGGGCGGCTATTCCTACGTCGGTATTTACTTCGAGTAGAGCTCGATGATGAGCTGCTCGCGGATCGGCAGCGTGACGTCCTCCCGGGTGGGGAGCGTCTGCACCGTCGCTTTGAAGTTATCCTTGTCGAGCGCGATCCAGCCGGGCACACCGCGGCGCTCCACGGCCGCGAGCGACTCGCTGATCCGTTCGATCTTCCGGGATTTCTCCCGGACCTCCACCACATCGCCCTCGCGCACGAGATAGGACGGCACATCGACCCGGTGGCCGCCCACCTTGAAGTGACCGTGGCGGACGAGCTGGCGAGCCTCGGCGTGGTCGCTGGCGAATCCCATCCGGTAGACCACGTTGTCGAGCCGGCGCTCGAGCAGCTGGATCAGCTTATCGCCGGTGACGCCCTTCGCGCGCGCGGCCTTGTGGTAGTAGCCGCGGAACTGCCGCTCGGCGATCCCGTAGATCCGCTTGACCTTCTGCTTCTCGCGGAGCTGCTCGCCGTAGTCGGAGCGCTTGCGCCGGCGCGCCTGGCCGTGCTGCCCCGGCGGATAGGAGCGGCGCTCGTACCCGCATTTGTCCGTGTAGCAGCGCTCTCCCTTCAGGAAGAGTTTCATGTCTTCGCGCCGGCAGAGCCGACAAACTGGACCGATGTATCTCGCCATGTCCGAACCTAGTTTGAAAGCGAACTGCGACTTGGCTCACACGCGACGCCGCTTGGGCGGCCGGCATCCGTTGTGCGGAATCGGCGTGACGTCGCGGATCAAGCTGATCTTGAACCCAGTGGACTGAAGCGCGCGGAGCGCTGATTCCCTGCCCGCTCCGGGCCCCTTCACCAACACCGTCACGTTGCGCATCCCGTGCTCTTGCGCTTTGCGACCGGCGTTCTCGGCCGCCACCTGCGCCGCGAACGGCGTGGACTTGCGCGAACCCTTGAACCCGCATCCCCCCGCTGACGACCAAGAGATCACGTTCCCGGAGACGTCGGTGAGCGTGACGACGGTGTTGTTGAAGGTCGACGAGATGTGGGCCACCCCGGTTTGGATGTTCTTTTTGACCTTCTTCTTGGTCTGCTGCTTCTTGGGTTGTGCCATTGCTCTTCTCGCGGCTAGGGCGCAACGCGCCGATTACTTCTTGCCACCGGCCCCTTGCTTCTTGATCGCCTGCTTGCGCGGACCTTTTCGCGTGCGGGCATTCGTATGCGTCCGCTGACCGCGCGCGGGTAGTCCCTTCCTGTGCCGAAGCCCGCGGTAGCACCCGAGGTCCATGAGCCGCTTGACCGACATGTTGATGTCGCGCCGCAGATCACCTTCCA
This sequence comes from Nannocystineae bacterium, assembly GCA_007133195.1. Classification (GTDB taxonomy): domain Bacteria; phylum Myxococcota_A; class Polyangia; order Haliangiales; family Haliangiaceae; genus SLNH01. Next base: position 12,972 of record SLNH01000196.1, on the reverse strand, counting down.
CTTTGTGCTTCGCCTCGATCACGTCGCGGATGCGCCGGACCTCCTGATCATCCAGATTCTCGGCCCGCTTGTCAGGCGCGACATCCGATTCCTTCAGGATCTCGTTGGAGAGGGTACGGCCGATCCCGTAAATGTACGTAAGCGCGATCTCGGCGCGCTTGTGCTTAGGAAGGTCGACACCGGCGATTCGAGCCATCTCTTCGTTCTCCTAACCCTGGCGCTGCTTGTGCCGCGGGTTCTCACAAATCACGCGCACGATACCCTTGCGCTTGATTACCTTGCACTTGGGACACATCGTCTTGACTGACGCTCTGACCTTCATGGCGTAATGCCCCCGGAACCTTCGTTCACTGCCGTGGGTGCGGGGCGGGCTGGTGAGCGGGATATCCCGGCCTCGAATCCGGCCTGCTGAGCACCCACGGACCTTCGTCCAAAATCGCGATCGTGTGCTCGAAGTGCGCGGACAGCCTGCGATCTTGCGTCACCGCAGTCCAGTTGTCGTCGAGCACCTCGACCTCGTGAGCACCGGCATTTAGCATAGGTTCGATCGCGATTACAAGCCCGCTTTTCAGGCGTTTACCCGTGTGGGCGCGACCGTAGTTCGGGACCGGCGGGTCCTCGTGCATCGCCCGCCCGATCCCGTGCCCTACGAAGGTACGAACGACTGAATACCCGTTCAGTTCGGCGTGCTTCTGCACCGCGGCCCCGATGTCCCCCAGCCGGTTGCCGGACACGCATAGATCGATGGCGTGGTCCAGCGACTCGCGCGTTGTGTCTACGAGCTTTTGCTTGTCGTCCGCAATCGCGCCGACCGGCAGCGTCCGCGCCGAATCGCCGCAAAAGCCGTGCTTGAACACGCCAAAGTCGATCGAGATGATGTCCCCCTCGGCCAGGACCACGTCTCGGCGCGGAATGCCGTGAACGATCACCTCGTTGACCGATGTGCACAGCACCGCCGGATAGCCATAGTAACCGAGGAACGCGCTTTGAACCTTGTGGCGCTCGATCTCGGCAGCCGCGATGCGATCGAGATCCCAGGTCGAGGCTCCCGGCGCGACGTTCTCGGCGACCACCTCGAGGATCTCGGCCACCACGAGCGACGCCTCTCGCATGAGGCGAATCTCCTCGGGCGACTTGTATTTGATCCTCATCGTGCCGCCAAGCATGTCCCGAGCCCTCTAGCGCTGGCCGGAGCCTGTCCGATGTTCCGCGCCCCGACGCGCGTGGTCGTCACGTCCCCGGAAGCTCCACGCGCCAAACCGAAGCTGGGCCACCCGCGCCGCGGCGGGTGGCCGGCAGAGCCACCGCTACCTCGTCGTTCGCCCCGTGGTCCGCCCTCGGATTCTCGGCCCCCGCGGACCGGTGAATCCTTCGTAGTTCCGCGTGATCAAGTGGGACTCGATCTGCTGAACCGTGTCCAGTGATACGCCGACCACGATGAGGAGGCCCGTACCGCCGAAGTAAAACGGCACGTCCATGTAGTTCTGCAAAAGCGCAGGCAGCACGCAGACGGCCGACAGGTAGCAAGCTCCGGCGAACGTGATCCGGGTGAGCACGCGATCGATATACTCGGCCGTCTTCTTACCCGGCCGGATACCGGGCACGAAGCCGCCCCCCTTCTTCAGGTTGTCGGCCACGTCCACCGGATTGAACGTGACGGCGGTATAGAAGTAGGTAAAGAAGACGATGAGCGCCACGAAGATGACGTTATAGCGCCAGTCCGTGGGCTCGAGCGCCGCCGACATCTGCTGGAGCATCGGCGAGCCCGACATGTTCGCGATCTGCGCCGGGAACATGAGAATCGACGAGGCGAAGATCGGCGGGATGACGCCGGCTACGTTGATCTTGAGCGGCAGGTGGGTCTGCGTGCCGCCGTACATCTTTCGACCCACCATTCGCTTCGTGTACTGGACCGGAATCCGCCGCTGCGCCCGCTCGAAGAAGCAGATGACCGCGATGGTGCCGAACACGACGAGGCCCAGCACGATGAGCATCAAGAGGTCATAGTCCCCGGCCGAGGTCCGCCCGTAGAGCTGCGCCAGCCCGTCCGGCATGGCGGCCACGATCCCGGAGAAGATGAGGAGCGAGATCCCGTTGCCCACGCCCCGCTCGGTGATCTGCTCGCCCAGCCACATCAGGAACGCCGTTCCCGTGGTCATGGTGAGCATCGTCATGAGCCGGAAGCTCCAGCCCGGATCCGAGACGATCTCGCCGGACACGAAGCCGCCGCCACCGCCGCGGCCGAGCCCCTCGAGCCACGTGGCGATGAAGAACGACTGGATGAGTGACAGGAAGATCGTCCCGTAGCGCGTGTACTGGTTGATCTTCCGGCGCCCGGACTCGCCCTCTTTCTTGAGACGATCCAGGTGAGGCACAACGACGGTGAGCAGCTGCAGAATAATCGACGCGCTGATGTAGGGCATGATCCCTAGCGCGAAGATCGACAGCTGCTCGAGGGCGCCACCCGAGAACATGTTGAACAGGCCGAGGAAGCTCCCGTGGCCTCCCTCGGCGACCATGTTCTGCATCTCCACCCTATTCACATAGGGGGTGGTGACGAAGATGCCGATTCGATAGATCGCGAGCATCGCAAGCGTGAACAGGATCCGCTTGCGAAGCTCGGGGACCTTGAAGATATTGAGAAACGTGCTCAAGGGTGCCGCCTACTTAGCGCCTGCTCAGTTAGCCGTCTCAGGTTCCAGGAACACGTGCGCGAGCGGCCTTTATTCCGCTCCCCCCTGAGCCGCGGGCGCATCCCCGCCGGCCGTGACGCGCTCGGCGCCGCCTCCTGCGGCCTCGAGCTTCGCGACCGCGGCCTTGGAGAAGCGATGCGCCACGACCCGGAGCGGCTTGTTCACCTCGCCCGTCGCGAGGACCTTCACGAGCTCGGCCCGCTTGGGGACGAGCCCGGCCTCGCGCATCGCGTCCAAGTCGACCACGCCCTCCTCGAACCGCTCGGCGAGGGCGCCCACATTGACGGGGTAGGCCTCGACGCGGAACGGGTTGTTGAACCCGCGCTTGGGCAGGCGACGTTGCAGCGGCATCTGTCCACCCTCGAAGCCGAACTTCGAGCCGTGGTGGCCAGTGCGGGACTTCTGCCCTTTTTGGCCGCGCGTCGAGGTCTTGCCACGCCCGGAGCCGCGGCCGCGCCCGACCCGTTTGCGCTTGCGCGTCGCGCCGGGGTTCGGCGCCAGCGTATGAAGGGTTACGCCCATCTTAATCCTCTTACTACCCTCTGGCCATCCGGTGGTCGGGGCGAAATCGGGAGCCTACTCGACAGCTTCCACCTTGACCAGGTGAGATACCTTGCGAATCATCCCACGTATGGGGCGAGTGTCCTTCAGGATGACGGCCTGGTTCATGCGCGTCAAGCCGAGCCCCTTCAGGGTCTTCCGGTGGCCCGGAGGCTTGCCGATCTCGCTGCGAACCTGAGTAATCTTCAGCTTAACTGCCATGACCTAACCACTGAGCTCGGCGGCCGCCTTCCCGCGGAGCTGAGCCACGTGCTCGGCGGACCGAAGCTGTTTCAGGGCCGTTACGGTCCCATGGATGACGTTGTTCTGGTTCGATGTGCCCAGAGACTTGGTCAGAATGTCGGTGATGCCCGCGACCTCGAGCACCGGCCGGACGGCACCGCCGGCGATCACCCCGGTACCGGGCCGGGCGGGCTTGAGCAGAACCTGCGCCGCGCCGAACACGCCGAACACCTCGTGAGGAATCGTGCCCTGCACGAGCGGGATTTTAAACAGATCGCGCTTGGCGCGCTCCTGCCCCTTGCGGATCGCTTCCGGCACCTCGTTGGCCTTGCCGAGCGCCGCGCCCACGTGCCCGGCCTGATCGCCGAGCACCACGAGCGCAGAGAACGAAAACCGGCGCCCGCCTTTGACGACCTTCGCCACCCGGTTGATGTAGACGACGCGGTCGACCAGCTCTCCTACTTCGCTGAAATCGATGGCCATGTTCTTACCTTATATCCTGCCGTAGCGTCCGAGACGCGACCTTGAACCGAGGCACTTGCCGCCGCACCCCGCGGTCGCCCGAGACGAGCCGCGAAACCGCCGCATCGAGACATCGCTCGCGCGCCCCATCAAAACTCGAGCCCGGCCTCGCGCGCGCCTTCGGCGACCTCGCGCACGCGCCCGTGGTAGATGAATCCGTTGCGGTCGAACACGACCTGTTTGACGTCCTTGCCCAGGAGCTTCGCCCCCACGGCCTTGCCGACATCCCGCGCCCGCTCCTTCTTGCTCTTGCCGGCCACCTCGTCGCGGAGCCCCTTTTCCATATCCGACGCGCTGGCGAGGACGCGATTCGTGGTGTCGTCGATCGCCTGCGCGTAGATGTGTTTGACCGACCGGAACACCGAGATCCGGGGCCTTTCCGTCGTCCCGCGGATCCGACTGCGGATCACGTTCTTCCGGCGGACTCTCGCCCTTTCCCTCGAATTGCGAATCTTCGTGTGCGCACTCATGATTTCCTCAGCGCTGGGCCATTCGCGGCGCGCTATTTGCCGGATTTGCCCTCTTTGCGGAGGAGCCGCTCCTCCACGTACTTAACGCCCTTACCCTTGTAAGGCTCGGGCGGCCTCATGCTTCGGATCTTGGCAGCCGCCGCCCCCAGAAGCTCCTTGTCGATCCCGGAAAGGACGATCTGTCCCTTCTCTACGCGGGCCGACACGCCCTCGGGTAGCTGATACTCGATGGGGTGGGAGTAACCGAGATTGAGCGTAAGCGTGTTGCCGCTTACCTCGGCCCTGTAGCCGACGCCGCTGATCTCGAGGCGACGCTCGAACCCCTGGCTCACGCCGTGCACCATGTTCGCCGTGAGCGCGCGGATCAGCCCGTGGGCCGCCCTCGCCTTTCGCGAGCCGTCCCTGCGCTCGCACTGCAGCGTCCCGTTTTCCTGCTCGAGCGCGACGAGCGGGTGGCGCGGCGCGGACAGCTGGCCTTTCGGGCCTTTGACCTGGATCGCGTCGTCGGTGACGGCCACCTCGACGCCCTTCGGGATCTGAATGGGAAGCTTTCCGACGCGCGACATGGTTACCACACCTCGCAGAGTAGCTCGCCACCCACGCCGAGCTTCCGGGCTTCCCCGTCCGTCATCACGCCGCGCGACGTCGAGACGATGGCGATACCCAGACCGTTTCGGATCTTGGGCATTTCTCGGGCGCGGACGTAGCGGCGCTGGCCCGGCTTGGACAGCCGGCGCAGCCCGGTGATGGCGCTGTGGTGACGATTGTCGTAACGCAGGGTCACAGAGATCTGGCCCTGCTGGCTGTCGTCCGTGCTGAGGACACCGTCGACGTAGCCCTCTTCGCGCAGAATCTCCGCGATCCGCAGCTTGAGCCGGGAACGAGGACAGTCCACGGACGACTTGTTGGCCTGAATTCCGTTACGAATGCGTGTCAGAAAATCCGCGATGGGATCGGTCATCGACATCGGCTACTGTCCCTCACCAGCTCGATTTGACAACGCCCGGAATCTCGCCCCGGAGCGCGAGCAGACGAAAGCACATCCGACACATGTCGAACTTGCGTAGGTATCCGCGCGGACGCCCGCAGAGCGGACACCGGTTGTGGCGCCGCACTTTGAACTTGTGCTTCTTCGGAAGCATCTTGGCCAAACGACTCATGCTGCTTGCGCTCCTTGCGCGCCGCCCGCCTGGCGGAACGGCATTCCGAGATGCTTGAGCAGGGCCCGCCCTTCGGCGTCGCTCGTGGCACTCGTCACGATCGTGACGTTCATCCCCTTGATGGAGTCGATGGCGTCGTAGTCGATCTCCGGGAAGATGATCTGCTCGCGGATCCCGAGGTTGAAGTTCCCCCTGCCGTCGAACGCCTTGGCCGAGACGCCGCGGAAGTCCCGTACCCGGGGAAGCGCGATGTTGATGAGGCGGTCCAAAAACTCCCACATCCGCTCGCGCCGCAGAGTCACCATCACGCCGATCTTGTGGTGGCGGCGCAGCTTGAACCCCGCGATGTCCCGCTTGGCGTTACAAAGGACGGGGGCTTGCCCGGTGATCACCCGCAGCTCCTCGAAGCCGTTCTCCAGGAGCTTCGGGTTCGCCACGGCGCGGCCGAGCCCCATGTTGACGGTGACCTTGGACAGAGTCGGCACCTTCATCACGTTGTCGTAGCCGAACTCCTCCGTCAGCTTCGCCTTCACCTCGTCCAGGTAGCGCTGCCTGAGACGCGGAGGCGCCTCGCGCTCGTACTTCGGCGGCGGCTCCGCGGACGCTCCAGCGCCCTGGCCCCCGCCCTTCCCGGACTGGCCCTTGCCGCCCTTCGGTGCGTTCTGATCGCTCTTCTTCGCCATGACTCGTCTCGCCAAGTGTCCTGTATCAGAAGCTCGCGATCACAGTTTGGCCGCCCCTGTCGGAGCGAGGGCGGCCAAAGTGCTTGCTTTGGCGAACTTTATCCATGGACTGGTTTTCCATTATTGTCTTCCGTGTGCGTGGAAACTTCGTTTCCAGCACACTAGGACGCCGCCGGCGTCGAAATCTCCGTCCCGCAACGGACGCAAGCGCGCTGTTTCTTGCCCGCTTCGCTCACAACCGCCTTCGAACGAACGCCCCGGTCGCAGGTCTCGCAGACCACGGCGACGTTCGGAAGCGCGACCGTCCCTTCCTTCTCCATGATCCCGCCCTGGGGATTCTTCTGGGACGGCCGGGTGTGGCGCTGGACCATCATCACGTTCTCGATCTCTACGCGGCCAGCCTTGCGGTAGACCCGCTTGACCTTCCCCCGTTTACCGACCTCGCGGCCCTTTGTCACGACGACGGTGTCACCTTGCCGTATGTGAGCCATTACAGAACCTCCGGTGCCAGCGACACGATCTTCATGAAGCGCCTCGCCCGCAGCTCGCGCGCGACCGGACCGAAGATACGCGTGCCCATCGGCTCGCCCTCTTTGTTGATGAGGACCGCCGAGTTGCCGTCGAAGCGGATGTAGCTTCCGTCGGGGCGGGCCGTCTCCTTGGCGGTCCGCACGATCACGGCGCGGGCGACGTCGCCCTTCTTGACCTTCGAGCCGGGGATCGCTTCGCGCACCGACACCACGACGATGTCGCCGATGCGCGCATAGCGGCGACGCGAACCGCCGAGCACCTTGATGCAGTGGACCTTTTTGGCCCCGCTGTTGTCAGCGACGTCGAGAACCGAGGACGTCTGGATCATTGCGCTTGTGCCTCCCTCGCCTTCTCGATGGTCCGGCGATAGCGAAAGCGCTTCGTCGCAGAGTACGGGCGCGACTCCACGACCTCGACCACGTCGCCAAGCTGCGCCTGCTTGTGCTCATCGTGCGCCTTGTACTTTTGGCGCCTCACCACGAACTTATGGAACCGCCGGTCGCGAAAGCGCCGAATCACGGTCACGACGATCGTCTTGTCCATCTTGGTGGACGTGACCGTCCCGGCGAGGACGCGGCGCGTTCCGCGCTGACTCTTTCTCATGGACACGGCTTATTCGTCCTTTCCCTCGCTGGCGGATCCTTGCGCGGCGCCCTCTTCCTTCGCGCGGAGGGCCTGGGTCTCGAGCCCCATCTCGCGGCGGCGCATCACGGTGAGGATCTGGGCCACCTCGCGCCGCTTGTAGCGGAGCGACAGGGCGTCCTCGACTTGGTTGGTGTAGTGCCCCAGGCGGAGCCGAAAGAGCTGATCGCGCGCCTCGCCCAGCGCGTGGGCGAGCTCGTCGTCGGGCAGGTCCCGAATCCGCTCGAGGAGTTCTTTGCGCTTGCTCATAGCACCGGCTCCCGGGGAATGAGTTGCGTCTTGACGGGAAGCTTGTGGTGGGCGTTGCGAAACGCCTTGCGGGCCAGTTGCTCGCTCACCCCTTCGAGCTCGAACATCACGCGCCCCGGCTTCACCACCGCCACGTAGTGCTCGACGTTGCCCTTGCCCTTACCCATCCGGGTCTCGGCGGGCTTCTTCGAGATCGGCTTGTCCGGAAACACGCGGATGTAGACCTTTCCGACCTTGCGCACGGCCCGGGTGATCGCGATACGAGCGGCCTCGATCTGCCGCGAGGTGACCCAGCCCGGCTCGAGGATCTGGAGCCCGTAGTCGCCGAACGAGACCTTGTCCCCGCCCTTGGCGGCCCCTTTGGTGCGCCCCTTGTGGCGCTTGCGGTATTTCAGTCGCTTCGGAGCTAACATGACATCCTCGCCTGGGCGTCACCGGGCCTGATGGGCCTGCTGCTGGGCCCCGGTCCGCGGCCGAACCGGCAGGACTTCGCCGTGGAAGATCCAGCACTTGACGCCGATCGTGCCGTAGGTCGTCTTCGCCTCGGTGGCGCCGTAGTCGATGTCCGCGCGCAGGGTGTGAAGCGGCACGCGGCCCTCGCGGTACCACTCACGGCGCCCCATCTCCGCGCCCCCGAGCCGCCCCGCGGAGGCGACGCGGATTCCCTTGGCGCCGAACTTCATCGCGGTCTGCACCGCCTTTTTCATCGCGCGCCGGAACGCGATCCGCCGCTCGAGCTGCGTGGCGATATTCTCGGCCACGAGCTGTGCGTTGGTCTCGGCCTTACGGACCTCGACGATGTTGAGGAACACCTCGTTGTCGGTGAGCGCTTGAACGTCCTTCTTGAGCGTCTCGACGCCGGCGCCGCGCTTGCCGATTACGATCCCCGGGCGCGCCGTGTAGATATTGATCTTGGCCTTGTTGGCTGCCCGCTCGACCTCGATGGCGCTCACCCCCGCGTGCGAGAGCTTCTTCTTGATGAAGTTCTTGAGCTTGATGTCCTCATGAAGCCACCGGGCGTAGTTTTTCTCCTCGTACCACTTCGAGGTCCAGGTCTTCACGATGCCGAGCCGGAATCCGGTGGGATGCGTCTTCTGTCCCATGGCTAAAACTGCGCCTCTCTCAGCTCTGGTCGCTCACGACGACCGTGAGGTGACTCGTGCGGTGGTTGATCCGGGTGGCTCGGCCCATCGCCCGCGGCATCCACCGCTTGGTGATCGGTCCCCCATCCACGTAGATCTTCGAGATAACGAGCTCGTCGACGTCCACGTCGCCCCCCGACTTGTCTTCGGCGTTCGCCGTGGCCGACTCGAGGGCCTTCGCGATGATCCGCGAGGCCTTCTTCGGCGCGAGTTTCAGCGACGCGAGCGCGCGCTCGACCGGCTCCCCGCGGATATCGTTCGCGACGGCGCGCATCTTGCGCGGTGACATCTTTACGTGCCTGACGACAGCTCTGGCTTCCATCGTTTCGTCCTGCGAAAAGGTGGCGCACCCCTTTAGCAGATTCCGGCGTTCAGCTCAAGGCCACCCGACGCCGGAACTATCCGGGTACCCGCCTATTTCTTCTTCTTGTCGCCGGCGTGAGCGTGGAACGTCCGGGTCGGCGAAAACTCCCCGAGCTTGTGACCGACCATGTTCTCGCTCACGAACACGGGAACGAACTTCTTGCCGTTGTGGACCGCGAAGGTGAGGCCGATCATCTCCGGGACGACTGTCGAGCGCCGGGACCAGGTCTTGATCACCTTCTTGGACTGCTCGGACTGCGCCACCTCCACCTTCTTCAGGAGGTGCTCGTCGATGTACGGCCCTTTCTTGATACTGCGAGGCATCCCCTATCCCTTCTTCTTCTTTTTGTATCGCCGCCTGACGATGTCTTTCTCGGTGGCCTTGTTGTTCCGCGTCCTGTAGCCCTTGGTCGGCATGCCCCACGGCGTGCACGGGTGCCGGCCGCCGGCAGAACGGCCCTCGCCGCCGCCCATGGGATGATCGACCGGGTTCATCGTCACGCCGCGGTTGTGCGGCCGAAACCCGAGCCAGCGCCTCCGTCCGGCCTTACCCCAATCGACGTTGGAGTGCTCGGCGTTTCCGACGGCGCCCACGGTCGCCCGGCAATCCAGGTGCACCTTGCGCATCTCGCCCGACGGCATGCGCAGGGTCGCCCACTTGCCTTCCTTGGCCATGAGCACGATCCGCGCGCCCGCCGAGCGCCCGAGCTTCGCCCCGCCGCCGATCTTGAGCTCGACGGCGTGGACCTCGGTGCCGGTGGGCATGTACCGAAGGGGCAGGCAGTTGCCCGGCTTGATGTCCGCCGAGTTGGCGGCGATGACCTCGTCGCCCACCGACAGTCGGGCCGGCGCCAGGATGTAGGCGCGCTCGCCATCGACGTATTGAAGTAGCGCGATCCGGGCTGACCGGTTGGGATCGTACTCGATCCCCGAGACCTTCGCCGGGACGCCCCACTTGTTGCGCTTGAAATCGATGATCCGGTAGCGCCGCTTGTGGCCGCCGCCCCGGAAGCGCACGGTGGTCCGCCCGTAGTTGTTCCTGCCCCCCGACCTCGTCTTCTTCTCGAGGAGCCGACGCTCGGGCTCGCTCTTGGAGACCGTGGAAAAGTCCTGCGAGGACATCCCCCGGCGCCCGGGGGACGTCGGTTTGAACCGCTTTAAAGCCACGTCTAGACTCCCTCGAAAAACTCGATGTTGTCGCCAGCCCGCAGGGTGACGACGGCCTTCTTACGGCTCGGCCGCCTGCCGAAGAAGCGACCGAGGCGCTTGTTCTTGCCGCGGACCACCATGGTGTGCACGCGCGTTACATCGACGTTGAAGAGCTTTTCGATCGCGTGCCGAATCTCGATTTTGTTCGCGTCCGGGGCGACCTCGAACACGATCTTCTGGGCGTAGTCCTCATCCTCCTCGAAGATCCGGCCCGTCCCGCCGGTCTCCCGGAGGTTCGTGCTCTTCTCCGTGAGGAGGGGCTTCTTAATGATGGCTTGAGGTGCTCGCATCGCTCCGAATCCTTTGCCTCACGGGCGGAGGGCCGATTCCACCTGCTTGATCGACTCGGCGGTGACGACCAGGTTCTCATGGTCAAGGACGTCGTAGACGTTGAGCCCCTCGGGGGCGAGCCAGGTCGCCGCCGCCAGGTTCCGGCTCCCCCGCACGAGGGCCTCGTTGTCGGTGGAGTCCACGATGAGCGCGCTGCTCTCGGGCTGCGGCGCCCCCACGCGATCAAGCGCGCTCGCCACGTTCCGGGTTTTACCGCCCTCGACGGGGAACTGGTCTAGGACCACGAGCTTGCCCTCGCGAACCCGCAGCGACAGCGCCGAGCGGAGGGCTTTTTTGCGGGCCTTCTTCGGCATGTTGTAGCTGTAGTCCCGCGGCTGCGGCCCGAACGTGGTGCCGCCGCCGACCCAGATCGGCGAGCGGGTCGAGCCGTGACGGGCGCGCCCCGTGCCCTTCTGGCGGTAGGGCTTCTTGCTCGTCCCCCGCACCTCGCTGCGCGTCTTCGTCTTGTGCGTCCCGGCCCGGCGCTTGGCGAGCTGCCACTTGACGGTCTCCCAAAGCAGGTGCTCGTGGACCTGTTCGGCGAACACGCTGTCGTCGAGGTCGATCTCGCCCACCGCCTCCCCGGCGACGTTCTTGATATCGAGTTTGGCCATCGCTTTTCCCTTTTGCCGATCGCTGGGTCGCTCGCGGCCGCTGCACCTGGCAGCCGGCCGTCATCAGGTGCGGATTTCGACGTCCACGCCCGCGGAGAGATCGAGCTTCATCAGCGCGTCCAGCGTCTGCTGCGTCGGCTCGAGGATGTCGAGGAGCCGCTTGTGCGTGCGGATCTCGAACTGCTCTCGCGACTTCTTATCCTTGTGAGGCGAACGCAGCACGGTCCACTTGTTGATCTTGGTGGGCAGCGGAATCGGGCCCGCGATTTTCGCGCCGGTGCGCTTGGCGGTGTCCACGATCTCGCTGGCCGACTGATCGAGCAGCTTGTTGTCGTACGCCTTGAGCCGAATGCGGATCTTCGGAGCGGTCATCTATCTCGCCCTTTACTCGATGATCTTGGCCACGACCCCGGCGCCCACGGTGCGGCCGCCCTCGCGGACCGCGAAGCGGAGGCCCTCCTCGCAGGCGATGGGGGCGATGAGCTCCACGTCCAGAGTCGTATTGTCACCCGGCATGACCATCTCCGTGCCCTCCGGCAGGTGGGCCACGCCCGTGACGTCGGTGGTGCGGAAGTAAAACTGCGGCCGGTAGCCGTTGAAGAAGGGGGTGTGGCGGCCGCCCTCCTCCTTCTTGAGCACGTAGACCTCCGCCTTGAACTTCTTGTGCGGGGTGATCGACTTGGGCTTGGCGAGCACCTGCCCGCGCTCGACCTCCTCGCGCTTGACGCCGCGAAGCAGCAGCCCGACGTTGTCACCCGCCTGCCCCTCGTCGAGGAGCTTGCGGAACATCTCCACGCCGGTGACCACCGTCTTACGGGTGTCGGTGATCCCGACCATCTCCACCTCTTCTTGGGGCTTGACCTTGCCGCGCTCGATGCGGCCGGTGACCACCGTGCCGCGCCCCGTGATGGTGAAGACGTCCTCCACCGGCATCAGAAACGGCTGATCGACGTCGCGCTCCGGCTCCGGGATGAACGAGTCGCACGCCTCGAGCAGCTTGCCGATGCTCTGCACGCCGTACTCGGAATCCTCGCCCTCGAGCGCCTTGAGCGCCGAGCCGCGCACGATCGGCGTGTCCTCGCCCGGGAACTCGTAGGCGTCGAGCAGCTCGCGCAGCTCGAGCTCGACGAGGTCCAAAAGCTCCTCGTCGCCGGCCTCGATCATGTCGCACTTGTTCAGGTAGACGACGATCGCGGGCACGCTCACCTGACGCGCGAGCAGCACGTGCTCGCGGGTTTGCGGCATCGCCCCGTCCGGCGCGCTCACCACCAGGATCGCGCCGTCCATCTGCGCCGCGCCGGTGATCATGTTCTTGATGTAGTCGGCGTGACCCGGGCAATCCACGTGCGCGTAGTGACGGTTTTCCGTCTCGTACTCCACGTGCGCCGTCGCGATCGTGATGCCGCGCTGCTTCTCCTCGGGCGCCTTGTCGATCTGGTCGAAGGCCGTGAAGTTCGACTGCCCTTTCGAAGACTGAACCTTCGTGATCGCCGCCGTCAGCGTCGTCTTACCGTGGTCAACGTGACCGATCGTCCCGATGTTGACGTGCGGCTTGTTCCTTACGAACTTTTCCTTGGCCAT
>SLNH01000393.1 GCA_007133195.1 Nannocystineae bacterium | reverse complement strand
CTGCCGACGCTGGAGATTCAGAGCCACCCGACGCTGTAGGCGAGCCAGATGCCACGGTCACAGGGCAACCAGATGCTGGAGGGCCTCCTGACGCCGCTCAAATTTGTGAGCCGGGCGCCTCCACATGCTCGGACGATATCGAGAGTCAGTGCGACGATACGGGACAAAATGAGGAGCACCGGGTCTGCGATTTCGGCTGCGACGACGCTGGCCTGCGTTGCGTAGAGCTGCAGGTATCGAACGGCCTCGGAGAGTTCCTTGCGAATGCGGATGAAGGGCCAGAGCTTGAGCTTGACGAGGAAAGCCTCGTGTCGACCAATGGGTTCATAATTGTCGACGGTGATACCATCGATGTTCCTAGTGAGCTTCTGTCAGCACCGGAGAACGGCGTAGAAGTGCGCGTATTCTCAGTGAAATCGCTAGATGTTACCGGAACGGTGTCGATTGAGGGTGATGCAGCACTCGCCTTCGTGGCAGAAGATGAGATCCGAATTGATGGGCTGCTAAGCGTCGCAGGTCGTGAAGATGAGAGTGGACCAGGTGTGGCCAATGATAGGACTGGCGGTCCTGGTTCACGTCGGCACGTAGACTGCGGGACACTAAATACTGGTGGTGGAGGGGGCGCTTTTGGTGCCGATGGCGGGGATGGTGGCGATATCGAAGGCGATGAGGGGTCGGCTAACGGCGGCTTCGGGGGGCGCTCGGGGGGCAACGATGACCTCGTTCCGCTTCGCGGCGGCTCCAGAGGTGGTGGTGCGGACGGTAGGGGCGGAGGTGCTGTCCAGCTCGTTAGCCGAACGAGCATAAGCATTCGTGACGGTGGCGTTATCGATGCCGGAGGCGCCGGCGGCGATTACCGTGGAACCGTCCCGGGAGGCGGTGGGTCCGGTGGTGGGATTCTCTTGGAATCACCTGAGGTCGCCCTCAGCGGCGCCGGATCGGCATTGGTTGCCAACGGGGGCGGAGGAGGGTGCGACGATGGCGAGGGCGAGGATGGCCGGCTTGATGGCCAGCGGGCGGCGGGCTGCGTTTCTGGCAGTATGGGTGATGGCGGGCGCGGCGGTGCAGGAACAAGCCCTGAGGGAGAGGCTGCCCCCGAGTTCTTGGCCGGTGATACGTGCCCTGCAATCTCGGGGGGCGGCGGCGGTGGGGTTGGGCGCATACGCGTGAATACGTTTGAGGACGCATTCGCTGTTGATTCAGACTCAATTATCTCACCAGCGGCAAGCACTGGGGAGCTTCTGCTTGAGTAGGTGAGACTGCAAGGCATGGTGCCGGTCCGCGTCGTCGATGTTCAGCGAGCCGACGGCGTGGGCGCCGGCATCCGCGACGGTCACAAGGAGGAGGTGACAGGAGGCTGTGACCTGACGCTTATCCTGGTGGCCGGAACGCTCCTCTGGTCCTCTGGTCACGACGCCCCCGCGTGGCTCGCATAGCTCGCGTCCGGCTTGGCCGAATGATCGCGGCCGCGCCGCTTGGTGGTCACGACACCCGCGGCGTGGCAGGCTTGCCATGTGTCGGAGCCGGCTAAACGTCCCGCGACTTATGCGGATCTCGCCGCGCGTCCGGGCGACGAGCGCGCCGAACTCATCGGCGGTGACATCGTGGTTCAGCCCTCGCCGACGCCAGCCCATTAAAATACGATCGGCGAAATCTACGCCGAGCTGCGAAACCCCTTTCAGCGCGGCCGCGGCGGTCCCGGCGGATGGTGGCTCATTCAAGACGCGTTGCGCGGGGACACGCACCGCGCAGATAACCCTCTGATATCGCAGTCGTTTTTCCTCCACCCGCGCAACTTAGACGAGGGGCCCATCGACCGGGCTGGGGGCCGATGCACCGGGTGGCCATCTGGGCGAATTCAAACGGGATCTCGACAGGGTCGACAAAGCCCACCTATTGAGGCTGTGTCGTTTCGGCTGAAAATGCCTTTCGCTACGGGCACCTAGTCCGGCAGTACGTTACCCCCGGTCGCCGCCCCCGGTCGCCGCCCCCGGTCGCCCCGGCAGTACGTTACCCCCGGGTCGGCGACGTTGCCTTCCCTCGAGAGCTCGCGTGTGCGGCAATGCCATATTTTATGCCTTGCTTGACCATGTCATTTGCTGGCATTAGCCTGACGGGATGAGCGACGCGACGAAAAAGGTGACCGTGAATCTCCCCGAGGACCTGCTCGATCGGGCCATGGCGTCTACGGGCAAGGGGATCACGCAGACCCTTATCGAGGGCTTGGCCGAGCTCGAGCGGCGCGAGAAGCGCTCGGCGCTGCGGCGCCTGCGTGGACGGGTGGCGTTCGATCTCGACTTGGACGAGACCAGGCAGTGACGCTCATCGATACCTCGGCCTGGGGCGACTTCTTTCGCGGTGTGAGTGGTCTCGCCGATAGCGTCGACCAGCTCCTCGAGTCGGGCGACGCGGCCATCTGTGGTCCGATCGTGACCGAGCTCCGCCGCGGGCTGCGCTCCGATGCGGAGCGCGGCGAGGTGCTCCCGCTTCTCGGCGGTTGCCACGAGCTCGGTGAGCCGAACTCGTTATGGCGCGACGCCGGCGACCTCGGCTTTGCGCTGCGCCGCAAGGGCGTCGCGGCGAAGACGCTGGATCTCCTGATCGCGACACACGCGCTGGCCCACGATGTACCGCTATTGACCTGCGACGCAGACTTCGAGGCGATGCGCGGCGCGGGCATCCCGCTTCGCCTCGCGGAGTGAGCTTTACCTCCGAACCCGTCGGCACGGGTGCCCCGCGTGCCGTCGCATTTCGAGTTCCCCGAGTTCAACGGGGGGCGCGCTGGGGACACGCACCGCGCAGATAACCCGAGGCGCGCTGGGGACACGCACCGCGCAGATAACCCGATGATATCGCGGTCATTATTCGCCTGCCCGCGCAGCTGGGACAGGTGCGCGGGACGAGGCAAAGGGTCGAGGAAATCAAACGGTTGAGCGATAGGTGCGTGTCCCCTCGAGGCAAAGGGTCGAGGAAATCAAACGGTTGAGCGATAGGTGCGTGTCCCCTCGATGCAAAACGGTTGAGCGATAGGTGCGTGTCCCCTCGATGCCCCCTCGATGCCAAACGCCGAGCTGGCCGGGCGAGGGCTTGCCGACCTCTCTGGGTACATCCGAGATTCCGCACCGCCACCTGCCCCACCAGGCGATTACAACGGGCAACAAACAGATTTTCCTGGCTACTTATGGATTTTCTGCCGTTGGTAACAGCTGGGCTGTGTGATAGCGTCTTCAGCGCGAGTTTATGTCGATGTGTGAAGTGCCATTTTGTTGCCTGTGAATTTTGGCTTACATTGAGGGCTCTCAGAATGTTTGGATTTCTTCGAAAATCTGCGGTAATTTTGTCTGTCGCGTTGATCACGGCCTTCGCTGCCGGCTGTAGCGACGACGATGACGGCAAGAACGGAAATGGCGACGATGCCCCGCAGGATGCGCTGGAAGTCACCGGTGAGATCGTCGATTACGACGGCGACGGAGGAGAGGTATGGGAAAGGGCGGGCCTCCACGGCGTCGCAGAGGGGAGTGGCGGCGCCGACGGCTCCCTTTCGTTCACCCTTACGATGACCTCCGGGATCGCCGAAGAGGAACTGGACCCGCCCGCAACAAGTAGCTCCGATGGGTTCACCGGGCTGGTCTGTATGGGAGAATTCCTCGAAGACATCGAGGAGGCTCGTTTCCTGTCTGTTCATAACCTCAACTATACCCCGGAAGGAGGCGCGGACTCCGATGCGGGTACTCTCGAGCTCTCGACCGATACAGAGGGCACTCTGGGTTCTGTGATGCACCCCTTCCCCAAGCCGGGCCATGTCTATGGAGTCTGGCTGTACACCACGGAGTCCATGACGCTACAGGAGACATGCGATCAGGGAGAGATCGACGTCGACCTGCAGGCGGGGTGGAATGAAGTCCTGATCGATACCACCGAGGCATTCGACGAGTACACCCAGTGGACCGGCGAACGTCCCGGAGATGTGGATTGGCGGTTGGTGTTCCGCGGGGATTGATTCCCCCACGACACATTACAAATTCACAGCGAAGATCGAATCCCCAGTAGGATCGTTAACCGATCATGGATGATGCGACACCAGACATATAGGCCGTTTTTGGCCGACTCGATCGAGCAGAAGCTCGCATCGCGCTGTTGGAACGGGGACACGCACCGCGCAGATAGCCCGATGATATCGCGGTCATTTTTCGTCTGCCCGCGCAACTGGGAAAGATGCGCGAGACGAGGCCCCCCGGTCCCCCGCGAGCCGACGATGTGAGGGACGCGGGGCCCGTGCACCTTGCCAGCTGTGGACGCGGGGCCCGTGCACCTTGCTGCCAGCTGGGCGAATTGAAAGGGGATCTCGGCAAGGTCGACAAAGTTCAACGATTGAGACTGTGTCGTTTCGGCTGAGAATGTCTTTCGCTACGGGCAGCTAGCCCGGCAGTACGTTACCCCCCGGTCGCGGTCGGATGCTCGACGTGCACCGCGGCGTGACGATCACCAAAGCGTGTGGAGGCCGGGCGCGCATTGCATTCGGCGATCCTTGGTGATGAGCGGGGCGCTTTGCTCGAGTGCGGTGGCCGCGATGAAGCGATCCGCGGGGTCGGGATGAATGGGGAGATGGTCGGCGCAAAGCGCGATGTCCAGGGTGAGCGGAAGAATCTGTACGCGTGGGATCGCGGCGATCTGTTTCGCCCAGGCAGAGACGGCTTGTCCAAGGTCGACCTTGGCCTTCCGCTCGAGGAGCGAGGTTTCCCAAAATGCTATGCTCGGGATTCCCACGGCGTCTGCCTCGTCGATGGCGGTGCGCGCGCTTTCACTGAGCTGGCCGGGGGCGATGGTCCACCAGATCAGCGCGTGGGTATCTAGCACGATCATGGTTCGTCGCCGTCGCCGAGCTCCCATCCGGCCATCTCCGTGGACGGCTGGAGTAACTCCTCCTCGCTGACGAGGACTCGGCCGCCGGCGCGGCGGAGCTTGTCGAGGATGTCCGCCTCCCGGTCGCGAGCCGATTTCATCGGCATCAGGCGAGCGACGGGACGTCCCCGCTTGGTGATGACGACCTCCTCGCCGCCCTCGACCTCATCGAGAATCCGGAGGCAATGCTGCTTGAAGGAGCCGGCGGGAACCCTTCGTTTGTCCATAGACAGAGTATATGGACAAAATTCGAGTGCGCAACGACCTGGAGGTCGTCGCGCTCGGGGGCGTGACGAGGGCGGGTGATCGGCGAGACGACGTTTGCGACTCGCTGTGGGCGACGCTGCGGAGGGGCTCAAGTTTCGGCGGTGACGACGCGCAGGCCGAGCCGAGCCGCTACATCGCCCATGCGGGCGTCGAAGGTGCAAACCCGCAGCTCAGCGTCGCCCCCATCTCGAAAGTAGAGGGCTGTGGCGAGATGGGCGGCGTCGAGCGCTCGACAGTCGCTGAGGCCGCTTGTGGCACGAACGACCTCGGCGATGCCGTCGTCGACCGGCTTGAGCGTCACCTCCTCGAGTGCCAATCCAAGGCGCTCTTCGGCATCGCGCCGGTTTTCGCCGGACAGCTGCGCGTCGGGGATCCGGCGCAACACGGTCGCGCACTCGATGTGGAGCAATAGGGAGCTTACGCGATCGATCTCGTCGTGCCAAAGCCGCCGGGCGTGCGTCGCGTGCTCGTCGCCGAGCACAATCGAAAGCAGCACACTGGAGTCGAAGTACGCCGGCATCGCGTTAACGCCGGTCTTCGCGGGTTTCGCGAAGCACGTCCTGAACATCGCAGCCGGTAAGAGCTCGCTTTGGCGGCTCGAGCCGCGATCGTTTGCGCGTCGCCAACCGAAGCGCGCCGCTTCGAGCCTGGCTCTCGAGGAAGGCCGTCCATGGCGAAGCGCGCGAGGCGAGGGGATAGCTCGGCATGCGGAGCTCGGCGATCACCTCGTCCCGGTCGGTGACGAGCACGATCTCGCCCTCGCGAACCAGGTCTAGGTATCGACTCAGATTGTTCTTGAGCGTCTTGATGCCGACCGACTTCACCTATAAAAGGTAGCTACGGTAGCTACCCGCGTCAACAACGACCCGAAGCTTGGCCCATCGACTGCGCCGGGCCTGCCAAGTCCTCGGAATGGCCCGGGCGGGCGCGTCTCCCTCGCCATGTCCATGAGCTAACCTCAGGACACGCGTCCGCCACGCGATTCCGCCAGGGCTTTGTCGGTTCGCCCGAGAATGCCTTTCGCTACGGGTAACTAGCCCGGCAGTACGTTGGCCCCGGCCTGCCCCGGCCTTTACGTCAGCAGCCGGTGGCGTCGCGGAGGGTGCGGCACGCTTGGGCTAGCCGAGGCGGGGTGAGCTGGGTGACGCGCCGGCGGAACGAGGTTTGCCGCAACGTGATGCGGGTCAACGTGCGCCCCGCGCGGCGAAGCTTATCGAGCCGATTTCATCGGCATCAGGCGCGCGACGGGACATCCCGCTTGGCGATGACGACCTCTTCGCCGTCCTCTTCCTTATCCGCATGCGGGTAAAGTTCGGAGGGGGCCCATCGATGCTTCACCAGCCGTGCGGGAGCCGGCCGAGGCGGAACCCGATGGCAGACGGGATCAGCTCAGCACGAGGCCCATGATCAGGGCGTCCCAGAGCTCGCCGTTTTGGCGGCGGTAGTGGCGGCGCAGGCGTCCTTCGATCGCGAAGCCGTGGCGCTTGTAAAGCGCGACGGCGGCGGTGTTATGAGGCCAGACCTCGAGGGTGAGTTTGTGAGCCCCGCGGGTCTTCGCCCAGGCCAGACATTCGGCCAAAAGCTCGCCCCCGATGCCGCGGCCTCGCCACTCGCGCTCGACCATCATGCCGAGCGAGGCGCGCCCGCGGACCTCGTCGGCGCTCAGCGAGCCGACGACGTCGCCGACGGCGTCGGCGATGAGCACGAGCCGACTCGGCAGGTGGAGCGACTCCCGGAGCCGGCGGCCCGCCTCCGCCCGATCGGTAATGGGCGGCTCGGTGGCGATCCAGAGGCGCTCTTCGGCCACCGCCTCGCGGAGATCGAGATATCCCTCTACATCGGCAGCCGCGGCTCGCCGAATCGAGACCCCGCGCATACGCGGGACATAGCGCGCCGCCCGCGCGCCGTCTAG
>SLNH01000046.1 GCA_007133195.1 Nannocystineae bacterium | reverse complement strand
GCCCGCGTGCGCGGTGAGAGCACTTCGCAGGCAAAGTCCGGGGCGACCTCGATATAGGCGGCGTCCGGCGCTTCGGGGAGCGTGTCCCGCCGCCACCCGCCGATGTCGGGCACCACGATGTGCTCGCCGAGATGGATTTCCGGCTCGTGGAGAATCATCCACCCGCCCGGACCTCCGCGGCCCCGCTTGAACGGCGGTCCGAGCTCTTCGCCGACCGCCGTGGCCGCGAGCGCGTGGGGAACCGCCGGGCGCGGCGTTTGGTGAAGAACGCCGAACACGACCTCGGCGACCACGTGGGGCGGCGAGGCGAGAACGTCTTCGTAGGTGGCCGGGCGTCTCTCGGGCGAGGTGGCCATGATCCGGACTATAGCGCGGCTCCGGGGCCCGTCTCGCACATCCAAGGGAACGGTCGAGAATGCCGCTCGCTCAGCGCTCCTCCGCCGGTGTGGCGGCAGGTTGATTGGTTCGACCCACGCGCGGTAGGCTCAGCCGAGCCTTATGCTCCACCAAATTCGCTCCTCGTCCCCCGCGCCGCGGGTTTTCTCGAAACGCGAGCGCAAGATCCTCCGCGCCGTCGCGGAGGCCGCCCTACCGGAGGGACAGCGCTTCCCCGCGGCGGGGGACGCTGCCGTCGACAAGCTGGAGGCGGGCCTCGCCGAGCTGCCCGCCTCGGCGCAGCGCGCCTACCGGGCGGCGATCTGGAGCTTTGACTCGATCGCCCGGGCGCGCAAGCTGCGCGGGCTCGCCAAGCTCACGCCCGCGCGCCGGCTCGAGCTCCTCGAGTCGTGGCGCACCGGCAGCCTGCCCCGCCGCCTCGCGCTGCGCGGCCTGATCGCGCCGCTCAAGGCGGCCCACTTCGACGACCCGGCCATGTTCCGCCAAGTCGGGTGCGCCTACCAGTTCGACGTCGGCGCACCGGGCGGAGAGGAAAAGCCCCGCTACATGCAGGAGCGGGTGCACGGTGCGGACGAGCTGTCGGACGAGAACGTAGACATCGACTGCGACGCCGTCGTCATCGGCACAGGCGCCGGCGGCGCGGTGGTCGCCAAAGAGCTCGCCGAGGCGGGTCACGCAGTGGCGATCATCGAGGAGGGCGAGTACTTCGGCCGCCAAGACTTCGGCGGCCGCCCGCTCGCGATGCAGCGAAAGCTCTACCGCGACATGGGGGCCACGTTTTCGATGGGCAACACCGGGATCCCCATCCCGCTCGGCAAGACGGTGGGCGGCTCGACCACGATAAACTCCGGCACGTGCTACCGCACCCCGGAGCGAGTCCTCCGCCGGTGGCGCGACGAATTCGGCCTCGAAGACCTAGGCCCCGGTCGCCTCGATACCTACTTCGAGCGGGTCGAACAGGCCCTCGGTGTCGCGCCGGCGCAGCCCGAGCACTTGGGCGGCGCCGCCCGGGTCATCGCCCGCGGATGCGACCGCCTGGGCTACCGCCGCCACAAGGCACTTTCGCGAAACGCGCCCGGCTGCGACGGCCAAGGCGTGTGCTGCTTCGGCTGCCCCACGGACGCCAAGCGGTCCACGAACCTGTCCTACGTACCCATGGCGCTTCGCGCCGGCGCCGAGCTGTTTTGCGGCGTCAAGGCCCGGCGAATCCTCACCGAGTCCGGCCGCGCCGCCGGGGTCGAAGCGAGCGTCGCCGGCGGCGAGACAGCCCGCACCCTCACGATTCGCGCGCGCGCCGTGGTGGTGGCGTGCGGCTCGATCATGACGCCCGTGCTCCTCCAGGAAAATGGCCTGTGCGGCCGCTCCGGGGAGCTCGGCAAAAACCTCACCATCCACCCCGCGATGGGGAGCCTCGCCCTGTTCGACGAGGATATCTCGGGCTTTCGCGCCATCCCGCAGGGCTACGCGATCGAGGAGTTTCACGACGAGGGGCTGCTCTACGAAGGCGCGTCTACCCCACTGGATCTCACCATGACGGCGGTCCCGCAAATCGGCCCGGAGCTCATCCAGCTCGCCGAGTCGTTCGATCGAGTGGCCATGTTCGGGGTCATGATCGAAGACACATCGCGCGGGCGCGTACGCGCCGCCCGCGGGCGGCCGCTCATCACCTACAACCTCGGCGAGCGCGACGTCGCGAGGCTCAAAAGGGGCGTCGAGATTCTGGCCCGTGTGTTTTTCGCCGCCGGCGCGCACGCGGTCTACCCGCTCGTGCACGGCTTCGACAAGTTCGAGAACGAAAAAGACATGCGGCGATTCCGAAACGCCACGCTCAGCGCCAGCGACTTCGAGCTGAGCGCCTACCACCCGCTCGGCACGGCGCGCATGGGCCACGATCCCGCGCGCTCGGTGGTCGGCCCCACCCACGAAGCGCACGACGTCCCGGGCCTTTTCATCACAGACGGGGCGTCGGTGCCGAGCTCGCCCGCCGTCAACCCCCAGGTCACGATCATGGCCATGGCCACGCGGGCCGCCGAGCACATCTCGCGGGCCCTTTCATAAAAAATCGGAGGGCCTACATTCCGTCGCCCGGGGATGCGCCGCTACAATGGCGGCGCGCCCGATGGTGCGCACACTTTCGAGGCGGGCCATAAAGCTCCTCGAGGCGCAAGCCGACCCGGCTGCGCCTCGCCGGGCACAAGGGAGGAACGCGTGTCCACGCTCGTTAGCTCAAGCAAAAGCTCACCCCCCACCACCGAAGTCGCCGAGGCCAAGGGCGCGCCGCCCGCCGAGCGCGAGCCGGCCGAGCTCGAGGTGCCCCGCCACCGCGGCAAGACCTTCATCGCCGACGACGTGGTCTCGGTCATCGCCCGGATCGCGGCCGAGCAGGTCGAGGGAATCCACCAGATCGGGCTTTCGAACTTCCGGTCCATCTTGTCTCGCTTCGGCCGCAGCCGCGGCGTCGAGTCCGAGGTCGGGCTCAAGGAAGCGGCGATCGACATCGATGTGACCGTGATCTTCGGCTACCCGATACGCGAGCTCGCCCAAGAGCTACGCGAGGTCATCATCGACAGCGTCGAGCGAATGACGGGCCGCCAGGTCGTCGAGGTGAACATCAATGTCAACGACGTCCACGTTCCGGGACGCGAGCCGAAATCCTCCCGCCGGCAGCTCGAGTAAGCCGAGGTGCGGGTCGTCCGCGGCGCGCCGCGAGGGAGCGCCTGGTTCGGACACGGCGGCGAGCCCACACAGCTCGCCGCGCGGCGCGCGCGCCGTTGGTGAGCGCGCCGCCGAGCGCGCCATGATTCGGAGGTAAGGTTGGCAAAAGCGGCGACCGTCTCGACCCGGCTCCAGTCCGGAAGTCGAAGAGGCTGGGCAGAGCAAGTACTCGTCGGCATTTTACTCCTCGCCGTGGCGGTGGCCGGCGTGGTCGTGTTTCTGGTCGCCGCCGGTCTGGTGGCCGCGGAGGAGCTCATCGCGAACGAGAGCCTGCGCGCTGGACTCCTCGGCTTCGCCCAGGGCGGAAGCGCGACCGAGCGCGCGGTCACGGCCAGCGCCTCGGCGGTGATCGGGCTGGGCTCGCTTCTGCTCTTGTTTCGCCGGGCCGGGGACCGAACCGATGGGGCCGGATCCGCGCAGGCGAGGCACATCCTCGTGGCCGACGACGAGGGGATGGTGATGGTGTCCACGGCCGGCATCGCCTCGGTGGCCGAAACCGCGGCGGTGCGCTCGCATGGCGTGCTCGAGGCCGATGTCAAAGTGGGCGGTCGCGGCAGCGCCCCCGTTCGCATTCGCGTCGTCGCCTACGCCTACCGGGGCGCCGACCTAAAGCGCGCCGGCCGCGAGGTCCGCGAGAACGTCAAATCGGCGGTAGAACGCCTCGTGGGCCTCGACGTCACCGACGTCACGGTCGAAATCGAGGTATCGGAGGAGGAGCTCGGCCGGGGGGTGGCATGACGAGGGGCGGCTCGGCCCTCGCGTGGATGCCGCCTCGTCCCGAGTCGGGCCGAATCGTGGGTGGCGTGTGCGCAGGCATCGCTCAGCGCTACGACCTCGATCCCACGCTTATTCGGCTCGCGTTTTTGCTCCTCGTGTTTGCGCGCGGTCTCGGCATCGTCGCCTATGCCCTTTTGTGGGCGTTCATGCCGGCCGAGCGGAGCCGCGCGGCCACCCTCGTGCAGGCCGCCGCCGAGAACGTGCGCACGTGGCGAGACGAGCTCGGTTCGATCGGCGCGGGGCTGCGAGAGGCGTGGGCGCGCGCCGGAGAGGCCGAATGGCCGAGACCGCTCGGCCGGCGCTGGCTGGCCATCCTTTTGATCGCGTTGGGTGGGGTGATTTTGCTCTGGTCGTTCGGGGCGTTTTCCTGGCTCACGGGCCCGCGAATCCTCGGGCTGCTGGCGGTCACCCTCGGGGCCGCGGCTCTGCTCACCCTCACCAGGGAGGACGGTAGACGATGACTCGAGCGCAACCGCCTACCGGCCGACGCGCGCGCATCATCGCCGGCTTCGCGACCTTCGGAATCCTGTGCGGGATCATTTTGTTGATCGCCGGCGGGGTGAGCGCCGTGGAGGACGAGGAGGAAAGCGCCGTCGATCCGACGGCCCTGGAGGTCCAGCGCGCGCTCGGCGACGCGCGCCAGGCGGAGCGCGCGCTCCTCGACACCAACTACGGCCACGTCGAACAGCACCTGCGCCGCCTCGACGAACGATTGAGCGACTTACTCGACGAGCTCGACGACGACTAAGCCGCGCCGGCGTAACGAGTGAGCGCTCGGCGCGATCGCGAGTCACTGGCATCACAAGGGAGGTCTTCCGTGGCCAAGCAAGACGAAATGACGCAAGCACCCCGGGAAAAGGAAAGCAGCGACAAGGCGAAGGACAAAACCGGCCAAGACACCCGGCACGTCGTCGAAAAGACGCCTCGAGGCGAGGACGGTATCGGCGGCACCATCTCGCTCAGCGAGCACGTCGTCGCCACCATCGCCGGCCTCGCCGCGCGCGACATCCCGGGCATCGCGAGGCTCGGTCGCTCGCGCCTGATCTCGTTCGGCAAGGGCGTAAAGCGCGGCGTGGAAGTCGAGGTGGGGGAAAAGGAGGCGGCGCTCGACCTCGAGATCGAGATCGAGCACGGGTGCGACATTCGCCAGGTCGCGGACGAGCTCAGAACCAAGGTGGCCGCCGAGGTGGACAAGATGACGGGTAAGAAGGTGGTGGAGGTGAACCTCGACGTCGTCGGGGTCAGGCTGCCCGGCGGGGAGGTCCCCGAACCCGCCTCGGCGCGGGTGCGATGAGTTTCGGGCCGCTGGCGCGCTAGTCAGCATGGAGTGCCCGGCTCCGGCTGTGTGGGGCACGTTTGCGAGACGGGGCGGCGGAACGGGCCGCCGGTCCGAGCGCGCCCGCGTATCCGGGCCTGTCCGTCGCCGAGCGCCGAGCGGCACCCTGTGGGCGCCCCTGCGAATCCGCAAGCCCTTGACGTGCGCGACGTCCCTGCCACCGTGTGGCATCGGAGCAGCGCACGCCAGGCGCGGCGCTCAATGCGCCGCACTCTCCGCTTCGGGGCCCCACCCCTCCCCGCGATCGCAGGCGCCGCTCCCGCCTCCCCTTCGGGCCATGCCCACCCATGATGCGCTGCGCGCTCTGCATCCTCGCCGCCGTCCTCAGCTCGGCCCCCGTCGTGGGCGCCGCCGAGCCAGCCGAAGCGCCCACCGTCCACGCGGTGGTCATTCGTGGCAACGACCAAATCTCGGACGCCGACATCCTGGCCCGGATCGCGACTCATCCCCCCGAGGGGCTGATCCTCGTCCAGCGCTATGATTACGATCCGGTCGCCGCCTCCGCCGACCGGCGCCGCATCGAGCGTCTTTACAACGAGCGGGGCTTTTTCGGCGCTCGGGTAGACGACGTCCACGTGATGAACCTCGGCGCCGGCCGCGTCGGCGTTCGGTTCGATGTCACGGAAGGCCCGCGGGCCCACATCGCCAGTGTGCAGACGATCGGGCTTCCCGAAGGGTTCGTGCCGACCGACCGGCTCGAGTTCGCGCTCTCGCGGCTCGAAGAGGGGGAGGGATTTCGGCACGAGCACTACGTCGCCGCGCGCCAGCAGCTCCGGCGCGCGCTAAGGCTCCGCGGACACGCCCACGCGCAGGTCACTGGGTCGGTGCGAGTCGATCGGTCGCGAACCCGAGCCTTCATCACGCTCCGGGCCACGCCCGGACCCCGGGTGCGCTACGGCGACGAGGTGGAGGTCGTGGGGCTCGAACGGCTCCCGGAGAGCGTCGTGCGAAACCGGATCGCGTGGGAGCCTGGTGATGTGTTCTCCCCGCGAAAAATGGAGAGGACCGAGGGGCGGCTTTACGAGCTCGGCTACTTCGCCAGCGTGCGGGTCGACATTCCCAGCGACCCCACGGAGGAGATCGTCGACGTGGAGATTCGGGCCACCGAAGGGGCGCGCCGCGAGCTCCAACTCGGCGGCGGCGTCGCGCTCGACACCGCCTTCTTCGAGACGCGGGGACGAGCCGGATTCCTGTTTCGCGGACTCGGCGATCCGCTGCTCAGCGCGCGCGCGAACGCCCAACCGGCCTACCAGATCCAGCGAGCCGATCCCGGGCCGGGGTCTTTGGGCGGGGAGGCCTCCGTCACGTTCGAGCGTATCGATCTCGCGCTCCCCCGCGCGACCGGCACGGCCCTTGTCGCGGCGCGCAGCATCGAGTTCGAGGCCTACGAGGCCCGGGGCGGGATCGTGCGCCTGGGCTGGGGGTTTCCCGCGCTAAGCGATCGGCTCGAGCTGCGCGGGGCCTGGGAGATCCGGCCGCTGTTTCAGCTCGTAAACCTCCACCCCGCCCTCGACCCCGATCACGACGAGGGCGCGGACGACGTCATCGCCGAAATCGGCGCCGATGTGTCGCCCTACAGGCTCGGCCTGTTCGAGCAGAGCCTGGTCCTCGACCTGCGGGACAGCATCTTGGCCCCTACCCGCGGCGCGTACTTTTCGCTGCGCCTGCAGCAGAGCGGCCGGTTCGCCGGAGGACGGGACGCGCTCGCCTACTCGAGCGCGACCTCGGAGCTCCGGGGCTACCTCCCGATCGGCGATCGCTTCGTGGTCGCCGCGCGGGGCCGTCTCGGAAGCGCGCTCACCGGTGAGATCCCCCTCACCCAGCGCTACTTCTCCGGCGGCGCGTCCGACCACCGGGGATTCGGGAGTCG
>SLNH01000391.1 GCA_007133195.1 Nannocystineae bacterium | reverse complement strand
GCTCGAGCGTCCCCTCGATGTAGGTCATCCTGAGCCCGGGCGAGTCGAGGAGCTCGCGCAAAACGCAGTAGTCCCTCCAGGGCACGCCGTACATCACGAGCCGCTGCTCGGCATCGCCTTCCTCCGCGCCCGGCGCCGAGCCGGGCAGCGCCGATTCCGCCGGCGGGGCCATACCCCAAAGGTAGCACTTCAGTGGCCAGGCTGCCCCCGGACGACTTGAACGCTCGGCGATGCGCTGGGGCGCTCGATGCGCCGCTTCGCCCGCGCTCGCCGGCTCGGCTTACTACTCCGACGTACGCTCGCCGCGGGCACGCAAGCGCGCAGCTCCAGGCGCGGCTCGCCGATGATAGTGCTCCTAGCTCCTGTGTCGCCCCGCTGCCGCTACTCCGAGCCTTCGTCCCCGTCGCGCCCCTCGCGCCCCGCGCCGCTCCGGGTGGACGGGCAAACCTAACCCAGCGGCGAGCTCTTTATCGCCCGCCTTGCCCAGTCGGCCTGTAAGAAAATCGAGAGCGGTTTGCGGCTGGTGAGCTGGGTAGACGGGACGCTCGAGGGCGTCCCGAATGCGTCGATGCAGCCGGTTCGGAGCGTGCCGAGGCAAGCTCAGTATGACACAGGGGGGCAATCTATAAACTTAGGTACAGGGTGTAGGGGTGGCCGAAGACACGCAGCGCGCACGAGTGCCTCCCCCGCCCCGCGGCATTTGTCTCGGAGGATGCTGACGGGCGTGGGTGTGGACCCCGAAGCTGCTTGGGTGTGGCCCCCGAAGCTCAGGCACCTCAGGCCGGCTCGAAGCCCCAGGCGGATTGCGGAGGGGCGCGGGCCGAGGCGATGGGCGGGATGTCGGTGGGGAGGCCGGCGTGGCTAAGAAGGCGGGCGAGGCTCCGGGGCTCGGTAACGAAGGCGCTGATCTTCATCGTACCGGTGCAGCGGGGGCAGGTCTCGACGTCGATGAAACATGGCTGTAAGCGTGTATGGCGGAGTGGACGAGCGTAGTGAGTCCACCAGGCTGCACGATTACAGACCTGTCAACGGGTCCGAAGGACCCTAGTTAGTTCCCGCCCAAGAAAGCGCATTCTGTGGCTCAGGACCCCAGGATCGCGCGGCGCACGCGCGGTTTGCCGAAGCTGCGGTCGTCTCGCTGGCGGCGAGGGCTTCGCGCGACGTTTTCCGCGATACCCGCGCGCTCCCCTTGAAAGTTGCGTCCCGCGTTCCATACCATTCATGGCCATGCGATGTGGACGAATGTGCGTCCTCGCCGTGGCGGTTTCCCTATCTACCGCCTGCAGCGACGACGATGCCGAGGCTAGCGATCTCGAGGATCTCGAGGAAGCGACCGGCGAGGATATCGCGATCCAGATCGAGCGATGCGGCGAGGAGGACGCCGCGACCGTCGAATCGGCGATGGGGGTGGAGGTGGTCGATCGGTCCACAAGTACCGGCGGCTTTGTCCGCGAGGACGTGGTTTTTGGCCGCGACATCTGTGCATTCACCACGGCCGATGGCGAGATATTCGCGGTCGGCTTGGCGCACGAGGCTGACGATCCGCGAGCGGCGTGGGAGACGATGCGGGGCATCGAGGATGAGCCGGAGCCGGATGAGCCCGCTGCGTGGGCCGCGGACTCCGGACTCGCGGACCGGGTCGATGAGCTCATCACCAGGGACGGCGACGGGCTGGTCGCCCGGATCGGCGAAAACGGCTATCTCTTCAAAGTCGTTCCGCACTTCACCGCGGATGAAGAAGTGACCACCGAGCAGCTCCAGGACCTGTCGGCGGTTGCGGCCGAGGTCTTGGCGGACGCCCCGACGGATCCACATGCGTTTTGTAATCTCGTCGATGAGGTCGCGAGCGAGCGCTACGGCTTCGACGGGCGGAGAACCCAAGGGCCGTCGTTGGGCGGCGACGGAGGCGGAAGGTACGAGTACCGCGGCTGCAGAACGAGCCTGGACGATGACGTGCGGATCGATTCGCAGATCGGCGGCCTCGATTTCTTCAACGCCCGCGGCGGGGGAGGAGAGGATCACGGCATCCCGGCGCCGGCCGAGGGGATCGGCGTAAGGGCCCTCTCTTGGGGGGACGAAGTTTTCGTCCCCGTTGGCGATGACCTCCTACTTTTTCGCGGAGAGCGAAACGGCGAGACCATGGGCACGGACGAGCTCGCTGTGTTTGTCGATGCGGTCTTGGCGCGCTGACAACCCGCACACTTGATCTCGACCTCGCCGCGATCGCGGGGAGTTTACATCTAGTGGGGTCACGCTCCAGGGTTGCAGGTGCGCTTCGCAACTACGCTTTTCAGAAAATGTGACAAAGTCTAGGATTCTGGATTTTGTCACTTTCCCGCAGAACCTGAACGAGTGCGAGATCTTACACGGGCGGATCGTGACCCCGTTGAGCAAGGCGGCTTCCGGCGGGGCGCGGGCCGAGGCGATGGGCGGGATGTCGGTGAGGAGGCCGGCGTGGCTAAGAAGGCGGGCGAGGCTCCGGGGCTCGGTAACGAAGGCGCTGATCTTCATCGGGCCGGTGCAGCGGGGGCAGGTCTCGACGTCGATGCCAAAGACGCGCGCGAGAAGTTTGGCCCACGCGATGCGGCGGCGGCTGCGGGACTCGTTGGCATCGGCCTTCACGCGGACTTTGATCTCGGCGGGGAGCTCTCTGATCTCGGCGACGGCCTTGCGGTAGTTGAACCCGAACAGCCTCTCCGAGGAGCCTCTCTTCGTGTCACACCCGCTGAAGAGTTCTGCTGTTATCGCGACACTGCGGAGCTCAAGGAGCTCGCGCCGACCGTAGCGCTCGTGCTTACCGAATCCCAGGTGCCAGCGCTCGGCGAGGTCGGCGATGAGTGGCTAGTCGTCCCCTTCGTCGCGCAGCTCTGCGAGCAGACGCGCGAGCTTCTCTGAGAGATCCTGGCCTCGCTGGTAGCCTCGTGCAGTGATTCGCTCGAGATTGTCGCGAACGGCCTCGAGATCCAGGTCGGGATTGAAGGTGACGAGGTTGCGCGCGTCGAGTCGGTCCTGGAGCCGGCGGTCGGTCATCGACAGGATCTTCATCGCGAGGAGCTCCTCGGGACGCGCCACCCGCATGGCGCCCACCTCGTCGAACTCGACGAACTCGGCACGCTCGACGATCTCGGCTTCGATGCCGCAACTCGCGAACATCAGATCGACGACGACGCCAGATGGGCCAGCGAGTCGAGCGGTGGCCAGGCGGTGGTGCTCGTCGTGCTCGACGGTCGCCACAGGCTCGTAACCGGCGGCGCGAAGGCTGTAAATCAAGCACTCGGCGTCGGCATCCGAATCGACGGCCACCGCGACATCGACGTCGCGCGTGAACCGAACCTCCGCGCGAATCGATACCGCCAGACCTCCGACGAGCGCGTAGTCGCGTTTCAGGGAGTTGAGTAGGCCGGCGATGTGAACGATCGCAAGGTGAGGCGAGGGAGTATCAGCCATGCTCCTGCCTGAGCCAGACTCGTAGGCGGGCGTCGATCTCCGCCTCGGACTCGTCGGGATAGCGAACGCGCAGCGAGCCCCGCTTCAGCGCGATCCCCGCCGCGGCCGTATCGAGCGCCTGAGAGAGCCGCTCGGCGGCCGTGGCATGCCGGGCGCGCGCAATGTCGTCTTTGCGCAGCTCGTCCACGCCATGAAGTTTACTTCAGACGAGCCGGCTCTGCCACGCCGCACGTATTCGGGCGGTCTACGCATCATCGGCGGATCTTGCCCGCGCCGAGCCCGCGGCCCGGCAGTGCGGGTGACGTGCGACGGTCTCGAACGTGTCCAGCTCGCCTGAGGCTTCGCCTCTGACGGACGCTTGACCGCGGACGCCCCACGCGCTGACCATCGGCCGGAAGGCAGCGCACGCGTCACGTTCAGATGCCTGTCGAACCCGAACACCTCGAGCTGCTCGAACGCCTGCACACGGGCACGAGTGTTCACTCCGGCGGAGCGCTCCTGGATCATCTACTCGGCACGTGGACGTACTTGAGCGAGTGGGGCAATCCAGAGTACCTCTGCATTGCCGGACTCTTTCACAGCATCTACGCCACGCAATCGTACCGGACGCAGTCCGCGGCGCTCGACGACCGACCGATGATCCGCAACGTCATCGGCCACGAGGCCGAGGAACTGGCGTTCCTCTTTTGTGTCGCGCAGCGCAGATCATTTTTCGAGCAGGTGGGCAATCCCAACCCGGAGCTGCACGATCGCGTGCACGACGAGATACGCGCCGTCACCCCCCGCGTCATGCGCGACCTCATCGAGCTCGAAGTCGCGAACTACGTCGAATTCATGCCGCGTACGGACTTCACGGTCGACGAGCTCGAAGACCTCCAGGCCCGCGTGGAAGCCGGCCGGGATGTTCTGTCGGCTGCCGCGTACGAGGCCGCCTGCTCGGCCATCCACGCGAAGCGGGCCG
Source organism: Nannocystineae bacterium (assembly GCA_007133195.1). GTDB lineage: Bacteria > Myxococcota_A > Polyangia > Haliangiales > Haliangiaceae > SLNH01. The sequence goes on along the minus strand of SLNH01000391.1, from coordinate 2,699 downwards.
AGTCATAAGCAACCGGCCGCGCGAGCATCACGACGATACTCGGCCTCGTCGCCGTGACCGGCTACGGCGGTGCGCTCGATCACGAGCGTTCCAGGCGCGCCGGCTTCGGAGCACATCGTCAAGCCGGTCACTAGGCAGGCGCTCGTCCCCGCGATCGGCTGGCTCGCCGGCGGGCGAGCCAGCCGATCCTAGTCGGCCCCCTCGATCTCGCAGTCGCCGAGGTCGTTATTCTCGAAGGAATTTGCATCGCAAATGCCATCATTTACCACGGCCGCGTCGTGCACCCATATGCCGTAGCCCGCGCTCCCGCGGAAGAAGCTGTCTAAAACAGTCACCTCCGGTGTCCGAAGGGTGTTGTCGCCGACGATCAGGTTTGCGGGCTCGCCGTTGCCGAGCGCCTCCCGCCCGCCGTGCTCGATGACCGTGTGGTTAAGGCCCTGAATATGACCGTTTCGCACGAACAGGCCGTTCCAGTAGCCGGGCACCTCTTCGCCGCCGGTCAAGACGATCGGGTCTGTCACGCTTCCATCGAAGATCGCGACGGCATCGCTGCTATCGAGAGTGAGCTGCGCCCCCTCGTCGAACTCTAGGCGCGCACCCGCGTCGATCGTAACTACTGCATCGCGGATGTCTGTATTCCCTACCATCTTGTAGGGGATCTCCAGCTGGTGCCACGTGCCATCGAGGTCGATCCGAGCGCCCGCGACGAGGATGACCTCGTCTCCGTTGTCGCCGTAGCTCGAGTCAGTATCCAAGTGACCGAGTTCAGATGCTGGGAGGGCGATGGGAGCCGATGCGTTGCTCGTGATGAGATTGCCCTCGAAACCCGAGAGGCTGCCGCGCTCACTCATATAGATGCCATGGGCGGCGCTGTGACGAATGATCGCATTCGTGACGGTGACGAGGCCATTCCTCAAGATACCGCCGCCGATGGTTAAGTTCGCCGCGTCGTCGTTGCCGGCGAGAGGCTGCCGCCCAGCGTATTCGATAATTACGTGACCGAGTACGTTTTCCGGAGCCTCGGAGCCCCGGAATGCGAGACCATTCCACGAGCCGGGCTCCTGGTCGACCCCCGTGAACACGATGGGATCCGCCTCTGTCCCCTCGGCGACGAAAATACCGTCCGACCGCACGACGAAATCCGCTTGGCGTTCGAATTCGAGGCGCGTCCCGGGCTCGATCGTCAGCATGGCGTTGATATCGATCGACTCGGTGACTCGGTACAAAACATCGGCATCAAGGGTGCGATCGTCGTCGATGTCTTCGGTGATATCCTGACGGAGCTCACCGTCCGCATCGTGCTGAGGGCTAGCCCCGTCGGGGGGCGCACCGCCGGCATCCGCACCTTGGGTGTCTGCGTCGGAACTCGCTGCTCCTGAATCGAGCGGCCAGTCGGGATCGGCTTCGACCTCACCACATGCGGGCATCGTGAGCGAAATCGCCAACAAAGCAACTAGGCAGGTGCCGACAGAAAGGGGCGCGGGAAGGTCGGCCATAGAATCTCACCGGGATAGTAACAAGGAGGTTGAGCGCATCGGCGAAACAACGTGCGGTTGAACAACCCACGGATCGGACGAAATCCAGGGTAACGGACGAGTTCTTTGCTGCCAAGCGGCCTGTAAGAAAATCGAGAGCGGTTTGAACCGCCCCGGGATTCCCGGAGACTTGGTTACGTGAGTCCAGCCTCCGCGGCTGGGGCTTCTTGAGAATGATGATACACCAGCTCGAACTCGGCGGGGGCATGCGACCGAGGGGGCCGAAAAGCCGGCGGTTATTGAACCAGTCCACCCGCTCGAGGGTGGCGTACTCGACCTCGTCGATGTTGCGCCAGGGGTCCACAGCGGCGGATGAGCTCGGTCTTGTAAAGGCCGATGACCGTCTCCGCGAGCGCGTTGTCGTACGAGTCGCCGACGCTGCCCCACGGAGCGCTCGACATCGGCCTCAGCCAGCCGCTCGGTGTAGTGAATCGACAGGTATTGGGTGAATTCAATCCGTCGTCGCAACACGCAGACGCGAGGTTGCGATGGGCACATCAAGACGAAGACCTTCCGAGCGAGCTCGCCACGCGCCAGCCCACGATGCCGCGCGAGAACGCGTCAATCACGAAGGCGACGCATACGAAGCCTCGCCAGGTCGCAGGCATCTAGTGGGCTCGCGCTCCAGGGTTGCAAGTGCGCTTCGCAACTACGCTTTTCAGAAAAGATGACAAAGTCTAGGATTCTGGATTTTGTCACTTCCCCCCAGAACCTGAACGAGTGCGAGATCTTAGACGGGCGGATCGTGACCCCGTAGCATGCCCCGTAGCATGACCCCGTAGCACAACCGCGAGCGCCGTGTGAAGGTAGAACGCTCGCCCCTCTGGGCCATCGCCGACGCGGCCAAGCCCTTCCCGAGGAGTTCGAAATCCGAACTCGGTCGTGTCATGAGCCACAATGACTCGCTTGGCCTCCGCGCAGCGACGAGCGGTCATTCCCACGTGAGGCTCGAGGATCTGGGCCGGCTCGATATCCTCGCGGTTGAGGAAGCGGTAGGCACCCTCGATGGCCGCCGTGGCCCCGAGCGCCTTGGGGATGCTCTCCCCTGGATTCGACGCGAAATCGCGGGCCATCGACGTGAGCCGCCGAGCAAGTCGAGCATCGCTGCGCTCGCCCAACTCCGCGCCCTCGAACTCCTCCGTGATCTCCATCCCCCCGTTGGAT
>SLNH01000312.1 GCA_007133195.1 Nannocystineae bacterium | reverse complement strand
CGGCTTCCGGCGCGGCCGGCGCGTCGCGCGCGACAAAAGGCCTTGCGAGCGCCCGCAGCGAAGCGGTACATGTCCTGCGCATCCGGGGTGACAGAGGGACGGACGCCGATGATTGCGCAGAGGGAGAGAAGGATGACGCCGGCTGTCGCGCGACCAGATCGCCCGCACGTACAAGATCCGCCGAGCTCCGAGGGAACTCGTCCGGGCCCTGTGCGCGCGAGGCCCGGTAGCCCCCCCGCCGAGGGGCTGCGCGCGCCGACGCTACCTCCCGATCGCGTCGTCGCCGAGTACTTCGAGTACGCGGAAAACGGCGTCGAGGTGGTCCAAGATGGCCTCAAAGAGATGAGGTTCGGCGAATACCTCGTCGAGCGCGGCGCGATCGACCGTTATCAGCTCCTGTTGGCGCTCCAAAGGCAGGACCGAGAGCCCGGCGCGCGGCTCGGCGAGTGCTTGGCGGCGCTCGGATACCTCCCAGATGTCGACGTGGAGCGACATCTAGCCGCGTTTTGGAGCGTGTCGGTGATCGAGCTCGCGTAATCGCTACGCGCTCGGCGAAGCAGGCGCTCCTCGATCACGACGAGTCGAGCTGCCGCTCAGTTCGCAGCGGTCCGGGCGCGGGAGCCGCGCCGGGGCACAGTTCAGCCTGCACACGTGACGTGCGCCACGGCCCCGGCGCGTCACCACGTCTCAATTAGATGCCGGCGGATCACGGAAAATCGCGGAAAACTACCCGGTTACGCTTGGCCCGGAGCTTGCGAACTGGCTGCGTGCAGGAGGTAACGCAGTCATGAGCAACGCTTTGAACGGGCGCGAGAGCCAAGCAGCGACGGCGACACAAAAGCGAAAGCCGACGCGCCGCGCGCGCAGCCGAAAACAGGAGCCGAAACCCGAGCCCAAGCGCGCAGGGGAATCGTTTGCGCTCGGTGAACGCGAACGCAATTACGTATTCGCCGTCGCGATGAAGTACGTAAAGGACGAAGAGGCGGCGAACGACGTCGCCCAGGAGGCGCTCCTCCTCGCGCATAGACACCGCGAAAGTTTCCGCGGAGACTCGCGTTTTTCGACGTGGCTGTACCGCATCGCCGCGACCACCTCGCTCATGCATCTGCGAAAGCAGCGCCGACACTCCCGCGAGGTACTCATGGCCCAACGGGTGAGCGACGAGGAGGGCGATTTGCGCGACCTGGCGCACGCCCCAGGCCCCGGCCCCGAGGAGCACTCCGCGGCGCGCCAAGACATCGAGGTCGCCAGGGCCAAGCTGGCGGGCCTTGGCGAAAAATATCGCGACATTTTCTGGATGCGGTTTTTCGAGGGCTACACCGAAACGGAGATCGCCTCGCGCTTGAACCTGAACGTCACCACCGTCAAGACGCGCGCCTACCGGGCGCGGCTCGCCCTCCGCGAAGCGATCACCGCCGAGCGCCAGCAGGCCGCCTAGATCGTCTTCCACCGGCCGCGACGCTCGCGGCGGCGCTCGGCGGGCCGGTCTCGCAGCCAGGGCGGCGCTCGGCCCCGGTCTCGAGCCAGCCCGAGCGGCAAGGTCCCGCTGGCGGCAACCCCGGTTTGTACGGCCCCGCGGCCCCGGGAGAACGGCACAGGGTGAGAGCGCGCGAGCGGGCGGCGCGGCGCCGAGGCGGATTCGCGGCCATTGACACGGCTCGCCCCGGCCCATAAGGCTTGCCCTATGCCGCCAGTCAAAAAGTCAGACCAGGGATCTTCCGCCGAGTACAGCACGCAATCGGGGCTCCCCCTCGAAAACCACTACGCGCCCGGGGATCTCGGCGGCAAAGGCTGGCAGTACGAAGACAAGCTGGGCGCCCCGGGTGAATACCCGTACACGCGCGGCCCTCACCGGACGATGTACCGGGGCAAGCCGTGGACCATGCGGATGTTCGCCGGGTTCGGTACCCCCGAGGACACGAACGCGCGGTTCAAGTATTTGCTCGAGCAAGGGCAAACGGGGCTGTCGACGGCGTTCGATATGCCCACGCTGATGGGCTACGACCCCGATCACGCCCGGTCGCTCGGCGAGGTGGGTCGCGAGGGCGTGTCGGTGGCGTCGCTCGACGACATGGAGCGCCTGTTCGCGGACATCCCGCTGGACGAAGTGTCGACCTCGATGACGATCAACGCGCCAGCTTGCGTGCTGTTGGCGCTGTACATCGCCGTGGCCGAGAAGCAGGGCGTCTCCCCGGACAAGCTGCGCGGCACGCTCCAAAACGACATGCTCAAGGAGTTCATCGCGCAAAAGGAGTGGATTTGCCCGATCCGCGCCCACATGCGGCTCATCCGTGACATGCTCACCTACTGCACCGCCGAGATGCCGCGGTGGAACACGATCTCGATCAGCGGCTACCACATTCGCGAAGCGGGCGCGACGGCGGTCCAGGAGCTCGCGTTCACGATCGCCGACGGCATCGGCTACGTCGACCTCGGCCTCAAGGCCGGCCTCGACGTCGACGAGTTCGCCCCGCGGCTTTCGTTCTTCTTCGACGTCCACAACGACTTTTTCGAGGAAGTGGCCAAGTTCCGCGCCGCCCGCCGCATGTGGGCCCGCATCATGAAGGAGCGGTTCGGGGCGAAGAGCGAGCGCTCGTGGCTGCTTCGAACCCACGCGCAGACGGCGGGTGTGTCGCTCATGGCGCAGCAGCCGCTGAACAACGTCGTTCGCACCACGATGCAGGCGCTCGCCGCCGTGCTCGGCGGCACCCAGTCGCTGCACACGAACTCCTACGACGAGACCTACGCCCTGCCCACGGAGGAGGCGGCCACGCTCGCCCTGCGCACCCAGCAAATCATTCACGACGAGTCGGGCGTGCCCGCCGTCGCCGACCCGCTCGGCGGCTCGTATTTCGTCGAGTCTCTCACCGACGACATGGAGGCCGCGGCGATGGAGTACATCGACAAGATCGATGGCATGGGCGGTATCGTCGAGGCGGTCGAGCAGGGCTACCCGCAGCGCGAGATCGCGCGGTCGGCCTACGACTTCCAGCGCCAGATCGACCGCGGCGAGCGCCCCATCGTCGGCGTGAACAAGTACGCCAGCGAGAGCGAGGGCGACAACATCCCCACCCTCAAGATCGATCTGTCGCCCGAGGAGTCGCAAAAGCAGCGCCTCGCGCAGGTGCGCGAACAGCGCGACGAGGCGCGCGTGCGCGAGCGGATCGCCGACGTTCGCCGCGCCTGCCAGGACCCCGACGGCAACGTCATGCGACCGATCGTGGAGGCGGTGAAGGCCTACGTCACCCTCGGCGAGATCTGCGACGTGTTTCGCGAGGAGTTCGGAATCCACACCGATCCGGCCTACCTCTGAGCCTCGCAGCACCGGCCTTCCATTCGCGTCGCCTCGCGCGCTCCCGCGTTTGCACCGCTGCCTAGCGCGTGCGACTATCGCGAGCCATGCAGCGCATCGTCGTGGACGCGATGGGGGGGGACGAGGCGCCGGAAGCCATCGTCGAGGGCGCCGGCGAGGCGACCCTGGCCCTCGCGGATTCCGAGCTCATCCTGGTCGGAGACAGCGCCCAGATCGGAAGCACGCTGTCCCGCGTGCGCCACGACGGCTCGCGCGTCCGCGTTCACCACACGCCGTCCGTCATCTACATGGACGAAAAGCCGGCGGAGGCTTTGGCGAGCAAGCCCGACGCGTCGGTGGCGGTCGCCGCCGACCTCGTCGCCCGCGGCGAGGCCGACGCCATGGTCACCGCGGGCAACACGGGCGCGAGCGTGCTCGCCTGCGCCCGGCGCTGGGAGCTTCTGCCCGGCGTGCGCCGCGCCGCGCTCGCCGCCGTCTACCCAACCGAGCTACGGCGCGGCGAAAACAACGACCCGTTTTCGCTGCTCCTCGACGTGGGCGCGACCATCGACGCCAGCGCCGAGGATCTCGTGGCGTTCGCGATCATGGGCTCGGCCTACGCCCAGGTGATTTCGCAAAACGCCAGGCCGCGCGTCGCGCTGCTCTCGAACGGCACCGAAGCGGGCAAAGGCCCCGAGCCCGTCACGGGTGCGCACAAGCTCCTCCTCGAAGCCACCGGCCTGAACTTCATCGGAAACATCGAGGGCCTCGACATCCCCCGCGGCGTGGCCGACGTGGTGGTGTGCTCGGGGTACGTGGGTAACGTCGTCATCAAGATGCTCGAGGGCGTCTCCGAAACCGTGCTGAGCTTGGCCCGCTATGCCCACAAGGAGCGCCTCATGTGGCGCGTGGCGCTCGCCATGCTGTCCGGCGGCATCCAGCGGCTCAAGTCGATCACCGACTGGAAGCAGTACGGCGGGGCGCCGCTCCTCGGGTTCAACAACCTGTGCATCAAGGCGCACGGTCGGTCCCAGCCCCAGGCGCTGGCAAACGCCGTGAAAGTCACCTCCAAGGCGCTCCGCTCCGATCTCTGCGGCGCGATGGCGGCGTCCCTCGCCGAGTTTCAGGAGCGGCGCGAGGCGCGCGCGGCAAACCCGTGACGACCCCCAGGCGCGAGGACGTCGTGCCGCGCGCGGCCGCCATCGCCGCGCGCGCGAGGAGCGGGGCCCGATAAATGGCCAGCCGGGCGCAGCACGTATTTCGGTGGGATCTGGACAAGACCTACCTCCGCACCGAGTTCGACACCGCGCGCGATCTCCTCAAGTCGGCGTTCGAGACCGCCCGCGACAAGAAGGCCTACCCGGGCGCGAGCGCGCTGCTCCGCGCGCTTCGTCAAACCGAGGAACACCGCATCTGCATCATCAGCGGGAGCCCCACCCAGATGCGGCGCGTGCTCGCCGCCAAGCTCGCGCTCGACGGCATCGAGTTCGACGAGTTCGTGCTCAAAAACAACCTGCGAAACATCCTGCGCGGCCGGTTCCGCGCGCTGCGCTCGCAGGTGCCCTACAAGCTCCCCGCCCTGCTCGAAAGCCGCACGCACGTGTTGCACACCCCGCCCGAGACCCTGTTCGGCGACGACGCGGAGGCCGACGCGATCGTCTACAGCCTGTACGCCGACATCCTGGCCGACCGGGTCACGGGCGAGGAGCTGTCGCGGATCCTCGACGCGGCGCGCGCGTATGACGACGAATTGGAATGGACGATGAGCCTGTTTCGGCGCATCCGGCGCCGCGACGCCGTGGGCCGCATCTTGATCCACCTCGACCGCCGCTCGCCCACGGCGCGGTTCGAGGTGTTCGGGCGCCGGCTCGTCCCCATCTACAACTACTTTCAGGCGGCGCTCATCCTGTACGCCGACGGGCTCCTCACGGCGCGGCAGGTTTTGTTCATCGCGTCGGAGATGCTCGAGGATCCGGACATCGAGATCGCCACGCTCGCAAACTCCCTCCAAGACCTGCTCCGGCGCGGTCGCCTGTCTCCCGAGGTCGCCTCCCAGCTCGCCCATGAGGCGCGCGCCGCGGCCCAGACAGGCGCGCTCGCCGGGAGAAGCCACCTGCCGAGCTTCGAGGAAGTCGCGTGGGCGTTCACATTCCGCGTTCGCCAACTCGGGACGCTGCCGCCGCCGCCAGCGCTCGATGAGCACCCGGATCTGGATTACGTCTCGCTGGTGGACGCCGAGTACCAGCGCCGGCGCTCGAAGTACGGCGATTGAGCCGCGCGCGCGCCGCGCCGCATGACCGCGCTCGTGGGCCCTGTTAGGCTCTGACACATGGCTGGCTCAAGCACCGATCGATCGGGACGCCCCAAGCTCCAAGTCCAGCTCGACGAGAGCACCGCGCGGGGGCAATACGCGAACCTGGCTCTGCTCAACCACAGCGAGAGCGAATTCGTCCTCGACTTCGCGTTCATCCAGCCCGGCGCATCGCAATCGGCGCGCGTGGTCTCGCGCGTGATCACCACGCCCAAGCACGCCAAGCGCCTCCTGCGAGCGCTCGCCACGAACGTCGAGCGCTATGAAAAGCGCCACGGCACGATCGAGATCGATGAGCGCGACATCGAGCCCCCCGTCCATTAGTGATCAGGTCACGCCGGACTCTGCGAGCGCGAGGCGCCCTTCGGGCGACAGCGCGCACGCGGCGGCGTAAGGGAGCGCAGCGTTGTGCCTTCCGTGGCCGAACGGCGCGCCGGCCAGTCCGGGCAGCGAGAGCGCGCGAAGGCGTTCGTCCACCACCTCGCCGGCCGCGGGGACGTCGCTCGCCGCGCCGTCATCCGCGCCCTCCTCGCAGCCGAAAAACTCGCCTGCGACGACGGCCCGGGCGCCGGTTAGCGCGCCGGCGAGAGACAAGTGGGTGAGGTACCGATCGATCCGGTAAGGACGCTCGCCCACTTCCTCGATGAACATCACCGCGCCGCGCGCGTCCACCTGATGGGGCGTCCCGGCGAGATGCGAAAGCAGGCACAGATTGCCGCCTACGAGGCGCCCTCGGACCTCGTCATCGAACGGGCGCCCGACCCGCTCGAGCGGCCAGGCGAGCTCGCCCGGCGGGCGCGGATCCTCGAGCAGGCGGAACAGCCACGCCACGTCGCCGTCTGCGAGGTGGCCGAGCTGGCTCACCACCGGGCCGTGAACACCGCCGACGCCGGCCCGCCCCGCCGCCCAGGCTAGCAGCGCCGTGACGTCGGAAAACCCGACGAGGGGGATCGGATCGCGCGCCAGCGCAGGGGCGTCTAGCCGATCGAGGATGCGAAGCAGCCCGTAGCCGCCGCGCGCGACGAACAGCGCCCGAATGTCGGGATCGCGCAGGTAGCGGTTTATGCTCTCGGCCCGCTCGTCGTCGCTGCCCGACAAGTAGCCCCGGCGGGCGCACAGGTCGGGGGCGACCTCGACGCGGTAGCGCGCGCGGAGCACCTCGAGGCCGGCTCGAATCTTGGCTTCAGAGACCGGGCCGGCAGGCGCGCACACCGCGACCCGATCGCCCGGGCGGAGCCTGGGGGGACGAATGATGGCGGGCTGGGGATGCACTACAGACATCGTCGTGCGCGGGCGTTTCGGTGCGGGCCTGTGCGCGGGCGACCGTACGATGGGTAAGCGGGATCAGCTCCGCCGCTTGCGTCGCTTGCGCTTTTTGCGCTCCCCGTTGTCCCCGTGAGACGACCCCTCGCCCTGCCTGCCGACGGCAGCCGAGGGCTCCGAGCCCTCGCCCGCGGACGCGGCGTCTGTCGAGGCGTCTGGCGAGGCGGCTGGCGAGGCGTCGTCCGCGGCCG
>SLNH01000368.1 GCA_007133195.1 Nannocystineae bacterium | reverse complement strand
TTCCGGTCGACACGGCGAGCTCATCGCCCTGCGTTCCGTAGCCGCCTTGTGAATCACAAAGCGCGCCGTCGGCCCCGGCCGGCTGCCCCTCGCTGTCGTCGCGGACCGTGAGCCTCGCCCCGTCTTCGAGCTCGGCGGACTCGAGCGAAACCACGGCGAGCGGCCTGTCTCCCTCGGCGCGGAGCGTGGCGCCGTTTTCGATCTCGAGATCGTGAACGACGACGAGGAGGTAGCTCGGCCCCTCCGCGGGGGTGTGACGCTCGTGCGCGAACGAAGGCGGCTCTGCGTCACTGTCCGGTGGGCGGATGATCGTCTCGTCGTCGGTGTCGATGATCCACGTTTCGCCCGCGGGAACCACGAGCCCGTCGTCACTCTCGGGCTCGGGCACACATGGATCGTCGCGATGTTGTGGCGTAAACGGAAGCGTCGCGTAACCCTCGGCGCAGGTCACGCCGGCGTCGGCGGCGTCCCCGCGAGAGGCGTCGACGGCGGCGCTTGGTGCATCGGGATCGCTGCCGGGCGCGGCGTCGCGATCGGCCAGCCCTCCGCTTACGTCGAACGAACAGCCCGCGGCGAGCGAGATGCCTACCACTGGGCCGATGTTTCCGAGCCCACGCGCCACGGAGACCCTCACGCCGAAATGCTAGCTGGCCACGCGCCGCCTGTAAATGTACTTCATCTTTGCAAGCGTGTTGCATGTCTCACCCTCGGGCACCCCGGGCGGCGGCTGCCTGGTTGCGCGCTCGGCCGCGCGAACCGGTGGCATCCTGCTACGCTCGAGCGCGCATGTGCGCGCGGGAGCCAGGTGACGAAGCGCCGGGGGAGGGGAGGGCTCGACCCGACGGCGACGCCCTGGGTGGCCCGCCCCTGGCGGTCATCGTCGGCCCCACGGCCGCCGGCAAGAGCGACCTCGCGCTTGACCTGGCGCGGGCGGTCGGCGGCGAAATCGTGTCGGCGGATTCGCAGCAGGTCTACCGCGGCATGGATATCGGCACCGGCAAGGCCGATGACGCGATGCGACAAGAGGTGCCGCACCACCTGATCGACGTGGTCGATCCCGACGACGAGATGACCGCCGCCAGGTTCTCGGGTCTCGCAGATCGAGCGATCGCCGAGATCTCGGCCCGCGAGCGGCCGCCCATCGTCGTGGGCGGAACCGGGCTTTATGTCCGCGCCCTCACCCTGGGGCTCACGGATGCGCCACCGGCCGACGGGGCGGTGCGCGAGGCGCTTCGCCGCCAGGCCGAAAAACATGGCGTCGCCGCGCTTTGGGACCGCCTGGCTGCCATCGATCCAGAGTCGGCCGAGGCAATCCACCGGCGGGATTTGGTGCGGCTCACCCGCGCCCTCGAGATCTACGAGCTCACGGGGCAGCCGCCCGCCGTCCACCGGCGCCGTCACGATCATCGCCGCGTGCCGCTCCGCTACCCGGCGCGGTTCGTCGCGCTGGCGCCGCCTCGGGACGAGCTCGATCGCCGGATCGAGGCGCGCGTGGATCGGATGATCCGAGACGGGCTCGTGGAGGAGGTCGAGCGGCTCCGCCGGGCGGGCTACGCGCCGCCGCTCCGGTCCCAGCGCGCCATCGGCTACGCCGAGCTCCACCGCCACCTTGACGGTGACCTCCCTCTCAGCGAAGCTGTGAACCTCATTAAGCGGAATTCGCGGCGTTACGCGCGCCGCCAGCTCAGCTGGTACCGAGGTGATGCCCGGGTTCGCTGGTATCGGGCGGCCTCCGAGGTTGACCTAAAGGAGCTGGGGCGCTACCTAGGCCGCTCGCCGGACCACGCGCCATGCCCTCGCAGCAGCTAAGCGAACGCGTAATCCTCGATTTCGAGAGGCCCATCGTCGATCTCGAAAAGAAGATCCAAGAGCTCCGCGACCTGTCGACAGAGTCCGTGGACTTTTCCTCCGAGATCCGTCGCCTCGAGCAAAAGGCCAAAAAACTGCGAAGCGAGGTCTTCTCGGATCTCGCGCCGCAGCAGAAGGTCCAACTGTCCCGGCACCCGGGGAGGCCCTTCACCCTGGACTACATCAAGCTTTTGGCCGACGACTTCGTGGAGCTCCACGGCGATCGCGGGTTTCGCGACGACCCGGCGATCGTGGGTGGACTCGCCAAGTTCGACCGCTGGGAGGTTCTCGTCCTCGGGCACCAAAAGGGGCGGAACACCAAAGAGAACATCCACCGGAACTTCGGCATGCCGCGCCCCGAGGGCTACCGCAAGGCCACGCGCCTCATGGAGCTCGCGGGGCGGTTTCGGCGTCCGATCCTCACGTTCATCGACACGCCCGGCGCTTATCCCGGTATGGGCGCCGAGGAGCGCGGGCAGATGGAGGCGATCGCCAAGTCGCTGGAGGTGATGGCGGCGCTCCGCACGCCGATCATCTCCACCGTGATCGGAGAGGGCGGCTCGGGCGGCGCGCTCGCCATCGGCGTCGCCGACCGCATCCTGATGCTGGAGTACGCGATCTATTCGGTCATCTCGCCCGAGGGGTGCGCGTCGATCTTATGGCGAGACCCGAGTCGCGTTCCGGACGCGGCGTCCCAGCTCAAGCTCACCGCGCAGGATCTCCGCGACCTCGGCGTGTGCGACGAGATCGTCGCGGAGGCCTCGGGCGGCGCTCACCGCGACGCCGCGGTGACGGCGTCGAAGCTCCGCTCTGCCCTCAAGCGCAACTTGGGCGAGCTGGAGGAGCTCGGCGCCGACGAGCTCCTCGAGGAGCGGTATCGCAAGTTCCGGCAGATGGGGGCCTACGCCGCCTCCCCGTGAGCGTGGCGAGCCCGCCTCGTCGCGGGCGCCCGGCGCCGCCAAGCGCTAACTTTGTAGAAGATGTACGGCGTTCTGCTCCTCTCCGTCGTCGCCGTTGCCGCCTATTTCGGCGTCATCGTGCTGCGTCGGTTCGGCCCGAGGCAGCGCGTGTACGGGGTGATGTTGCTTTGCGACAGCGCCCTGGCCGCGATTGCGTTTTGGTCGCTCAGGAACCAAGGGCCCGACTCGGTCACGCAGATCCTCGGCACGGTCGCGATCTTCGCCGCCGTGTTCTTGATCCTCGTGCCGCCGCTTTTGCGCGAGCTCGCAAGGCGCGCGCTGTCCACCGAGCGCTACCGGCTCGCCCGCGCGCTCGTCGAGATGCGCGAGCTTTTGCAGCCGGGCATGGGCGGGCAGGAGGAGCGCGAGCTCATCGACTCGATCTTGGCGGTGCGCTCGGGGGACGTAGACGGCGCCGTGGAAGAGCTCACCGAAAAGCGCGAGCGCGCGCCGAGCCCGGCGGCGCGGCGCCAGATCGACGAGCGCATCGTCATGACGTACTTGTACGCCCGGCGCTGGGACGACGGCGTAGCGCACTTCGAGGCCAGCTTTTCGCCGGCGCTCGGCGGAGCGTCGGTGCAGATCGTCGTCGAGATGATAAGAGCCTATTGCGAGATCGGCGATCTCGACACCGCCGCCTCGCTGCTCGTCCGGGTGGAAGACGCGATCGGCACCGAGGAGCCCGCGGCGGCGCTCCTCGTGGGGCGGGCGCGGCTCGTGTTCCTCGCGTTTACCGGGCGGGCGGCGGCGGTGGAGTCGCTCGCGGCGCAAGACGGGCCGCTTTCCGAGCTGCCGCCGTCGGCGCGCGCGTTTTGGCTGGGGCGGGCGCGGTCGCACGCCGGGGATCGTGAAGGGGCGTGCCAGGCGCTCGAAGAGGCGGTGAAAAAGGCGCGGAAAAACGCGCGCGCGCGTGACATCGCGGCGGCCGAGCTCGAGGCGGTGCGCGCTTCGGGCCCCGGCGCCCCGCGCGCGGTGTCACACGAGGCGGCGAAACTCGCCGATCGCCTCGCGGCGATCTCCACCCAGGACGCGCCGCGGGCGGCGCCGAGGCGCGCGCCGAACTTGCGCGGGGTGAGCTTTCGCAAAACCCCCGTCACCGGGGCGCTCATCGCGGTCAACCTCGTGGTGGCGCTGGCCGTGGTGCTCGCGTTCGGGGCCACCGCCGACGTAGGCGGGCTCGCCCGCGCGGGCGGCAACCTCAAGGGCGCGGTGACGAGCGGCGAGTGGTGGCGGCTTTCGTCGTCGATGTTTTTGCACGCCGGCGTCCTGCACCTTTTGATCAACATGTACGCCCTGTGGATCCTCGGAAAGCTCGTCGAGCAGATCTACGGGTCCCTCAGGCTGTTCGGCCTCTATGTGTTCGCGGGGGTGTGCGGGTCGCTCGCGAGCCTGGGGTTCGGCGGCCCGATGATGTCGGTGGGGGCGTCGGGCGCGGTGTTCGGCCTGCTCGGCGCGGCGACCGTGGAGCTCGCGCTCCACCGACACGCCTACCCGCCGGAGTGGCGAAAGGCGCTGCTCGGCAACTTCCTGTTTCTGATCGTGGCCAACGTGCTGATCGGATTTACGGAGACGATCGACCAGGCGGCGCACATGGGCGGCCTCGTGGCCGGCGGTGTGGCGGCCGCGCTCTTGTCTCCGCACGCGCCGATCGCCGACTCGCGGGCCGTGCGAGCCGGCGCGCTGGCGCTGGCGCTGTTCGGAGCCATATTTTTGGCCTACGGCGCGGTCGGGGTGGCGACGACGTCGTACGCCGACACCATGGAGCGCTATCCCCGCGTGAGCCAGGAAGTCGGCGGCGTCGAGCTCACGGTGCCGAGCGTTTGGGAAAAGGTGGGCCGCGGAGAGCTCCGGGATCCCAGCATGCTCGCCAACCTTTACTTCGAGCGGCGCGACGCCGGCGTGTCCCTCGAGGAGGCCTTGTCCGAGCGCGTGGACGACGAGCTGTCCCGCGGCGCTCGCGAGCTCGGGTTCGAGTCGGCGGCGGTCGCGGACGCGCCGACGGTGTCGGTGCCGGCGCCGTGGCGGGCCGAGGAGCTCGTGGTCGAGGCCAGCCCGTTTACGGGCACCGTGCGCTACCGCGCCCTGGTGATGGGCAAAGAGGCGGACGGCGAGCTCTGGATGGGGACGCTGTTTTACCCCGAGGCGCTCGCCTCCGGGATCGAGCCGGCGCTCGAGGGCGTGCTCGAGTCGGCCCGGCGTGCCGGCGACCGGTAGCGGCGGCGGGAGCCCGGCGGACGCGGTGTGCCGTCTTGGTCAGGGCTCGCGTCGCGGGACACCCCATGGTGGTGGGTATGAGCTAGGACAAAAGCGCCACCGCCCCGCCAGGGGGGCGCCCGCCCGAACCGCAAAGAACACACGATGAAGAGCGAAAGCCCGCGCTGATCGCTCACCCGCCGGCGGGCCGGATCGGGCCGCGCCGCCGACGCGCCAAGATCCCCCGCGGCGGCACCGACGGAATGCGCTCCGGCGCGACGTCGCCCGGCAGCATGTGGCCCATCGCCCGGTGCGCAGCCAGAAAACCGGACGCGGCGGCCCGCTCCATGAGCGCGCTCGGAAACGGCAGGCTCACGAAGTCGCCGGCGAGGGCGACGCCGGGCACCGGCGCGGACACGCCGGGCCGGTTGTGATCCTCGCCGGGCGGAAACGCCGGGCAGTCGCGGTGGACGAGGAACCGCTCGTGCAAAACGCGCGCCCCTCGCGTCTCCGGGTAAAGCGCGTGCAGTCCGGCCAAAAGGTCTGAGCGGAGCGCCTCGTCGTCGACCGGGTCTGACACGGCGTAGGCGTGGAGCTCGACCACGGCGCCTCCGTGGCGGTCGGCAAAGGCGCGGCTTTCGTCCTCGATCAGGTGGTATAGCGAGATGTTGTCGAGGGCGCCGAGCCCGGTCGTGCCGGCGAAGGGGGCGCGGCCGGCGCGCGTGGGCCGATCGAGCCAAAGCCGCCACACCGCGAACGGGCGCGTGACCGAGAGCGATGCGACGTCGCGGCGCCAAGCGGCGTCGCCGAGATCCGGGGATGCATCGACGATCCGCTGAAGCCCTGGCACGTGGGTGGCGAGCACGACGGCGTCCGCGTCGATGGCGCCGCCGTCCGTGTCCACGCGCCACGCGCCGCCGCGCGCGCTCACCGCGCGAACCTCGCGGCCTAAGACGATCCGCGCGCCCCGCCGCTCGAGGTAGCGGCGGAGCGGGTCCCAAAACGCGGTGAAAAACGGACGCGTGGCCACGTCGAAGACGAGCCCCTCGCGGTTTCCGATGAAGTAGAAGTGAAACATCATCAAAAGCTCGCCCGCCGACATCTCCGCTTCCGGGTTGAAAAACGAGTGGGCGAACACGTCGAACAGCATGCGCCGCGCGCGCGGCGGAAACCTCAGCGCATCGAGGTAGGCGCGCGCCGAGGTGTTCCCCCAGCGCGCGTACGTGCGCTCCGGGTCGTAGGCGAGCATCGCCAGCACCGCGCGCTTGTCGACTTTTGGCAGGTCCGCGAGCCGGAGCGAGGGCGTGCGCTTGACGAGCGCGGCCACGTTCCACGGCGGCGCGGTCGGCAGATCGGCGAACGACTCGGCCGCCCCATCCGGGCCGAGGATCGGGTAGTCGGCGACCGCAGCCAGCCGCGACAGGAAGGGATCGACTCGGCGCAAAAGCGCGCGCAGGTTGTAGTACTGGCGGAAAAACGCGTGAAACCCGCGCTCCATCTCGAACGGCTCGCCGTCCGGGAGCCGCTCGATCCACGCGCCGGCGCGGCCGCCGAGGAAAGACTCCCGCTCGGCGATCGTGACCGTCACGCCGCGTTCGGCGAGCGCCACCGCCGCCGCCACCCCGGCGATGCCGCCGCCTGCGATGACGGCCGATTTTCCGGCTTCGCGATCGACTCGAGTCATGCGAATCAGGGGTACACGAGCTGGATCGACACATACCGGGTGGCGCCCGGCGCGAGCTCGAGGCGGGCGTCCTCGAATTTGGGAGACCTGAATCTCGGCCTTACATTTCGGGACAAGCCGTAGCCCTCCTTCGGCATGCCCAGGATGTTCGTGTCCATGCGGAAGTTCCCGTTTTCGTCGTGCAGCGCGGCCACGGCGAACGGTCCCGGCGGCACGTCGTCGAATGCGGTCTCGACGCTGTCCCCGTCGATCGGCAGCGCCGTCGCCGCGTGGGCGGCGTCGCGCTCGCCCGGGAACCCGCGCTCGGAGGTAAACAGCGCGAGCAGGGCCTGGCCACGGCCATTGCGGAAGCCGGTCACCTGGACCTTCACGCATCCGGGCTGCGGCCCGACTGCGCGCGTGCCCCGACGTCCGATCAGGGCCGCCCTCCTGCCCGCACGCCCCGGATCGCGTCGGCCGCGCGGATCTCGGCCCGCGGCGGTCGCGGCCGGCGCGGGTCGGCGAGGCGCGCCGGCGAAAGGGCGGCCACCTCGGCCACGGCGCGCGCCG
>SLNH01000258.1 GCA_007133195.1 Nannocystineae bacterium | reverse complement strand
GCACCCGACCGCGCGCCTGCATTTCGCCGACCGCGAAACGCTCGTCGTCGGCCGCGGCACGCCGAGATCGGCAGGACATCGACCTCCGCGAGCTGGACCTGCGAGGCCCGCTTAGGATCGCAGGCACAGAATACGCCGGACACTCCCGGACAAGATGGCCGGATTTCGGACACTGCAGATGAGATCTCGGTGGCTTGCGCACCGGCACGGGGCTTGCGAGCGCCGCGGCGCATGAACGCCACCCAGACGATGCCCCTTAGCTCAGTCGCCGTCCACAGCCCCGAGCCCGAAGACCGCTGGCTGTGGTGCTTCCTGTGCGAGCGCTTCTTTCTCCTCACCACGGCGCTCGCTGCGGGCGGCGGAACGCTGCACCGCTGCCCATTTTCCGACTGCACCGCCCACGGGCTCGATTTCGAGCTGTTTGCCTGGGACCGCGCCCGCGTGCCCGAGGATTCGCGGTGGCCGGCGAGCGACGCGGAGCTCTACTGCGGCATGCGCTCACCGGACTACGCGAGCTTCGCCCAGGCGCAGTTCGACAAGCGGCTCGCGCCCGTGCTCCGAAGCTTCGAAGCGTCGCCGGAGTACCGCGCCGCGTTCGAGCGGACGCCGCGCTACGCCGCGACCTTCTTGACCATGATGGCCGGCGTGTACCAGTGCGACCTCACCGACCTCGACGACGAGCTGCACTACACCGACATCGCCGATGAGCTGATCTGCGATCTCCCGGTCTACGCCCGCACCGCCGATCCGGACGAGGCTCACCGCATGCTCGCCGAGCTGCGCGCGCTCTTCGCCTTCGCCACACGCACGGGATGCCTCGGCGCCGCCCGCGAGTATGCCGCCCTGCTCGCAGACGATCGCTTCGTCGACCACTTCAGGCGCGTGATGCGCACCGACCGGCGCCTGAGCGACCTGCGCCCGTCGGGCGAGCGCCCGAAGAGATCGCGGCCTCAGCCCCGCAAGCGGCGCAAGAAGCGCTGAACGCTGCGCTCAGCCGCACGCGCGGTCGGGGCGCCGCGCACAGGGCGTCTTGGGCGCCTGCCCGAGCCAGGCACGCGGCCGGCTTTCCGCCTTCGTCTGCCTTGCCAGTTCGCTCCCGCACCGCGAGGCAGGCCACAACTGCCAGAAATTGCACCTAAACACGTCCGCCGGCAGCGTTACACGAAAGCTGGGGTTCCTTGCGCAGGCTGCGCATCACCATCTGCGAGGCCTCGATCACCGGCGCTGCGTCCCGCTTGCTCTGCTACTCGTCGAGGTCGATCAGGGCGCGCGCCTGCTCGCGGAAGAACGCGCGCGCACCCTCCGGCGTCGTGGGTGGCTGAGTCCGCGGCCAGGCCTCCAGCCCTTCGGCCTTGAGAAAGGCGCGCTGCAGGAGGATCCTCAACCCCGGCCAGCCAAACTTGGCCTGACAGTCGAGGATTCCCTGCTCCAGGCTCAGCTCGGGCCGGCGGAGCAGGAAGTAGAGATCGGCAAAGTCTTTGCCCTCGGTGCGTTCGATGATCGCGGAGAGCTTGTTGGCGAGAATGTCTCGCAGGCTGTCGACCCGGATGCGCCCGAAGCGAGCGTCCGATTTGGCGATCGTATCGTAGTCGTAATGGACGAACTCGACCCGCAGACGCTCGCCCTGCACCTCGATCGTAAACTCATAGCGATCCTGGACGCGCCGCGGGATGAGATCGCCGTCCGCGATGTCGCTCAGAACGCGAACGACACGCTTCGGGTCGAAGTGGCGGCGAGCGAAAAAGTCGAGATCCATGCTGCGGCGGTGGTGCAGGTAGTAGGCCGCCAGCGCCGAGCCTCCGGTGAAGTAAAACACCTCTGCCAGCTCGCTCGCGCTCAGGCGATCGAGGAGCAGGCGCTGCCCCGGCGTGAGCTCGCCCGTCATGGCGCGCCCGGCCCGCGGGCGGCCCAGGCTTCGCGGTAAAGCTCGATCAGTGCCCGGACCTCGGGCTCGAGGACTAGCTCGTGGGCGTAATGGTGCAGAAGTTCAACGGTTTTGCGGTCTCGGCCGTACGCCGGAAAGGCGTCGGCGATACGCTGAAGCCGCCACAGATGATTGCGAGGCGGCGTCTCGTAATCCCATACGAGATCGGGATGAATATCGACCTCGACGTCCACCACCTCAGGATAACGCCGGCTCGCTACCTCGGCCAGCCCACCCTTGGGCTGTGCCGTCCAGTCAGTCGAGCGTGCCGCTGAGGGCGACGCCGAGACCGCCGCGCCGAGGGGGCCAGGTTGCACCGAGAACCGGGAGGGCCGTGCGCCGCGCGCGCCGCGCCGCCGTGCCGACGAGCCTATGTACCGATTGCCGGAGCAAGGCCGCCGACGCGAGCCGCTCGATCTCGTGCGCGAGCATCGGCGAGAGCCTAGCCGCAACGGCGCGCCTTACGCCGCCGCCGGGACCGCCTGGCGGATCAGATGCTCGAACGCGCCGAGCGCGGCCGCGCTCAGCGGGTTGAGCGACGCTTGGTGCCGTCGCGACGCCCCTTCCGACCACCGCCCCGTCGGCGCCAGGCGGCTTTCGCTCTGCTTCACAGCGGCCACGCGCGAAGAAGCTTCGCCAGCCGGCAAGCCGGCCCACCGGGATAACCACAGAACAGGCGCTCATGGGCATCTGAGCTGGGGGCGAGCGACGTCCCCGCGGGACCCGCCCATGCAGACCTTTCTGCCCTACCCGCAGTTTTGCCGCTCGGCGCAGGTGCTCGATGACCGCCGTCTCGGCAAGCAACGCGTCGAAGCTCTTCAGATCCTGCGCGCGCTGCACATCGACGATTACGGCTGGCGCTACCACCCCGCGGTGGCGATGTGGCGCGGGCTTGCCTGCGCGCTCGTCTCATACGGCGAAGCGGTGGTCGCCGAATGGGTCAGCCGCGGATATCGAGATCAGGTCGGGCCAAAGCTCGCCGAGTTTTGCCCCCAGGCGGGGCCGTCGCAGGAGGCGCTGGCCGCTCGCGGCCGGGTTCCGCCGTGGCTGGGCTGGGGCGCCTTTCATCGCTCGCACCAATCGGCGCTCGTCCGTCGTTACCCGGGCCACTACCGCCGGCATTTTCCCGACGTGCCCGACGACCTGCCCTACGTGTGGCCGGAGCCCACCGAGCGCGCCCCAGAGGGCCCGGAGCCGCTGTCGTCCTGGGTTGTGCGTCCATCTGGGCGCACAGCCCTGCGTCGTTTCGTGCGCGGCTCGCTCGTCGCCCTACCCGCCCTCGAGCGCGCGACGACGACGCTCCGCTCGAAGGCCTCCCGGCAAGTCGAGGAGTTTCGAAGCGAGCCCCACGAGGGTGAGCCGCTCATCGTTCCAGATGGGGGGCCCGATGAAGGGCAGCTCGTCGTCGGCGAAATCGCCGGGGCGTATCGCTACATCGCGCGCTCGCGCACCCCGCACGTTCGCAACGTGCGCTGGCTCGGCCGCATTTCGAGGCAAACGCTCGCGGTGCCGGGACGGCTGCAAAACCCGCGGATATTTTTTCGGCTCACCGGCGAGGACGATCCGCGCGAGCACCTAGCCGGCGAGCGAGCCCTTGGCGCGCCCTGACCGCAATGATGACCCGCGATACTGATTCGCGATGATGACTCGCCATGCCCGAAGGTCACCTCATTCATCATTTCGCCCGCCAGCACGCCGCGGCGCTCGACGGCCGGCGCGTCCATGTATCGTCGCCGCAAGGGCGCTTTGTCGATGCCGACGCGCTCGACGGTTGCGAAATCGAGCGCGTGGAGGCCTGGGGCAAGCACCTGTTTTACGCTTTCGCGCAGGAAACCATCGTGCACGTGCACCTCGGCCAGCGAGGCTTGTTTGTGCACGCCGTCCCACCCGCACCCGCGGCGCGCCCGCAGGTGCGGATGCGCATCGAGGGGCCGACGCTGGTCGTGGATCTCATCGCCCCTCGCACGTGCGAGCGAATCCGTCTCGGCGACCGCGAACGCATCATCGCGGCCCTCGGCCCTGATCCACTTCGGCCCGGAGCTGATCCCAGACGAGCGCGTGAGGCGATCGCCCGCAGCTCGCGCCCGATCGGCGCGCTCTTGCTCGATCCCTCGATCATCGCCGGCGTGGGAAACGTGCTCCGCGCCGAGGCGCTGAGCATCGCGCGGCTCGATCCGACACTGCCCGGGCGCGCGCTTTCGCGTGACGAGTTCGACGCGCTGTGGACGGTGCTCGGGGACATGATGGCGCTCGCGGCAGAGCGCGGACGCATCATCACGCGCGCGCCGCTGCCCGAGGGGATGACCCCGGAGTCAGTACCCGAGGCCGAGGCGCGCTACGTGTACAAGCAGGCGCACTGCCGGCGCTGCAATACGCCGGTCCACCGCGCGCAAGTGGGCGGCCGCACCCTCTATAGCTGTCCCTTTTGCCAGCGCCGCTGATCTCTCGCAGCGCCGAGAGCGACGCGGCGCGAGCCTGCGATCGGCGCTCACGGCGACGCTTCCCCCGGAGTCGCGTCAGGGAGCGTGCTGTCTTCGGTGAGGTCGAGGGTGGGATGTAAAGTCGCGGCGTGATGCTCTATATGCCCACGCCGCGGCTTTGGGATCATCGCTGCGAGAGTCAGCCAGCCCATGTAGGATCGAGGGATGGCAAAGCTTGAAGAGCGAGTGGCGATTGTAACGGGCGCGGCACAGGGCATCGGCCGGGCCTGCGCGAGGGCCCTGGCGCGTGAGGGCGCGCGGGTCATTGTGGCCGATATCTTGGCCGACGAAGGAGAAGCGGCGGCTCAAGAGATCGCCGCGCGGGGCGGCGAGGCGAGCTTCGTTCGCTGCGATGTCGGAGAGCGCGCGGAGGTCGAGGCGCTGGCGGCGCGGGCGGAGGAGCGGTGGGGGCGGATCGATATCCTCGTCAATAATGCGGCCGTGTTGCACAAGGCAGCGTTTGTGGATCTCGAGGAGGAGGAGTTCGACAGCGTGCTGCGGGTGAACCTCAAGGGGCCCTTTCTCCTCGGACAGGCGGTCGCTCGGCGAATGATCGCCGCCGGCACGAAAGGGGCGATCGTGAATATGTCGTCGGTAAACGCCGTGGTGGGGATCCCCGACCAGGTGCCCTACGCGGTATCGAAGGGCGGTCTCAACCAGCTCACGAAGGTAATGGCGCTAGCGCTCGCGCCCCACGGCATCCGCGTAAACGGCATCGGGCCCGGTTCCATCGCCACCGAAATGTTGGCCGCAGTGATGACCGACGAGGCGGCGCGGCGCGCGATCCTCTCGCGCACGCCGCTCGGCCGACCCGGCGAGCCCGATGAGGTGGCGCGGGTGGCGGTGTTTCTCGCCAGCGACGACGCCGCGTACCTCACGGGACAAACGATGTACCCCGACGGTGGCCGCCTCGCGCTCAATTACACCGTCCCCGTCGCGGACTAATGTCCAACAGCCCCGATATCCTGGGCTGCCACAGTCTAGGTGCCGCGAGTGCCGCGCAGATCCGGCGCGTTTTGTCATATTTGCTGAGAACCGCTACGGTGCCGGACGGTTAAGTCCTACAGTGGAGCTTCGAAGTGAGCCCCCAGACGGCGCAGTTCGCAGGCTGGCTGCCACCGGGTTACTGGAATCTTCCAGCCGCGCTGGAAGGATTCCAGTCCCGGTAACGAGAGCCCGCAGTTAAGGCGCTCCGACGAAGTAAGGGTGGCCCTTTCAAGGAGGAGCAACGACGGCAGACGGCCGAGAACAAGCCGGACGGGATCACGGCGACTGAGATCCGCTGTAGGTGCATCGGCCGAGAGCCGCGGCCGCGAGTCGCCGCGAGCCCTCTGAACGCCTCACACGCGTCGCGCTCACCGCCCCCCCCGGACGCTGGGCTCATGGCGGGGAATTTGCTTGTGATCATGGAAGGTTCGCTCCAGGTCGCACACTTCCGTTCGGGACGGCCCGGCGCGCGACGGTCTGCTGTTCAACGAGTCGCACTCGAGGAGGCTGTGGCACCCCATCCACCCGCGCAAGAACCGGCCCCGCTGGCTCTTGAAGCCCTACCAGTACCGGCGGCGGCTCTCGACTTCGCGGGGCGTTTCGTACGTGTAAACGAGGCGTTCTCACAGCTTCTTGGCTACAAGGACCACGAGCTCGACGGGCAGAACGCGCGTGATGTCATTCACCCAGATGACACCGAAGCGTTTGACTCGCAGCTTCAAACGCTTCGCACCGGGGTCGTCGCCAAGGCGTGCGCCGAACATCGCTATCTAACCCCGAGCGGGCGAGCCTTCTGGGCCAAGACCCACGTGGGCCTTCAGAACGACACCCTGGGGCAGCCGATCGGCCTTCTGGCCATCGCGTACGACATCTCCGATAAGTCGCGGGGCCAAGAAGCTCTCGAGAGGGATCTTCGCAGGCTCGAGGTCGCGATCGGTGCGTACTCGGATCTCCTATTCGAGCTCGACGGCACCGGACACATCTTAGAATACAGGTCTGCTGGGCTCGACGACCTGTACATTCCGCCCACTCAGTTCTTGGGGCGCACGGTGCCCGAGGTGCTGCCGCCCGAAGCCGCAGACAGAATTATGGAGGCCATCGAGGAGGCCATAGCCACCGGCCGATCGCGCGGCCACCTGTACCCACTGGCCGTGGAAGGTACGCCGCGCTGGTTCGAGGTCTCCGTGGGGGCGCTGACCCCGGCTGCGACCGAAGCGTCAGAAGCGCGTTTAATCGCTCTGGTCCGCGACGTCACCCCCCGAGTCCAGGCGGAGGAAAGGCTACGGGAGGCAGACCGTCGCAAGACAGAGTTTTTGGCGATGCTCTCGCACGAGCTTCGCAACCCGCTCGCAGCCATCCACAGCAGCCTCACCGTGCTGGAGCGGGTGCCTCCGGGAAGTGACCGCGCGGGTCGCGCACTGGCGGTGATCGGGCGCCAGTCTGCTCACCTGACTCGGCTCGTCGACGATTTGCTCGATCTGACTCGCGTCGCGCGGGGCACGGTCACGATCAGCAAGGAGCTCGTGGAGTTGGGCGGAATCGTGCGCCGCGCGACTGAAGACGAGCAGGCGGCATGCGCCGCAAATGGGGTCCGCCTCAGGCTCGACGTGGAGCCCTCGGCGCTGTGGTGCGTGGGCGACGCCGTCCGTTTGGCACAGGTGGTGAGTAACCTACTCAGCAACGCCTGCAAGTTCACCCACGAAGGCGGGCACGTAGACGTTTCGCTTACCCGGGAGGCCTCCACGGGCGTGCTTCGTGTGCGCGACGACGGCGTTGGCATCGCGCCCGACATGCTGAGCCGGGTCTTCGATACCTTCGTGCAGGCGGACACCTCCCTCGCGCGCCGCCGCGGCGGACTAGGG
>SLNH01000374.1 GCA_007133195.1 Nannocystineae bacterium | reverse complement strand
TGTCCGACCGGCGCAAGGCGCTCGAGGATGAGTTTTTCCGCCAGGAAGACCAGCGTCGTCTCGAGGAGCTCCGCCTCGCCATGGAGCGCAAAGCGACGGCGAAGGAGCTCCGAGAAGTCTCGGGCATCGACGACGAAGACGTGCTCCAGGGTCTCGCGGCGTTCGGCATCAACCGAGAGACGCTCGCGGCGGTGACCCTTGCCCCCCTCGTCCACGTCGCGTGGGCCGATCGGCGGGTGGAGGAGAAGGAGCGCGGGACCATCCTCGCGCAAGCTCACGAAAAGGGCATCGTCCCGCGCTCGCCCGCCTACGACCTTCTCGCGAGCTGGCTGTCCGAGCCGCCGCCCGCGGAGCTTTTGGAGGTGTGGAGCGCGTACGTACGCGCGCTGTCGCCGAATCTGCCCGAAGAGCGAAGGCTCGAGCTGAGGCGCGAAGTCATGAGCTTCGCCCGAGAGGTCGGCAAAGCGGCCGGCGGCACGCTCAACGTCGGCAAGATCACCCAGCGGCAGCAGCGCGTGCTCGACCGAATCGAGGAAGCCTTCAGCGGCGCGTAGGACTCGGCCGGCGCGGCCGGATCGCGAGCGGCGCGGTTACGCGGCCGGAGGGACGTCCTCGGAGGCCGGCGCGCCGCTGCTTACGCGCCGCAAAAACTCGGCCTCGAGGCTCCGGCCCTCGGCGAGGCTCCGCGGGACCACGTCCCGGGACATGAGCAAGCGCAGGATTTCGGCCACCACCGCGTCTTGGTCGCGGCCGTTGCCGAGATCGAGCGTGAGCGACAGCCGCGCGTCGCCCCGGTCCCGCACGCCGGTGACGCCACCTACGTCTTCGAGCTCCCGGCGCTCCTCGGCGCTCAGCGCGCGCGACAGCTCGAGGTCGAGCTCGCGCCCGCTGCGGGTGAGCTCTTCCACCGGTCCCGCGGCTAGCAGGGCTCCGCGATCGAGAATCGCCACGTGGTCGCATAGCTCCTGGATCTCGTCCAGGTTGTGGGAGCTCACGACGACCGTCGCTCGCGATTTGAGCTGTCCGATGAGGTCGCGGATTTGGCGCACGCTTTGCGGATCGAGCCCAGCGGTCGGCTCGTCGAGGAGGATTACGTCGGGATCGCCGAGGAACGCCTGCGCGATCCCGAGCCGCTTTTTCATCCCATGCGAGAGCGCCTGGATGCTGCGCCGCCGGTGCTCGGCCAGCCCCACCAGGCCGAGCGTCCTTTCGACGTCGGCGCGCGCCTCGTCCGGCGCCGTGCCCGCGAGCCGCCGGAAGTAGTAAAGCTGGTCCCAAACGGGCACGTTCCGCTCGAACTCGGCGTCCTGCGGGAGAATCGAAAACCGGCCGAGGAGCGATCGGGCGTCTCGAACGTCGATGTCCAAGATCTTGGCGCGGCCGCTGTCGGGACGCACGAAATCCGCCACGATCGAAAACAAGGTGGTCTTGCCGGCGCCGTTCGGGCCGAGCAACCCGAAAACCGAGCCGAGCGGGACGCGAAAGCTCACGTCGTCGAGCGCCCGCACGGAGCCGAAGCGCTTACAGAGCCCTTCGATGGCGATGCCGTCTTTGGCGGGAGGTTTGTGAGCGTCAGACGACATGCGAGAGCGCTACAGGTCGCGGCGGGAGAAGTGACGGTGGCCGAGGAACACGAACGCCGCGGTGTAGCCGAGACAAGCCGCCGCGGCACCGACCACGTGCAAAACGTCGTAGTGCATGAGCTGATGCTGCACGCCCCACGGGCTCAGATAGCGCGCCCACGACAGCGGCTCCCACGCGTTGCCCCCGAGGAGCGCCACGAGGGGCACGCCGCCGACGACGGCGAGGCACAGGGTAAACGATCCCACGGGGGTATCGACGGCCGAGGAAATCCACCCGAACAGCGCGACGTAGGGCAGGGTCATGAGCGTCATCGCGAGGACGCCCCACGCGGCCCAGCCGAGCAGCTCGCCCCAGCCGTAAATGCCGATGTTGAACCCCAAGTAGAGGGTCACGATCGCGACGATGACGACGAGCGTGGCCAGGACGAACGCCAGGGTGCCGGCGAGGCGCCCGAAAAACAGCCTGGTGCGCGGCACCCGAAGGAGGAGATACCGGATGCGGCGACTGCCCACGTCTCCGGAAAACGGGTTGCCGGCGCCGAGCGCGACCAGAAACGGCCACGCGAACATGGTGAGTAGCAGGATCCCGGACAGCAGCGCGGGCCGATCGTCCAGAAGGTATGCGGTCCACCGCTCGCCAACGCTCTCGTCCCCCGAGGCGCGCCCCACGATCCAACTCACCACGGGGCGCGCGGTCTCGAGGATAACTTCGACCGCCTCGCCCTCGTCCGCGCCCTCGATGCCCTCCTGGGTAAACTCCACCGGCCCCAAGATCAGCTGGGCCAGGAGCAGTCCCGTCACCAGCGACGCGAGCACGAACACGAGCCCGGTGCCGCTCCGCAGCGCGAAGCGACCCGTGTATTCGGCGACGAGGCCGACTTGTCGGCTGGCGAGAGACATCGGGCGAGAAGCGAAACGAGGTCGGCTTTTCGGATGGGCTTCGGCGCGCGCCGGCCGGCGGGGCGATCTGCGCCCACCGCCTACATGAACCCGCTTTTTGCGCCGAGTCAAGACGGCGGCTCCGGAGCTCCCGCGGGGGGCTGCGCATTTCAGTGGGGGGCTGCGCCGTCGCCGGGCACGTCAGCTCGAACGGGGCGCTGCGCCCTCGCCGGGCCCGTCCCCGGCACCAGCGCGACTCGCGCTTTAGCGGCCCACGCCGCGAGAGTACACTTCGGTCATGTCCTGCGTTGCCGTTCCGAGACGACTAGGCGCGCCCAAGCGCGCGCTATCCCGAGCCGCCCTGTCCTTAGGACTGGCCGCCGCCGCGAGCCTGGCCTGGGGTTGCGACGACGATGACCGCGACGGCGAGCCGGCCGAGCCGCGCGAAGCGGCGGACGACGAGGCGGGCGACGATGAGGCCGAGCCGCGCGACGAGGCCGCCGGAGGCTCGGCTGCCCCGGAGCTACCAGAGGCCGAGCCGCTGGCCGAGGGGGGCGACGATCACGTGGGAAACGTCGCCTGGGCGATTCAGTTCGGCGGGGAAGCCATGGACGCGGCCCGCGACGTGGTCGCGCTCGGCGACGGCGTCGTGGTCGCGGGCTACGTATCCAGCGACGTCACGCTCGGCGACGACAGCCACGAGACCACCGACGTCGATGCGTACGTCACGCGGCTCGACGCCGAGGGCAACCACGTTTGGTCGCGGTTTTTCACCGGTGAGGGCGAGCATATCGCCAACGCCCTCGCGATCACCGACGAGGGCGACATCCTGGTCGCCGGGGCGTTCGCCCACGCGCTTTACATCGGCGACGACGTCCTGCGCGGCGCCGGCGCCGACAACATCTTCGTGGTCAAGCTGTCCCCGGACGGCGAGCGGCGGTGGGCGCGCGCGTTCGGCGGTCGCGACGTGGACGCCGCTCACGACGTCGCGGCGGGGCCCGGTGGGGTGGCCTACGTCACCGGCGTGTTTCGCGATGAGGTCGACTTCGGCGCCGACACCCTCGAGAGCGAGGGCGACGCGAGCATCTTCGCCCTGGCCCTGAGCGACGAGGGAGATCCGCTGTGGGCGCGCGGATTCGGCGCGAGCGGACCGGACTACGGCCGCGCGATCGCGCCGCACCCGCAGGGCGTGGTGCTCCTCGGCGAGTTTTCGCGCGAGGTGGAGTTCGGCGACACGTCGCTCGAGTCAGCCGGAAACCGGGACATCGTCCTCACCCTGCTCGATCCCCGAGGAGAGCCGGTTTGGGCCCGCGGCTACGGCGCGGTCTACAACGAGGTGGGCGTGGATCTGGCCATCGACCCCGCGGGCGACATCATCGCGACCGGCTCGTTCGACGAAGAGATCGACTTCGGCGGGGCGCGCCACGAGGCGGCGGGACAGTCCGACGCCTTCCTGCTCAAGGTCGATGCGCAAGGCGAGCACTTGTGGTCCAAGCGCATCGGCAGCTCCAACGAGGACATGGGCACCGGCGTGGCGACCGACGCGTACGGCCGCATCGCCGCGGCGGGATGGTTTTGGAACGAGATCGAGATCGGCGAGCACTCGCTCGAGAGCGCCGATCGCCGCGACGGCTACGCCGCCATGTTCAGCCCGGACGGCGAGGCGCACTGGGCCCACCGCATGGGCGGGGAGTACGCCGACATGGCGCGCGCCGTGGCCATCGGCGACAGCGGACGGGTGTTCGTCGCCGGCACGTTCCACCGGACCGCGCGGTTCGGCGACGTGGAGTTCGTCGCGGCGAGCGAGCGCGCGGGCTCCGAGGTGCCGCGTGGCGACGCGTTCGTCGTCGCCTACGACCCCTGATCTCGGGTGATCTCGGGTGATCTCGGGTGATCTCGGCGGGCGGCTGGCCTTGTGAGGCTCGGGCGATGCCGGCCGCTCATGCCGCCATGGAAAACGCTCATTACCTCGCACGGCACAACGGCTGCTAAAAAGCCGGCCCCAACCTTCGCGCACCAGCGGCCTCGTCCATGCTCCAGCACGATTTGTCCCGAGCTCACCCCGTCAAGCAGAGCGCCGCTGGCGTGTGCGCAGCCGGCCACCCCCTCGAGGCGGACGCCGCCCGCCGCGCCCTGGACGAGGGCGGCAACGCCGTCGATGCCGTGGTCGCCGGGGCGTTCATGGCCGCGGTGGTCGAGCAAATCGATTGCGGGCTCGGCGGTTTCGCCCGCGTCTCGGTGGGCATGGCCGGCGCGAGCCCCGTGTTTTCCACCTTCGATGGCTATGTGAGAGCGCCGCGGCGAGCGCGGCCCGACATGTTCACGCCCAGAGACGGCGAAGCCTGGACGTATTACGGCCATCCGCCCACGGTGGGGGACGCCGCCAAGCACGGCGCGCGCGCCGTGGCGGTGCCCGGCGCCGTCGCAGGCTTACTAAGGGCGCACGCCGCGTGCGGACGGCTCCCGCGCGAGCGCGTCGTCCTTCCCGCCATCGAGGCCGCCGAGGCCGGCGTTCCGTTCGGATGGAGGGAAAAGCTCGTCATCGCGGATCTGCAAGACGAGATCCGCGCGCTCCCCGACGCCGCCGCCCAGCTACTGCCCGGCGGGAAGCTCCCCGCCGTTTCGGTGCAGATGCCAGACGCCGACCGCCTCGATACGCGCCCGCTCGCGAGGACGCTCGCGCGCATCGCGGAGGACGGCGAGCGAGCGTTTTACCAAGGAGACATCGCGCGCGCGCTCGCCGCCTACGTGCAGGACGCGGGCGGGATCCTGACCGAAGACGACCTCGCGGCCTACCGGCTCGGCGAGCCGCGCGAGCGCCCCGGCACCTACCGCGACCTGTCCTACGTGACCTGCCAGGACGAGGTGGCCCACCTGGGGCTCAATATCCTCGAGGGCTACGACCTCGCGTCGCTCGGTCCCGACGCCGCCCTCTACCGGCACGTGATGGCCGAGGCGCTCGGGGTGTGCTTCACCGATTGCCTCGCGCACTATGGCGATCCCCAGTTCGTACAAAGCCCGATTTCGGGCCTCGTTAGCAAGGCGTACGCCGCGGCCCGCCGCGCCGACATCCCGCTCCACACGGTGCTCCCTCGGCCGATCGAACCCGGCGATCCGTGGCCTCACCACGACGCGCCCTACGTCGAAGACGGGATCCGCCGGGAGATCAGCGCCGCGGCGCGCAAGGGGACGAGCCAGGTCGTCGCCGCCGACGAAGACGGCAACATGGCCGCGGTGTGCACCTCCACGGGCTGGAATTATGGCTCACTGGTCTACGTGCCGGAGCTCGGGTTCTTTCTCAACAACGGCATGAGCTACTTCGATCCGCGCCCCGGGCGGCCGGCGAGCATCGAGGGCGGCAAGATGCCCATCTTCGGCGCCCCGGTGGTGGTCGCCGCCCGCCAGGGCCGGCCGGTGTTCGCCTGCGCGGGCTCGGGCGGCTACCGCATCGAGACGGGAGTCTTGCACACGCTCGTAAACGCCCTCGATCACGGCATGCCCGTGGATCGCGCCATCGATCATCCCCGCGTTCACTGCCAGGGCGGGGCTACCTTCGTAGACGCGCGCATTCCCGGCGACGTGCAAGCAGCCCTGCGCGAACGCGGTCACGAGGTCGCCGCCCTCGTCGAAGACGCGAGCACGCTTCACTTCGCGCGAATCGCCTGCGTCGGCCTCGGCCCGGGAAACGAACCGACCGCGAGCGCCGCCCCGGCGTGGCTCACCGGCGTATCCCGCGCCTAGCGCCTCGACCCAGGCGCAATGATTCGATCGGGCGGCGCCGGCTGAGGTGCCGCCAGTAGCGACGCGCGGGCACGACAGGAACGATGCTTGCAGCTACCTCGCGGGGAGGAAACCTGCAGGAACGCTGAATGGCCGACGTGTCCGCCTCGGAAAGGGGCCGCGCCCTCATCGTCGTGGTCGAGCGCGACCCTCA
This sequence comes from Nannocystineae bacterium, assembly GCA_007133195.1. GTDB lineage: Bacteria > Myxococcota_A > Polyangia > Haliangiales > Haliangiaceae > SLNH01. The sequence continues at coordinate 883 of SLNH01000374.1, read as the reverse complement.
CGTGCGCGCGCTCGAGCGTTATTTCCTGGAGCGGGCGGGATTCACCGTGGAGTTTTGCGACGACGGGCTCACCGCGCTCCATAAGGTGCGCGAGCTCGTGCCGAACATCGTGATCTCCGAGGTCCTCGTGCCGCGGCTCGACGGATTGGCGCTGTGCCGCGAGGTGAAAAGCGATCCCGCGACTCGGCACATCTCCGTACTGATATTCAGCATCTTGCTCTCGGCGGAGCGCGCGGCGGAAGCCGGGGCCGACGCGTTTATGCGAAAGCCGCTCGATGACGAGCGCCTCATCGACTCGGTAGAGCGGCTCCTTAGGCGAGAGAGGGAACTCCGAGATGGAGCGGATCACGAGCGGAATCCCTGAGTTCGACGACATCGTAGGCGGCGGCCTCCCCGCGCGCGCCATCCACACCGTGATCGGCCCGCCGGGCTCGGGAAAGACGATCCTTACCGAACAAACCGCGTTCGCGAACGCTGGCGGCGACCGGCCCGTGCTCTATCTGTCGACCTTGTCCGAGCCGCTGCAAAAGTTCATCGCCTTCGTCCAGCGCTACCAGTTCGCCGACCTGGATCGCATCGGGTCCGACATCATCTACGACGATCTGTTTTATGACGCCGCGGACATCTCTGACATCGGAGCCCGGCTGCGTAGCCTCATCCACGAGCACCGGCCGAAGCTCATGATCATCGACTCGTTCAAGGCCATCGCGGATCTGTCGCCGGACCTGCCGAGCTGGCGACGCCTGCTGTACGAGCTCGCTGGCCTTCTCACGGCCTACGACACGACGAGCTTTTGGGTCGGCGAATACACGAGCGACATGACCACGCAGGTCGCCGAGTTCGCGGTCGCCGACAGCATCATCGAGCTTTCGCGCCAGCAGCA
>SLNH01000422.1 GCA_007133195.1 Nannocystineae bacterium | reverse complement strand
TGGCCGCCGCCGGCCCAAAGCGGCGCGATGCGGGCGCCCCGGCGCAGCCACAGCGCGCCGACCCCCTTCGGCCCGTGGAGCTTGTGCGCGGACACCGCCACCGAGTCGGCGCCCAGCGAGCCCACGTCCATGGGCACGGTAAGCAGCCCCTGCACCGCGTCGCAATGCACGTGAAGCTCGGGCCGCTCGGCCCGCGCCGCCCGGCTCGCCTCCGCCACCGGTTGGATCGTTCCGACTTCGTTGTTGACGAGCATGAGCGCCACCACCACGGTGCGCTCGCCCACCGCATCGGCGATCGCCTCCGGGGCGACCCGGCCGGTGGCATCCGGCTTCACGGTGGTGACGTCGAAACCCTCATGCTTTAGGAGCGCGGCTGACTCGCGCACCGCCGGGTGCTCGATCGCCGAGATGACCACATGGTCACCGCGCCGTTTGCGCGCGCGGGCGGCGCCGATCACGCCGAGCGCGTCGGCCTCCGTGCCGCCGGACGTCCAAACGATGTCTCCCTCGCGAAGCTCGTCGTCGCCGAGCGCGAGCGCGACGGAAGCGCGGGCGGCCTTCACCCGGGCCTCTGCGGCGATCCCGACGTGGTGGGCAGACGCGGGGTTTCCGAAATCGTCTTCGAGGCACGCGGTCACCGTTCGCACCACTTCGGGGTGCGCGCGCGTCGTCGCCGCGTTGTCCAGGTAGATGTCGTCTGCTCGCGTCACGCCTCGCCCTATATAGGTGGCCACTCCGCGCGCCGCAAGGGCGGCTCGCGCTCGCGTGCTACCTTGCCCGCGTGGAGCCGCTTGGCGTCTACGTTCACTACCCGTTTTGCCGGAGCCGCTGCTCGTATTGCGACTTCCCGATCGCCGTGGTCCCCGAGCCCGACATCCCCCACGACGAGTACAGGGGCGCGGTGGTCGCCGAGCTTCACGCGCGGGCGCCGGCGCTCGCCGGCCGCGAGCTCGTCTCGATCTACATCGGCGGCGGCACGCCGTCACTGGCGCGGCCAAGCGATGTGGAGGCGGTGGTCGCCGCCGTGCGCGCGGCGTTTTCCGCGCAGCGAAGTAAGCTCGAGATCACGCTCGAGGCCAACCCGGTCGACTGCACGCCAGACCGGCTCGAGGCGTGGCGGCGCGCGGGGATCACGCGGCTTTCCATCGGCGCGCAATCCGCCGATCCCGAAGAGCTCGTCACCCTGGGGCGCGATCACCGCATGGGGGAGGGCCGCGAGGCGCTCGCCCGGGCCGCCGGGGCGGGGTTCGAGAGCGTCTCGGCCGACCTCATCCTCGGGGTGCCCGGGCCCGGCAATGCCGGCAAGAGGGCCCTTCGGAGCCTGGATGCGCTCGCCGGCAGCGGCCCCGACCACCTGTCGGTCTACGAGCTCACCTTCGAGCCGAGCACCCCGCTAGACGCGCGCCGCCGGCGCGGCGAGATCGCCGCGCTGGGCGAGGACGAGCTCGAGGAGATCTACCGGCTTTGTCACAGCGAGCTCGGTTCGCGGGGCTACGAGCACTACGAGATCTCGTCGTTCGCCAGGCCGGGCCACCGGGCGGTTCACAACAGCCTTTACTGGCGCGCCGCCGAGTATCTCGGCCTCGGCAGCGGCGCCAGCTCGTTCGTGCGGCATCCAGGCGGCAGCGGCGAAAGGTGGCGCAATCACCGCTCGGTGCACCGCTACCTGGCGGCCGCGCCCGACGAGCGCATCGCCGAACGTGACTCGCTTAGCCCCGCCGATCTCCGCGCCGATCGCCTGTGGCTCGGGTTGCGGACGGCAGATGGGGTCGACGAGCGCGCGTTCGAAGGCCGCTCAAAGCTCCTCGCCTACCTCCTTGACACGGGACTCGCTCGTCGCCATGAAAACTATATCAGGCCGACTTTGCGCGGATTTTTGTGCGCCGATTACGTGGCGCAGCGCGTAATAGACGATCGGTGGTAGCACATCGGAACGGGGCGCACCGGCGCCTTCGCGGGCCCGCGGCTCACCCTCGCGGGCTCGGGAGCTCGGGCCCGGGGCCCCTTTGCTCGAAGCGGCTGCGGCCCCAAAGCCTGCGATCCGAGGGTAGAATCAAAGCGAGTTACAGAGTCGATGCGGGAGCCAAGCCCAAAGCCGAGATCCGGGGATCCCATGCCGCCCGATATGACGTACCGGGCGCGCAAGATCCTTCACGCGGTCGTCTCGGAGTATCTCGCCTCGGGCGACGCGGTGGGCTCGCGTACGGTGACGCGCCGTCATGGCATCGATCTGTCTCCGGCCACCGTGCGAAACGTCATGTCCGATCTCGAGGAGATGGGCCTCCTCGCGCAGCCGCACACCTCCGCGGGCCGCGTGCCTACGCGATCGGGCCTGCGGTTTTTCATCGACGCCCTGCTCAAGGTGCGGAGCCTCTCGCCCCGCGAAAAGGAGCTCATTCGGGCTCAATTTCCGGCCGAGCTATACGAGGTGGACGATGTGATCCAGAGCGCCTCGCGGGTTTTGTCGGAGATCACGCGCCACGCCGGGATCGTGGTCGCCCCGAACCCCTCGCAGCAGAAGCTGCAGCACATCGAGTTCGTCCCCCTCACCGGCGGGCGCTATCTGTGTGTCCTCGTCACGAGCGACGGGCACATCGAGAACAAGCTCGTCGAGACGGGCGCCCACATCTCCCCGGAGCGGCTCGAGCGCATTCACAACTATCTGGCCGCGCTGCTCGGCGGCCACTCGCTGGAGGAGGTTCGGGCCAAAGTTTTGGCCGAGCTCGGCGAGGAGAAAAACCAGTACGACGAGCTCGTCGCCTCGGCGCTCACCCTGTCCAAGGCGGCGCTGGATCGGCCGTCGCGCTCGGCGGAGGTGGTGGTGAGCGGCAAGGCGAACCTCCTCGCGTCGGGGGTGCTCGCCGATGAGGACGAGCTCGCCCGCATGCGCGATCTCCTGCAGACCCTGGAGGAGAAGGAAACGCTCGTGGGCTTGCTCGACCGCACGATGGACAGCGACGGACTCCACGTGGTGCTCGGCGCGGAGACGGCCGTGGAAGCGCTCGAGGATTCCTCGGTGGTGGCCTCGAGCTACGGCCCCGAGGAGCGGCCGCTCGGCGCCATCGCCGTGATCGGCCCCACGCGGATGAACTACGGCAAGGTGATGTCGGTCGTCGACTTCACGGCCGACTTGATTTCGCAGATCGTTCAGGGAAAACCGGCCGCCAGCAGGTGAGGCGCCGGGTGCGCCCGGCCCCTTGTCCGGCGGCCGCGTTTCGGTACTCTCCACACGCCCATGAGTGACAAGATGACAAGCGATACGCATGATCCAGAAGGGCAGCGCGCCAGCGGCGAGCGCGGCGAGCAAGCTTCCGGCGGGACCGCGCACTCCCAAGACGGACACGAGGGCGCCGAGGGCGGCGCCGAACGAGCGGCCGCGGACTCGGGCGAGGCCGGGGAGGCGGGCCCGGAGGCGCGGATCGCCGAGCTCGAAAAGCAGGCCGACGACCTTCGGGACAAGTGGATGCGCGCTCAGGCCGACCTCGAAAACCACCGACGGCGCGCGCGCAAGGAGGTCGAGGACGCGCGGGAAGACGGAAAGAAGCGAACGCTCGCCGAGCTTTTGCCCGTGGTCGACAACCTCGAGCGGGCGCTCGAGCACGCGGGGACGGCGACCACGGATGAGGCCAAGAGCATCGTCGACGGCGTGAACTTGGTGATGCGGCAGCTCTCGCAGTCATTCGACCGGCTGAGCGTTCAGCCCATCGAGGCCGAAGGGAAGCCGTTCGACCCGGCGGTGCACGAGGCGATGTCCCAGATCGAGACGGCCGAGGTCGCCCCAGGGGCGGTCGCGCAGGTCCTCCAGCGCGGGTACACGCTCGGCGACAAGCTCCTTCGCCCCGCGCTCGTGGTCGTGGCGAAAGCCCCCGAGCGGGAGGAGAGCGCCGGCCCCAACGGCAAGAGCCCGGACGATGGCGAGGAGCGATAGGCTGCTGGATCAGCGAGCCGAACGACCGGGCGCGCAGCGGGTCGCGCGCCGCGGGCGGGTCGGCGTGGGCAGCGAGGTGCGGGATTGTCGCGCGTGATCGGGATCGATCTCGGCACCACGAACTCCTGCGTCGCGATCATGGACGGCGAAGACGCCGTGGTGATCCCGAGCCCGGAGGGCGCGCGGACCACACCCTCGGTCGTGGCGTTTACCCAAAGCGGTGAGCGGCTCGTCGGCTCGATCGCCAAGCGCCAGGCGGTGACGAACGCCGCGAGCACGGTGTTCGCCGTCAAGCGGCTCATGGGCCGCAAGGCGAGCGACGAAAACGTCGAGGACATGGCCGCCTCCACCCCCTTCGCCATCGTGGCGGCGAATAACGGCGACGCGCACGTCGCCGTCGGCGACCGTCGATACGCCCCGCCGGAGATCGCGTCGATGGTCCTGGCCCGCATGCGGGAGACGGCGGAGGCCTACCTGGGCGAGAGCGTCGGCGAGGCGGTGATCACCGTGCCGGCCTACTTCGACGACGCGCAGCGGCAGGCGACGAAGGACGCGGGCCGGATCGCCGGCCTCGACGTCCTGCGCATTGTCAACGAGCCGACCGCGGCCGCCCTGGCCTACGGGCGCGCGGCCGAGGCGGCCGAGCGCTTGGCTGTCTATGATCTCGGCGGGGGCACCTTCGACGTCTCGATCCTCGAAACGGGTGGGGGCGTGTTCCGCGTGCAGTCGACGTCAGGCGATTCGTTCCTGGGCGGGGACGACTTCGATCGCGCCCTCGTGGAGGAGATCCTGCGGCGCTTCGGCGAGCGCCACCCCGGCGTCGATCTCCGGGGCGACAAGCTCGCCCTACAGCGCGTGGTCGAGGCGGCGGAGAAGGCCAAGCTCGAGCTGTCCAGCGCGATGGAGACCGACATCAACCTGCCGTTTCTCGCGGCCGAAAACGGAGCCCCGATCCACTTCGAGTCGGTGGTCACCCGGGGCGAGCTCGAGGCGCTGGTGGAGCCGCTCATCCAGCGCACGATCGCGCCGTGCCGGCGAGCGCTCGCCGACGCGGGCCTGGCGGCGAAGGACATCGACGTGGTGCTGCTCGTAGGCGGCCAAACGCGGATGCCGCGGGTGCAGGAGGTCGTGACCGAGTTCTTCGGCGCCGCGCCGAGCCGCGGCGTGAACCCCGATGAGGTCGTGGCGATGGGGGCGGCGATCCAGGGCGGGGTGCTCACCGGCGACGTGCAAGAGGTGCTGCTGCTCGACGTCACGCCGCTGTCGCTCGGTGTGGAGACCGCAGGCGGGGTGTTTACGCCCGTCATCGCCAGGAACACCGCGATCCCGGCGCGGGCGACCAAGGAGTTCTCCACGGCGGTGGACAACCAGGACTTCGTCAACGTGCACGTGCTTCAGGGCGAGCGCGAGATGGCCGAGGACAACAAGTCCCTCGCTCACTTTCAGCTCCAGGGCATCCCGCCCGCGCCGCGCGGCGTGCCGCGAATCGAGGTGGCGCTGGACATCGACGCCAACGGCTGCCTCACGGTGTCGGCGCAAGACTTGGGTACGGGAGCGGCCCAATCCGTGGAGGTGGTGCCGACGATCGGCCTCACCGAGGACGACATCGAACGGATCATCGCAGAGGCGGATGCGTCGGCCGAGCTCGACAAGGCGCGGCGCGAGCTCGCCGAGGTGCGGTCGCGGGCCGAGGCTTTGCTTCACACATCCGAGCGGGCACTCGAGGAGTTCGGCGACGTGTTGTCCGCATCCGAGTACGAGGCGCTCAAAGCCGATCTCGAAGGCTGCCGGCGCGCGGTGGAGCGCGGGGAGGCCGAGGCGGTCAAGGCGGCGGTGGGCCGGCTGGAGACGTCCTCGCAGCGCATCGGTGAAATCCTCTACGAACAAGCCGGCGGCGGCTAGGTGCTGGAAACGGTGGTTCCACGCACACGGAAGACAATCATCGAAAACCGGTCCATGGATAAAGGTCGCCAAAGCAAGCACGTCGGCCGCCCTCTCCCCGACAGGGGCGGCCGACGTGTGATCGCGAACTTCTGATACAGGACACAAGTGTCAATCGTGGCCACGAGGCGGAAAAGGGACTACTACGAGGTGCTCGGCGTCGAGCGGGACGCCGACGATTCCGAGCTCAAGCGAGCGTTTCGCGAGCTCGCGCGGCGCTATCACCCCGACGTCAACCCGGGCGATGACGTGTCCGAGGATCGTTTCAAGGAAGCGAACGAGGCGTACGCGGTGTTGTCGGACGCGCGCGCGAGGGCTCGCTACGATCGCTACGGCTTCGCCGGCGTGAGCGACTCGAGCGAGAGCTCCGCGGGCTTCGGGTCGGTGGTGGACATCTTCGACGACCTCGTCGGCGATCTGCTCCGCCGGCGCAAGCAAAAGCGGCGCGGGCGCGATCTGCGCTACACCTTGGAGGTGAGCTTCGAAGAGGCCGCGTTCGGGTGCGAAAAGACGATCCGGATCCCGAACAAGGGCCATGGGGAGCGGGAATTCACCGTGACCATTCCGCCCGGGACGAAGGAGGGCACCGTGCGGCGCCTGCGCGGCGAGGGTGAGCGCGGCGAGGGCTCGGGCGCGCCCGGCGACCTTCACGTGATCGTGCGCATCGGCGAGCACCCCGTGTTTACCCGCGACGGTCACGACGTGTGGTGTGAGGTCCCGATCAGCTTTCCGCAGGCGGCGCTGGGCGCCGCGATCAGCGTTCCGACGCTGGACGGCAGCGTGCGCATGCGGATCCCGGAGGGCACCCAGTCGGGGCGGGTGTTTCGCATGCGCGGCAAGGGGATCCCGCGCGCGGCCGGAAAGAGCGCGCCGCGCGGCGATCAGTTCGTGCGCGCGGTGGTGGAGACGCCGACGCAGCTCACCGCGCGCCAGCAGGAGCTTTTGCGCGCGTTCGCCGAGGAGACCGGCGACCTCGGCGCGCACCCGCAGACCCGCGGGTTTTTGGACAAGCTGCGCTCGCTCATCGCGGAGTGACGGTGCGGCGGGGCTCGGTCGCTCTGCGGCGGGCGCAGCGCGCCGTGGCGGCTTTTCGCCGGTTCATCCCCGCCGGCATGATCGCGCTGGCGGGGGCGTGCAGCGGCCCGTCGGAGGCTACGCCCGGGGTGCCGCCGGGGACGACGCACGCCCAGCCCGCCGAGCCGCGGGGGCTCGCGGGCGACCCGGACCCGGACGCGCTGTGGGCGGCGCTGGCCGGTGCGGAAGGCCCCGCCGAAATCCTGCGCGCCGCGGACGCGCTGTCGCGGGCGGGACAGGCCCTGGGCGAGGAGGAAACGGCGCGGGTGTTCCGAGCCGCGGACGCGGCGGCGGCGTCACAGCTCGGCGCGATGTGGCCGGAGCTCGGCGACAGCG
>SLNH01000225.1 GCA_007133195.1 Nannocystineae bacterium | reverse complement strand
TCCGAACCCGCTGACGGCGCGCCCTCGCCTGGCTCCGAGCTAGCCGCGCGGCGCCGCACCCGGTCGTCTACGCGAGCGGCGAGGCTCGCTCGCGCCTCCCGCGCCCGGCGGGCCAGCGCCCCGAGCCCGGCCATGCGACCGACCTCGTGGCGGGCCCGGCGCGCCCGAAAATGCGCGCGGACGAGGGCGTTTTTCGTCCGCTCCACCCGCGACTCCGCGGGAAACAGATCCCGCAGCCAGTCGTCTACGAGCACGTCGATGACGAGGTGGATCCGCGCCGAGTCGCCCGCGTTTTCCACGCTGTGCGGGCGCGTGAAGTCGCAGTACCAAAGCTCACCCGGCGCCATGACGACGCGCCGACGGTCTACGTAAAAGTACACTTGGTCGTGCGTGACGATCGGGATGTGTAGCCTGACCTTGCCGACCGCCCAACCGTCGCCCGCGTCGCGATGCTCGCGGATCCGTGCGCCCGGCTTGAGCCTGAGCAGCCGCACGCGCTCTTTGGGCGACCGAAACCCGTCCAGGATTTCGCGAAAATACGGCGTCTCGTCCAAGATGGGCGTCGGGGCGTAGCTCGCGCCCTCACCCGCCCACCGCAGGCCCTCCGCGTCGAGCCGGCCCTGGGGCGCCATGAGCGGAATCGCGCTCCAGCCGCCATCGTGGTAATCGCGGCGGTTTTCGTACTCGCAACCGGCGGCGATCGCGCGCCGCATATCGCGCCGCAGCCGCTCCACGTCGTACTCGCGATCGAGTCGAACGATAGTCTTCATGGCGTGGCTCCCGCTTTTCCGTGCGCGCCTTGGATGCACACGTGCCCCGGGAGCCGTTCCACGACACAACTGCGCGCCCCAGAGGGCGCGTGACGGTGCGAGCGACGAGGGAGCGGCGCCGTCGCTCCGCTATGCGAAGGACCGCTCGAACAGCGCGCGGATGGCAGACTGCCCCGCCTCGGACAAAAATCGCGTCCCCGTGCCCGTAAACCGGCGGTGTCGGATCACCGGCGGCTCCTCGTCCGCCCAGTCGTGGCCGTCCCACGTGTACCAGCCGCCGCGCTCCTGATCGAACACGTGCACGGGCTTGTTCCAATGGCGCGCCAGCTCCGCCGCCCACCCGGTGCCGCCCTTGACCGTTTTGTCGTCCAGGATCGTGCCCACGGTGAACACCTCTCCGGCCGTGTTCACCTGGTGCCAGATCGACTGCAGCGTCTTTTGAAACAGCGGCGTCTGCGGGTAGCTGCGGTTCATGTGCGCTTCGAGATAGCGGGAGCTCACGGCCCCCTCCTCGAGCTCATCCGGCGTGAGGCGCACGAGCCCGCGGGTTCTCGCCGGCGAACGCCCCTCGAAGGAGAAGTTGATCTCGCTCAAACCCCACGACTCCGCGCACGCCCCGAACTCCGCCTCGGCCCCCTTCGCGCCCCCTGACAGCAGCGTGTAGGCCGACGGCGGCATCGACACCGGCGAGCTCGAGCGAGCCTCGCTCTCGGGCACGATGCGCAGCGTGTCGGGGTGGAGCGCAAGGTGCGTCGGCGCCGGATCGGGTTCGTCGTGATCCTTGAGCAGGCGGAGCGAGACGTGGTGATTCTTCGGATCCAAGAACAGCGCCACGTCGATGAGGTCCTGGTACTGATCCCAGGGCGGCACGAGCCCGCGCTTGGGCTCGGCGCCGCTCTCGAGCTGCGTTTGCGCCGCCATCCACAGCTCCGCGCCCAAAAGCTTCGCCTGCGCCTTGAACGCGCCGATCATGGCCGCGTTCTCGGTGATCGAGTGCGCAGACCAGTTGTAGCCGTCCACGAGGATGGCCGCGGGCTTGAAGTCGAGATGCTGCCGGAACATCTCCACGGTCTTCTCCAAGCGGGCCGGCCAGATGTCGTGGTCGGTAAACGACTGAATGATTCGGTTTTGGGCGACGAGGGCGCGCACGCCCTCCGCGTCTTGTAGATCCGTGCGAGCGGCGAGGTCGTCGAACAGCGCGTCGTACCACGACTGCACGTGCTCGACGGTCTGCTCGAGCGCCACGTGCAGCACCGGCCGCTCGCGCATGAGGTCGTCGAGGCCGATCTGAACGAGACACGCCGTCTTGCCCACGCCGGCGCGCGCCATCACGACGCCGAGGTTCCCGGGGCCCAAGCCACCGTGGATCGACTTGTCGAGGATACGAAGCGGGCTCTGAGCGCTTACTTCCTTGCGGTACATCGAACCACCGATCCTGTGTAAACGGTTCGCGGAGTCCCCGACGCGCCCCCGCGAGCGGCAGCGGCCGGGCATCGAGCTGCCACGGACGACCGGCCCCTACTTACTTCTTGCCTGCCGAGCTCTTGGCCTTTTCTTGATACTTTTCGATCAGCTCCTCGGACACGTGGTCGGGGACCGGCAGGTAACGCGAAAACTCCATCGTAAACTCCGCCTTGCCCTGCGTGCTCGACCGGAGCGCGCCCGCGTACCCGAACATCTCGGCGAGGGGGACCTCGGCCTCGGTGCGCGCCATCAGGCCGTCCTCTTGGGTGCCGATGATCATCCCGCGCCGCTGCATGAGCGTCGTCATCACGCTGCCCGAGAACTCGGTCGGGCCCTCGACCACCACGCGCATGCAAGGCTCGAGGATCTTCGGCTTGGCCTTGTCATAAACCTGCTTCCAGGCGCCCTTGGCCGCCTCTTGGAACGCCACATCCGAGGAGTCCACCGCGTGGGATGCGCCGTCGTTGACCACGGCGCGCACGCCCACGACCGGAAAGCCGAGCACGCGGCCCTCGTCGAGGCACGCGCGGAAGCCCTTCTCTACCGATGGGATGTACGTTTTGGGAATCACCCCGCCCTTGGTCTCGTCCCGGAACTCGAAATCGACCTCCTCGGCGGGCTCGATGTAGCCCAGAACGCGGCCGTATTGCCCCGAGCCACCGGTCTGCTTCTTGTGCAAGTAGTCGAAGTCGACCTTCTTGGTGATCGTCTCGCGGTAGGCGACCTGCGGGGGCGAGGTGTCGATGTCGGCGCCGTACTCCCGCCGCATCCGCTCGAGGTACACCTCGAGGTGAAGCTCGCCCATGCCCTGAACGATCGTCTCCTGCGACTCGGGATCGACGGACACCTGGAAGGTGGGGTCCTCTTTCGTAAACCGCCTGAGCGCCTTGGACATCTTGGTCTCGGACGCGTTGTCCTTCGGCTTGACCGACAGCGAGACCACAGGCCGCGGCACGTGCATGGACGTCATCGACACGTTCCACTTGCCGTCGGTGAACGTGTCGCCCGAGTTACAGTCGATCCCGAACAGCGCGACGATGTCCCCGGCCGCGGCCGAGTCGATGTCCTCCATCTCGTCGGCGTGCATGCGCGCGAGCCGCCCGACGCGGGTTTTCTTCCCGGTCCGGGCGTTCCAGATCGTGTCGTCCTTCTGGAGCGTGCCCTGGTAGACGCGAACGTAGGTGAGCTGCCCGTAGCGGCCGTCTTCGAGCTTGAAGGCGAGCGCGACGAGAGGCTTTTCGAACTCGGTTACGAGCGGGACCTCGGCCTCGTCGTTATCGAGATCCACCGCGCGGTTTTCCACCTCGCTCGGATCCGGGAGGTAGTGGAGCACCGCGTCGAGGAGCGGCTGAACGCCCTTGTTCTTGTAAGCCGACCCGATCAGCACCGGGGTGACCTTGCGCTCCACCGTGCCCTTTCGCAGCGCCTGGTGAACGAGCTCGGTGGTCACGTTCTCCTCGAGCATCGCCTCCATGAGCTCGTCGGAGAACATCGACGCCGCGTCGAGCATCGCCTCGCGCGCGCTGTCCGCCTCCTCCTTCATGTCGGCCGGAATCTCGGCCTCCTCGATCTGCTCGCCGTGGTCGCCCCGGAAGTAGTGGGCCTTCATCTCGATGAGATCGACGACCCCCTCGAAACGATCCTCGAGGCCGATCGGGAGCTGGACCATCACCGGATTGTGACCGAGCTTCTCGCGGAGCTGATCGCGGACGCGATAGGGATTGGCCCCAGTTCGGTCACACTTGTTCACGAACGCGATGCGAGGCACGCTGTAGCGCTTCATCTGGCGGTCCACGGTGAGCGACTGGCTCTGAACCCCCGCGACCGAGCAGAGGACGAGGATCGCGCTATCGAGGACGCGGAGCGAGCGCTCTACCTCGATGGTGAAATCGACGTGCCCCGGCGTGTCGATGATGTTGATGTGGTGCTTTTTCCACTCGCAATGGGTCGCAGCGCTCGCGATGGTGATCCCGCGCTCGCGCTCGAGCTCCATCGAGTCCATCTTGGCGCCCACACCGTCCTTACCGCGGACGTCGTGAATCGCATGGATGCGCTTCGTATAAAACAGAATCCGCTCGGTCAGTGTGGTCTTCCCGCTGTCGATGTGAGCGGAAATCCCGATGTTTCTAAGACGACTCAGATCCTTGAACATGGCGAATACCGTAAAACGCGGAGTCAGGAGATTCCGGAGGCCGGAAGCGCCCTTCGGCGCCTCGCCGGCGCAGCGCGGACGAGGCCACGCTTCGGCACCGGTTCCGGATTGCCCGGATTCGAAAGCGCGGACCCTGGCAGCATAACCACCCTATCGTCAAGAGGCGAGTGTTCCCGGCCGCGCCGCACCGCGAGCGCGGCGGGCCCGGCTTCGCGAGACGAGCTCTCCGCCTGCCGCTAACGACCTGGAAACACTAGCAGAAATCTCGCCGGGCAACAAAACTCCCCCGACGTTGCGGCGCCATAGCCGCTCGTATCATCCTTTATCCATGAATCGGCGTTTGTGCCTGATCCTCGCCGCCGCCGCGTCGCCCTCCGCGGCTTGGGCGCACGATGACTCCCGGCCCACCCTGAGTGACCCGGATAATCGCCCCATCCTGCTCACGCGCGACGTCGAGCCCGGCGCTGCCCAGGCCCTGCGCCAGTCCACCCCGCAGGTCTCGCCGCTCCTGTTCCTAAACAGGTGCCCAGGGGGCTGTCAGGTCTCCGCGGGGGACAACGACGCCCGGACGAACTCATCGACGATTCCGGACGAGGACGCGGAGCTCAGCGAGTTCGAGCACAGCGACGCGGTGTGGGACGCGACCGTGGCCTGCGTGCGCGAGGTCTTCGAGCCGTACGGCGTCGAGGTCGTCACCGAGAATCCGGGCGGGCAGTCTCACCACGCCGCGGTCGTCGCCGGCACCGCCGATGAGCTCGGGATCGAGCTGCCGCCCGATACGCAGGGCGAAATCGGCGGCGTGGCGCCGCTCGCGAATGACTGCCGGCCGCTCGACAACGTGATGTCGTTCACCTTCGCCAACACGCTCCAGGACAACCCGATCGATCTGTGCTGGACCATCGCCCACGAGGCGGGTCACGCCTACGGCCTCGAGCACGTAAACGCCTGCGCCGATCCGATGACGTACTTGCCCGGGTGCGGGACCAAGTACTTCCGGGACGAAGAGCTGCCCTGCGGAGAGTTCGAAGAGCGGGACTGTCAGTGCGGGGGGACCACCCAGAACTCGCACGCGCACCTCACCCGCGTGCTCGGCGAAGGCACCCCGCCGGAGCCCCCCGAAGTCCAGATTCTGAACCTCGAGGCGGACACCGAGGTCGCAGACGGCGAACCCGTGACCTTCGAGGCGCGTCACCCCCGCGGCATCAGCCGGGTCACGCTCGAGGTAAACGGCACCGAATATCAGGAGCGGTCCGGGAACGACTTCGACGAAGGCGACAGCTACCAAATCACGCTCCCCCAGCACCCGGATGGCGTGCTCGAGATCGAGGCGGTGGCCTACAACGACTTGGGCATCGCCGGCAGCGACGAGGTCACCGTGCAAAAGGGCGAGCCGTGCACGAGCCACGAGCAGTGCTTCGCGGGCATGGAGTGCGACGACGGCGCTTGCCGCTTCCCCGAGCCGTTTCTCGAGGCCGGCGAACCGTGCGAGCACGACCGAGAGTGCGTCTCGGGGCTTTGTCCCGCGGCGGGCGACGAACGCTACTGCTCCGAGCGATGTGACCTTCGCGCCAGCGCCGACGGGTGCCCGAGCGGCCTCGAGTGCGTCGAAGCGGATGATAACGAGCTGGGCGCATGCTGGCCAGAGGGTGCGCTGGGCGGTTGCGGTGGGTGTGCGGCCGGGCGCGGGGGCGCAAGCTTCCCCACCCTCGTCTTGTCACTCGCGCTCCTTTGCGCCTACGGCCTCGGGCGCCGGCGCCGCCAACGAACCGCCGAGCGCGGGGCGCCGGCCGGGGCTCGAGGCGCGTGATACACTGCCGCCCGTGAGTCGAGACATCCGCATCGCCCCGTCGATCTTGTCAGCGGATTTCGGGCGCCTTGGGGAAGAGGTCGAGGCGGTTTCCGCCGCGGGCGCCGACTACGTGCACGTGGATGTCATGGACGGGCACTTCGTGCCCAACCTGACGATCGGGCCCCCCATCGTCGAGGCCGTGCACCGCCGTACGGACCTGCCGCTGGACGTCCACTTGATGATCGCGAACGCCGACGCCTACCTCGCCGACTACGTGGCTGCCGGCGCCGATATCGTGGCGGTCCACGCAGAGGCCTGCACGCACCTTCACCGCACAGTTCAGGCGATCCGCGCGCTCGGCGCGCGACCCTGCGTCGTGCTCAACCCCGCCACCCCCGCGGAGGGGCTGCGCTACGTGCTCGACGAGGTAGCGATGGTGCTCGTCATGAGCGTGAATCCGGGATTCGGCGGGCAGGCGTTCATCGAGGCCGTGCTCCCCAAGATCGAATGGCTGCGCGAGCTCATCGAAGCGCGGGGGCTCGCCGTCGATGTCGAGGTGGACGGCGGTATCAATCCCGAGACCGCCGCCCGCGTCGCATCGGCCGGAGCGAACGTGCTCGTCGCGGGCAGCGCGGTGTTCAAAGCGGACAGTTACGGAGCCGCCATCGCCGAGCTGCGCGCGCAAGCGGGCGGCGGCCGCTAGAGCCCATCTCAAAAATCTCCCATCGCCCACTAGCGCGAAACCCGCCGCAGCGCGCCGCGCAGCACCCGGCGCGCCAATCCCGGCTTCGCCTCCGGCCGCTCGGCGCCCTCGGAAACGGCCCTGCGACTGTCGCGGGCCGCGTCGCCGCGCCCGCCGCCGGTGGCCGCGCGAATCATCGCGGGCGCGCGCACCATCGCCTTGGCGAGCGACCCGGCGAGCTCCAGCGGCGAGTCCCCGCGCGCCTCGATCGTGACTCGATTGCCACTGTGGGCGTCGTCTAGCCCGCCGCGGGCCACGGTGTGCGAGCCATCCGAGCGGATCTCCACCACCATCCTCGCAACCACCGGCAGGTCGTCCTCGCCGGCGTGCGCCTCCTGGATGCGGTCGCTCCGCTCGCTCGCGTCGCTGGCTGGCCGCGCGCTCGGCGCACCGCCATCCCCGCGCTCGCTACCCTCTCGATCAAATGCTTTGGTCATCCGCCCCGCCGAAGACATCGTGCACCACGGGGCCGTATAGCACGAACGCGCGGGCCGGGCCGCGCGACCGACGCCGCTTGCCCCGCGCGCACCTCCGCCGGAGACTGTCCGTATGAAGAACCTTGGCCTCAGGCGAAAGCGGGACCTTTCGCCGTTTCGGCGGACCGCGCTCGGCACGTGGAAGCCGCCCCACGACCCCAGCGTCTACGGCGCGCTCGACCTCCGCGTCGAAGACGCCCTGCGCTATCTCGAGGCGTTTCGCGCCGCCACGGGGATTCGGCTCACCATGACCCACCTCGTGGCGAAGGCGGTGGCCGCGGCGCTCGAGGCCGTGCCGGATGCCAACGCCATGCTCCGCTTGGGCCAGCTCTACCTGCGCGACGAGATCGCGCTGGCTTTTCAGGTGGCCATGCGCGACGAAGAGACCGGCCAGATCGATCTCAGCGCGGCCAAGATCAGAACCCCCGAAACCAAGTCTCTCGCCGACATCGCTCGCGAACTAGACGACAAGTTCCAGCGCGTGCGCGCAGACAGCGACCGCGAGCTAAGCCGCGCCCGCGGCGCGCTCCGCCACGTGCCGGCGCCGCTCATCGGCGCGGCGCTCAAGGCCATTAGCTTCGCGAGCTACACGCTCAACCTCGATCTCAGCCCCCTCGGGGTGCCGCGCGACGCCTTCGGCTCCGCGCTGATCACGAACATCGGTACGCTAGGCCTCTCGGAGGCTTACCCGCCGCTCGTGCCGTACACGCGCGCGCCGATCCTCGTGACCGTGGGCGCAGTCGAGGACACGCCGGTGGTCGAGGGCGATCGCGTCGTGCCCGGCAAGGTCATGCGCATCACCTCGACGTTCGACCATCGCGTGCTCGACGGCGCCCACGCCTCGCAGCTCGTAAGGGTGCTGCGCTCGCGACTCGAGCAGCCCTTCGACTACCTCGAGCCCATTCCCGGCAGCGACGGGTGAGCTCGCGCGCGGCGATCGCCGGCCGAGATCATTCCCGAACCGGCGCGGCAAATTGTCGCGCCAACGCGCCCGCGCACGGCCCCTGCGCGCCGCCCAGCGCGGTTAGCGCGCGAATTTAATTGTGGCAAATCGTCGCGGGTCGGGCGACCAACGTCCGAAATTTCAACCCGTTAGCCATCCCACCGGCGAGCTCTCCGCCGGAGCCCCCAATCGGGGCGATCGCGCGGCCCGCTGCGATTTCGTGCGATCCGCGACACATCGCCACTTGCGAAGCCACGGCGCGATGTGGTGATTGAAATGCGCCTAGGGCTCTGTGCCACCTTTGCCGCGCCCCGGGGTGCGGCACCTTCGATCCACCACCAGGCGGCTATGGCTCGATTTCTCTTCCCAGAGTGGACAGAAACGTTCAAGAAGTGGCTCCTTCTGCTCGTGCTCGGCGCGCCCGTGTACCTCATCGCGCTCGCAGCCTACGGCGTGTCGCCCGAAGCGATTCGGATCGGCTACCAGCCCGAGCAGCCCGTGCCGTTCGACCACGCGGTGCACGCGGGCGAGCTCGGCATGGATTGCCGGTATTGCCACGACACCGTGGAGGACGCGGCGCACGCCGCGGTCCCGCCGGCCGAGACCTGCATGAACTGCCACGAGGGCATCTTGCCCGACAGCCCCGACCTCGTCCCGGTCCGCGAGAGCTACGCCGATGGCGGGTCGGTGGAGTGGACGCGGGTGCACAACCTTCCCGACTACGTCTACTTCGACCACAGCGCTCACGTGAGCCGTGGCGTCGGGTGCGAGTCGTGCCACGGGCGCGTCGACCAGATGGAAGAAGTCTATCAAGCCAAGCCGCTCACCATGGAGTGGTGTCTCGACTGCCACCGCGATCCCGACGCCGAGCGTCGGCCACTCGATGCTGTCACGGCCATGGGTGAAGAGTACCCGCAGGGCACCGACCAGGGTTTCATCCACCCGATCACGCGGGAAGAGCGCCTCGAGAAAGACTTCAACCCCGCCGTGAACCCCTTGACGGACTGCTCGACATGTCATCGCTAGACCGAACCGGAGACTACTGGCGGAGCCTCGGCGAGCTCGAGGAGACGCGAGAATTCCAGGAATTCCTGGACCGGGAATTCCCCGAGCAGACTGACGCCACGCGCGTGTCGCGGCGGCGTTTCATGCAGCTCATGGGCGCCTCCCTGGCGTTCGCGGGTGTCGCGCAAGCCGGCTGCCGCCGGGACGAGGACCACATCCTCCCGATGTCGCGCCGACCCGACGGCTACACCCCGGGGGAGTTCCAAGAGTACGCCACCGCCTACGAGCTCGGCGGTGTGGCGAGCGCGCTATTGGTCCGCGCGTACGACGGGCGACCGACCAAGATCGAAGGGAACCCCGCACACCCGTTCTCCACGGGCGGATCCACCGCGCTCGCGCAGGGAAGCATCCTCCACCTCTACGATCCGGACCGCAGCCGCGAGCTGCGCCGGCGCCGCGACGGCGGCCAGCTGTTGTCGGCGCGCTGGGACGAGTTTCGCCGCTTCGCTCGCGAGCACTTCAGCCGCCTCCGTGAGCACGGCGGCGCGGGTCTGCGATTTTTGTCCGAGGCCACGAGCTCGCCGACCCTCCGCGCGCTCCGCCAAGAGATCGAGGAGGCGTTCCCGAACGCGAGCTGGCACGAATACGAGCCGCTCTCTCGGGACAACGAGCGCGAGGGCACGCGCAGCGCCTTCGGCGCCCCTTACCGGACGCTGCTTCGCCTAGACCGCGCCAAGACCGTCCTCACCCTCGATGCCGACATCTTGGTGGACGACGACAGGGCGCTCAAAAACGCCGCCGACTTCGCGACCACGCGCGATCCGGACAGCGGCACCATGAGCCGCCTTTACAGCGTCGAGAGCCACTTCAGCTCGACCGGGGCCCTCGCCGATCACCGGCTGCCCCTGCGCTCGGAGTACGTGCTCCCGTTCCTCCTCGCCCTCAAGGCGGAGCTCGACCCGGACGGCCCCACCCAAACGCCCGACGCCGAGTTCTTGGAGGAGGACGAGGTCCAGTCGTTTTTGCGCACCCTCGCCCGCGACCTGCTCGCGAGCTCCGGGGAGAGCGTGATCGTGGCAGGCTACCGCCAACCCCGCCACGTCCACGACCTCGTGGCGCGGATCAACGATCTGCTCGGTAATGCGGGACAAACGGTGCTTTATTACCGCGATCCCGACGAAGGCCGGCCGAGCCACATCGAGGACATCACCCGGCTCGCAGGCGCCATCAGCGGAGGCGAGGTGGACACGCTCGTCATGCTCGGCGGCAACCCCGCCTACACGGCGCCGGCCGACCTCGGGTTCGCCGAGCTCCTCGGCCAGGTGAGCACGTCCATACACCTCAGCGAGTACGACGACGAGACGTCCGCGGCGTGCACCTGGCACGTGCCGCGCGCCCACTACCTCGAGGCGTGGAGCGACGCGCGCACCGCCGACGGGACCGTGACGATCGCGCAGCCGGTCATCGAGCCCATCTTCGGCGGGCGATCCCCGATCGAAGTCCTGTCGCTCATCCTCGATCGCGACCACGAATCCCCCCGGCAGCTCGTTCGCCGCACCTTCGACGACGTCGCCGGCTTTGCGATCGATCCCGACGCCATGTGGCGTCAGGCGCTTCACGACGGGTTCGTCCCCGACTCGCACCATCGCACCGAGCGCCCCGCGCTCACCCCAGAGCCGAGGTTCACGCTCAGCGAGTCGCAAAAGCAGCGCCGCGACCGGCGCGAGGACGAGATGGAGGTGGTGTTCACCCCATCGTCCGCCACCTACGACGGCCGCTACGCGAACAACGGCTGGCTCCAGGAGACCCCCGATTTCATGACCAAGCTCACGTGGGACAACGCGGCCCTCGTGAGCCCGAAAACCGCCCGCTCCATCGGCTTGAAGAGCGGCGAGGTCGTCCGGCTCGAGGTGGGTGGGCGCCAGCTCGAGCTGCCGGTGTGGGTCCAACCCGGCCAGGCGCCCTACTCGGTGAGCGTCGCGCTGGGTTACGGCCGCACCCGTGCCGGCGTGGTCGGCGGTGACGAGGGCGAGGGCGTAAACCCGGTGGGCGCAGACAGCTATCGGCTGCGCGCGAGCGACGCCCCGTACTTCGTCACCGGGGTGAGCCTGCGAAAGACCGGTCGCACCCAGCTTTTGGCCAGCACGCAGGACCACTGGGAGATCGACCCCGTGGGCAAGAAGGAGCGCGAGCGCCGCGCCACCCGCCTCGTCCGCCAGACCACCCTCGAGCAGTTCGGGGACGCGCCCGACTTCGTCAAGGACGTAGACGACCCCTACCCGGACCACGGCTCCACGTGGCAGGAGTGGGAGTACGATGGCTACAAGTGGGGCATGGCGACCGACATGAACAAGTGCGTCGGTTGTAACGCCTGCATTTTGGCCTGCACGTCCGAGAACAACGTGCCGATCGTGGGCAAGGAAAACGTCGCCCAGCACCGCGAGATGCACTGGATCCGGATCGACCGCTACTTCCACGGCGATCCCGAAAACCCCGAGGTCTCTCACCAGCCCGTCGCCTGCCAGCACTGCGAAAACGCCCCCTGCGAGACCGTGTGCCCGGTAGGCGCCACGATCCACTCGTCCGAGGGGCTGAACGAGATGACCTACAACCGGTGCATCGGTACGCGCTACTGCGCGAACAACTGCCCCTACCGCGTGCGCCGCTTCAACTACCTCGACTACCACGAAGGCATAGACGAGGCGCGGAACAAGGTCCGCCACCTCCTGTTCAACCCCGAGGTCACGGTCCGGAGCCGCGGCGTGATGGAGAAGTGCACGTTCTGCGTGCAGCGCATCACTCGCACGCGCATCGAGGCCAACAACGACCGCCGGCGCATCGAGGACGGTGAGGTCAAAACGGCGTGCCAGCAGGCCTGCCCCACGGACGCCATCGTCTTCGGCGATCTCAACGACGACAAAAGTCGCGTGCGGGCCCTTCACGACCGCCAGCGCTCGTACAAGATGCTCTGGTACCTAAACACGGAGCCGCGCAATGTGTACCTGGCGCGCGTCCGCAACCCCCACCCGGACCTCGGCTGATCCCAACCGCAGGCGATGTCCCGCGCCCAATCTAGCGGCCAAGGCGTAGAGCAACGATGAGTAGCGCATCGGAAGCAAAGCACCCGGCTCAGGAGTTTAACCAGATCACCGAGACGGTGGCGGACGTGATCGAGCGTCCCAAGCCGCCCAAGGCCTGGTACGTGGCGTTCGGCATCGCGCTCGCCATGCTCGGCCTGCTCGCCGTGTCGGTGTACCACCTGCTCACCACCGGCGTCGGCGTGTGGGGGAACAACAACGCCATCGCGTGGGCGTGGCCGATCACGAACTTCGTGTTCTGGGTCGGTATCGGTCACGCGGGTACGCTGATTTCGGCGATCTTGTTCCTCATGCGTCAGAGCTGGCGCACGAGCATCAACCGCTCGGCCGAGGCCATGACCATCTTCGCGGTCATGTGCGCCGGCCTGTTCCCGATCCTGCACACCGGTCGGCCGTGGATGGCCTACTGGATGATTCCGCATCCCAACGAGATGCTGATGTGGCCGCAGTTCCGCAGCCCGCTGATGTGGGACGTGTTCGCGGTCACCACCTACGCCACCGTGTCGATGCTGTTCTGGTACCTCGGCATGGTCCCGGACCTCGCGACCGTCCGCGACCGCGCGAAGTCCAAGGTCCGCCAGATCGTCTACGGCATCCTCGCGCTCGGCTGGAACGGCTCCGCGCGCCAGTGGCACCGCTACGAGCGCGGCTACCTGCTGCTCGCGGCGCTCGCCACGCCCCTCGTCCTGTCTGTCCACTCGGTCGTCTCGTTCGACTTTGCCGTCTCCAAGATCCCCGGGTGGCACACCACCATCTTCCCGCCGTACTTCGTCGCCGGCGCCATCTTCAGCGGGTTCGCCATGGTGCTCACGCTCATGGTGCCCGCCCGCTGGCTGTTTGGCCTCAAGGACATCATCAAGGAGTCGCACATCGACGTGATGTGCAAGATCACGCTCGCCACGGGCCTCATGGTGGGCTTCTCCTACGGCGCCGAGATCTTCATCGCCTGGTACAGCGGGAACCTGTTCGAGCAGTACGCGTTCTTGAACCGAGCGGTCGGTCCCATGGCCTGGGGCTTCTGGATCATGGTGACGTGCAACGTCCTGCTCCCCAACCTGTTCTGGTTCAAGAAGTTCCGCACGAATCCCTTCCTCATCGTCGGCGTCTGCCTGTTCGTGAACGTCGGGATGTGGTTCGAGCGTTTCGTCATCATCATGACCTCGCTCAGCCGCCCCTGGATCCCGGCCGCCTGGGCGGATTTCACCCCCACGTTCTGGGACGCCGCGACCCTCATCGGCAGCTTTGGTCTCTTCTTCACGCTGTTTCTCCTCTTCATCCGCTTCGCGCCCATGGTGGCGATGGCGGAGTACAAGGCGACGTTGCCCGCCGCGCATGCGGGTCATCAAAAAGGCTGACTCGGGCACGCGGGAGACACGACCATGACGACGGAAAACCAGAGCGACATCCCTGAGACGGGCCCGGGGGGGGAAGGTCCCCTCCACGGGGTGCTCGCGGAATACGAAACCCCGGGCGAGCTCATCGAGGCCGCCAAGGCCGTCCGCGACGCCGGCTATACGAAATGGGACTGCCACTCGCCGTTCCCCGTGCACGGGCTCGACCCAGCGATGGGCATCCGGCCGACGGTCCTGCCGCTCCTCGTGTTCGCCGCCGGCATCGCCGGCCTCGGCGGCTCCATCCTCCTCGTGTGGTGGATGAACGCCCACAACTGGCCGTGGATCGTGGCGGGTATGCCGGCGTTCAGCCTGCCGGCCAATATTCCGATCCTGTTCGAGTCCACGATTCTCCTCGCCGGGATCACCGCGTTCTTCGGCGTGTGGGCGCTAAACAGGCTCCCGAAGCTCTGGAACCCGCTGTTCAAGAGCGATCGCTTCCTCAAGGCGACCGACAACGGCTTTTTCATCTCCATCGAGGCGGCGGATCCGCAGTTCGAGCGAGACAAGGCCGAGACGCTGCTGAAGGACGCGGGAGCCACCGCCGTCGAGGCCATTCACCTCGATCCCGATCCCACCCGCTGGCAGATCCCCCGGCCGATCCTGGCGTTCATCGTGATCACGGCGATCCTCGGCCTCGTGCCGTTCGCGTTCATCGCCAAGGCACGCGTCACGCACGGCGACCAGCCTCGGATCCACGTGTTTCCCGACATGGACTTCCAGGTCAAGGCCGACACCCAGCAGCGGCTCGTCATCGACGACAGCCCGGTGTTCCGGGACGGGCAAGTCACCCGCCCGCCGGTGGAGGGCACCGTGCCGCGCGGACAGCTCCGCCAAGACGATCACTTCTACCGCGGCCTCGAAGGCGACGAGTGGGCGACGACGTTCCCCGCTCAGCTCGACATCGACACCTCGACGATGGACCGCGGCCACGAGCAGTACAACGTCTACTGCGCGCCCTGCCACGGCGAGGACGGTCTCGGCGGAGGCCCCATTCACGAGCGAGCCCTCGAGATCCAGTCCCCCGAGTGGCTGATGCCCACGAGCATCCACGACCAAAACGTCACCCGGCAGCCCCACGGGCAGCTCTACAACACCATTTCGCACGGCATACGCACCATGCCTGGCTATCGCGCGCAGATCGATGAGGAGGACCGGTGGGCCATCGTCCTGTACCTCCGGGCGCTCCAGCGAAGCCAGAAAGCCCTCCCTGACGACGTCCCTCCTGAAGAGCGGGCGCAGATCCGATAGGCACGGAGCGCGATCATGAGCTCTGGAACCCGACAGCTCCATCCCGACGAGAACATCAAGCTCGGAAAGCTCGGGCCGCACGTCTTCCGCATCGCGCTCACGACCGGCGTTTTGTTCCTGATCCTGACGCTGGTCATGGGCCTTTTGGCGGGCGACGACATGACGAGGTTTTTCTTCTCGTACCTCGTCGGCTTCAGCTTCTTTCTGACGCTCGCGCTCGGCGCGCTCTTCTTCAGCACGATCCAGCACCTGGTCCGCGCGACCTGGAGCGTGGTGGTGCGGCGACTCACCGAAGCGATGATGGGGACCTTACCCCTCATGTTCGGCCTGTCCCTCGTCATCATCATTCCCATGCTGCTGGGGCACACCGGCCTCTACGCCTGGAGTGACCTGGCGTACGCGGAGGACAACTACTTCGTGTCCCAAAAGCTGGGATACCTAAACGTCCCGTTCTTCGCCCTGCGGATCATCATCTACTTCGCGGTCTGGATCGCGATCGCGCACTACTTCCTCACTCGCTCGGTCCAGCAAGACCAGACCGGGGACACGTCGATCGCGGCCCGCATGCGAGCCGTCTCGGCGCCGGCGGTGATCGCCTTCGCGATCACCACGAACTGGGCTGCTTACGACATCTGGATGTCCCTCGAGCCCGAGTGGTTCAGCTCCATCTTCGGTGTCTACATCTTCGCCGGCGCCATGGTCGCGCTGTTCGCGGCGCTGATCCTCGTGTGCATGGGCCTGCAAAAGCGGGGACGGCTCACGCGCACCATCACGACGGAGCACTACCACGACCTCGGCAAGTTCCTGTTCGCGTTCGTGTTCTTCTGGGGCTACATCGCGTTCTCCCAGTACATGCTGATCTGGTACGCGAACATCCCCGAAGAGACGATCTGGTATCAGATGCGGATCGAGGGGCCGTGGATGTACGTCACCCTGGCCCTGCTGTTTTTGCACTTCGCGTTCCCGTTCACCTGCCTGCTTTCGCGGCACACGAAGCGGCGCCGGTCGACCTTGGCGTTCTTCTGCGCCTGGCTCCTCGTCATGCACTGGATCGATCTGTACTGGATCATCCTGCCCACGTATGACGACGGAACCATCCCGTTCCACCTGATGGACATCACCGCGACGCTCGGGATCGGCGGACTGTTCGTCGCCGTGGCCGCGCACCTCCTCGGCCGCGTCGATCTGGTCCCCACCAAGGATCCCGGCCTCGGCGAGTCGCTCGAGTTCGAAAACTACTGAGGGTTCAAGCGATGGCGGTAGAGGAAGACAAGCTGAACATCCTGGCGATTGTCACGATCGGCATCGCCAGCGTGCTCCTTCTGTGGGCGTCCATCGTCGCGCTTCAGGCCTATTACGAGGCTACCTTCGGCGAGGAGGTAAAGCGCCAGCAAACGGTCGGGCAAAGGGACACGCTGTCCACGATTCTCTCGGAGCAGCGCCAGCGGCTTGGCGAGTACCGCCGCGGCGAGGACGGCGAGACGGCGCGTATCCCGATCGAGGAAGCCAAGCGGATCGTGATCACGGAGCTCCGCGAAGGGAGCCCGACGAGCCTCGTGCCCGCCGTGGGCGATCACGACACGCCTACCGAAGCCGCCGTGTGGGGCCGTCCCGACGAGCTCGATGACGACGAGGACGTGGACGACGAGGACGTGGACGAGGAGGACGTGGGCGAGGACGAGGGCGACGAGCAGGAAGGCGACGAGGAAGGCCCGACCGAGGAGGCCCCAGCGGAGGACGCCGCAGCGGAGGACGCCGAGACCGACGATCCGGCGGGCGTCGCGCCCGGCGGAGCGGAGCCCTCGCAGCCCCAGCGCGATGACGTGGACCTTCCCCAGGAGGATCCACCGTCGGGAGCGCGGGAGCAGCCGGCGCCCGAGCCAGCCGACCCTGATCGCGGGCCGGATCCGGAAGCCGAGCCGGCCGAGGAGGAGCCGTGAGCACGCGGGTGCGCCTCCTGACCCCTGCGGATCCGAGACGATGGCCGCGCGGCCCGCGCCCGGGCGCTCGCTCGCGCTCGCCCGATCGCGGCGGGCGCGGTATCGATCTCGGGGACGATCGTCTGGGCGCGCGCGCGCCCGGCGACGCGGAGGGTGATGACGGTCGAAAAGCTGATGAGCTCACTGCGTAGAGGAACGATGCGGGCACTGCCCGTGCGCTCGCCCCGGCCCGTCGCGCTCGCGTGCGCGCTCGGGGTGCTGCTGGCCGCGTCTTGGGCGCACGCGGGACTCTCTCATGAGTTCGGCGAGACCTACGGCGGCAGCGCAGACGATGTGCCTCCGGAGATCGAAGACGTCGATGTGGTCGAGCGGCTCGGCGACGAGCTTCCGCTCGATCTGTCGTTTCACGACGAGGACGGCGAGGAGGTAGGCCTGCGCGAGCTGTTCGAGGTGGGCATGCCGGTGATCCTCACGTTCAACTACTCGAACTGCCCGCAGCTTTGCGGCGTGCAGATCGGCGGCCTCGTGGACGCGCTGCGCGAGATGTCGCTCCGCCCGGGCCAGCAGTTCCGGATCATCACGCTAAGCCTCGACCCGGAGGAGACCCCGGAGGTCGCCGCCGAGAGCAAGGAGCACTACCTGAGCCGCCTCGACGACGGCGACGAGATCGCGGCCGGTTGGTCGTTTTTGACCGGGTCGCCCTCGTCGATCGAGGCGCTCGCGGAGGCGGCGGGCATCGAGTACAACTACGACCCCGACATAAACGAATACTTCCACGCTCCGGTGCTCGTGCACGCGTCGCCGAGCGGCACCGTGTCGAGCTATCAGTACGGCGTACGCTACGAGCCAGAAGATGTGAGCGAGGCCGTCACCACGGCCGCGCTCGGCGATACCCGCGAGTCGGCCCAGCAGTTCATCCTCTCGTGCTTCGCCATGGGGCCGCGCGAGGGTCACGCCATGACCGCCTTCCAGATCATGCGGATCGGCGGCATCGGCTTTGTCGTCCTCGCTGGGGGTTTCGCCACGATGTACGCGATCCGACAGTCCCGAAAGCCGCGCGCGGAGCATCTGCAATCATGAAGGCGCTTTGGATTTCTGTATTCATGCTCGCCCTCGCCGCCGGGGTGCCCGCGGCGGCCTACGCCCAAGCGGAGGGACCATCGCCGGCCGAGGCCGGTGAAGCCGACGATCCGGCTGGCGCCGAGGACGGCGCGCGCGCCGGTGAGGAAGCCCGTGGCGACGAGGGCGGTGATCGGGCGCAGGCCGCCGAACCCGGTGCCGATTCTCGAGCGGAAGACGCGACCGGCGACGGGGAAGGCGCTCGAGCCGACGGCGACGAGGCGGGCGAGGGTGCCGCCGACGAGGCGGGCGAGGACGCCGACGCCGACGCCGACGCCGACGCCGATGAAGGGGAGGAAGTCGACGAAGCTGGCGCCGACGAGGCCGACGAGGCCGACGAGGCCGAGGAGGAGGCCGAGGACGGCGACGCGCCCGACGACGCCGAGGAGGGCGACGAGGGGGAGAGCGTCACCGATCGCGACTTCGGGGACGCGATCATCTCGGAGGGCGGCACATTTTGGATGCCGCCGCAGGCATCGTCCGTGGCCCCCGACGTGGACTGGCTGTTTTACGCGATCACCGGGCTTTCGATCTTCTGCTTCATCGGCATCACCATCGCGGTCGTCTATTTGTGCATCCGCTACCGCGCGAGCCGCGCGCCCAAGCCGGAGCCCTCGCCGTCTCACAGCGATGCGATCGAGATCACCTGGACCGTGATCCCGTCGATCATCGTCGTCATCATCTTCGTGCTCGGCTGGCAGGGGTATATGCGCCTGGCGGCGGCGCCCGAGCACGCCGAGGAGATCCAGGTCCGCGCCAGCACGTGGAACTGGGAGTTCACCTATCCGAACGGCTGGGTCGACTCGCGCCTCCACGTGCCCGTCAACCGGCCGGTAAGGCTCGTTATGACGTCCGACGACGTCCTCCACAGCCTGTTCGTGCCGGCGTTCCGCACCAAGATGGACGTGGTCCCGAACCGCTACACGCGCATGTGGTTCGAGGCGACCGAGCCGGGCACCTACCGGATCTACTGCGCGGAGTATTGCGGAAACGGACACGCGCGCATGGACTCTGAGGTCGTCGTGCACCCGCCCGGCGGCTACGAGCAGTACCTCGACGACGCGCAGCAGGAGATGCTCGACATGCCGCCCGTCGAGCTCGGTGAGTTTTTGTACGGGGAGAGACTGGGCTGCCAGCAGTGCCACTCGATCGACGGCACCGACGGCGAGGGACCGACGCTCAAGGGGATTTGGGGCGAGGAGCGCGAGCTGGCCGACGGCTCGACGGTCACGGTCGACGAAAACCACATCCGCACGTCGCTCCTCGAGCCTCAGGAGCGCGTGCGCGCCGGCTATGACCCCACCATGCCGACCTTCCGCGGAAGGGTCGAGGATCGGGAGATCACAGCCCTCATCGAGTTCATCAAGAGCCTCGAGTAACCGGAGCCATTGATGTCAAGCGAAGCGTCACACGCCGGCGAGCAGCCGAGTTACCTCAAGGTATCCCGCGGCATAGGGACCTGGCTCGTCACCCTCGATCACAAGCGGATCGGGGTGATGTACCTGATCAGCATCATCGCCGCGTTTTTGCTGGGCGGTCTGTTCGCGCTCGGGCTCCGCCTCGAGCTGTGGGCGATGGGCGACACGCTCATCAACGAAACCCAGTTCAACCAGGCCTTCACCGTCCACGGCGCGGTGATGGTGTTCTTGGTGATCATCCCCGGCATCCCCGCCGCCCTCGGCAACTTCGTGCTGCCGATTCAGCTAGGCGCGCCCGACGTCGCGTTCCCCCGGCTCAATTTGATGAGCTACTACCTGTGGGTCATCGGCGCGCTGTTCGTGCTGCTCAACCTGTTCATGGGCGCGCCCGACACCGGGTGGACCTTCTACACCCCATACAGCACCGGCGATCAGGCGCAGGGCGCCGTGGTCCCCGTGCTCATAGGCGCGTTCATCCTCGGCTTCAGCTCGATCTTCACGGGGCTGAACTTCATCACCACGATCCACAAGTTCCGGCCCAAGGGGATGGGTTGGTTCCAGATGCCGCTCAACCTGTGGGCCCTGTACGCCACCGCCGTCATCCAGGTGCTGGCGACCCCGGTCCTCGGGATCACCCTGCTTCTGTTGTTCGCCGAGCGCGTCATGGGCATCGGCATCTTCGACCCGAGCCTCGGCGGCGACCCGGTCCTGTTCCAGCACTTCTTCTGGTTTTACTCCCACCCGGCGGTCTACATCATGATCCTGCCGGCGATGGGCGTCATCTCCGAGCTGGTCACGACCTTCTCGCACAAGCACATCTTCGGCTACCGGTTCATCGCCTACAGCTCGATCGCCCTCGCGCTGCTCAGCTTCCTCGTGTGGGGCCACCACATGTTCGTGAGCGGTCAGTCGCCGCTGGCGACCATGATCTTCTCGGCCCTCACGTTCACGGTGGCCATCCCCTCGGCGATCAAGGTCTTCAACTGGATCGCCACCCTGTACAAGGGTTCCATCCGCCTGCAGACCCCGATGCTCTACGCCCTGTCGTTCATCCTGCTGTTTACAATCGGCGGGCTGACGGGCATCTACCTCGGCGCGCTGTCCACCGACATCCACCTCCACGATACCTACTTCGTGGTCGCCCACTTCCACTACGTGATGATGGGGTCCACCCTCATCGCCTTCCTCGGCGGCATTCACTACTGGTGGCCGAAGATGACCGGCCGGATGTACAGCGAGAAGGCCGGCGCGTTCTGGTCGATCATGGTGTTTATCGGGTTCAACCTCACCTTCCTGCCGCAGTTCGTGATGGGCTCGCGCGGCATGCCGCGCCGCTACGCCGATTACGACCCGGAGTTCCAGATCTGGCACCAGCTGTCGACGGTGGGCGCCCTCCTCCTCGGGGTGAGCTTGCTGGCCACCGTCATCTATCTCATCCAGTCGCTGTATTCCGGTAAGAAGGCGCCCGCCAACCCGTGGGGCGGCTCCACGCTCGAGTGGAACACCCCGTCGCCGCCGCCGAAGTACAACTTCAACGAGGAGCCGGAGCTCACCGAGATCTACGAGTACGACGACCTCGTGTTCGATGAGGAAACCGGCGGCTACGTTCGGCGCCCTCACGGCGAGCCCTCCTGACGCCTCCCTGCCCGGTCGATACAGCCATGAGCGCATCCCATTCGGAACACGGCCACGACCACGATCACGGCTCGCCCTTCATCCAGCACCACTTTGAAGGGCCCAAGCACCAGTTCGACTCGGGAAAGCTGGGAATCTGGCTATTCCTGGTCACGGAGGTGTTGTTCTTCTCGGGCCTGTTCGTGGCCTACATCATCTACCGCTCGCACCACCACGAGATCTTCGACTACGCCAACCACTACCTCGACACGAACATGGGGGCGATCAACACGGTCATCCTCCTGTTCTCGAGCCTCACGGCGGCGTGGGCGGTGCGGTGTGCGCAGCTGAACCAAAATCGCGGCCTCATCACGTGCCTGTCGATCACGCTCGCCTGTTCGCTCGCCTTCCTTGTGATCAAGGGCTACGAATACAAGGCCAAGGCCGACTACGGCACGCTGTGGGGCGACCGGTTCGATCCGAAGGTCGCGCCCGACGGGACCCCACTGAAGGGCAACGAAGACGCCCCCGACGCCCCCGACGACCTAAATGACGCGGAACAAGAGGAGGCGGCGTCTGCGCCGAGCGGGGCGGCGCCGACGGGCGCGGCCATCGACGTCGCCGCCCAGGCCCCAGCTGACGAGGACGGCGCCGACGCCGTCGCCGCCGCCGAGGAGGCGCCCGAGGACGACGAGACGGCCGACGAAGACGACTTTTTGAGCGGCGAGCCCCCGCCGAACACGTCGATGTTCTTCAGCATCTACTTCGGCATGACCGGGCTTCACGCCATCCACGTCACCATCGGGGTTGGCATCTTCATTTGGCTGCTCATCCGCGCCATCCGGCGGCACTTCAACTCGGAGTACTTCGGACCGATCGACTACGCCGCGCTTTACTGGCACCTCGTCGATCTGATCTGGATCTACCTCTTCCCCATGCTCTACCTCATCCACTAGTAGGAGCGATCCGTGGCCCAAACCGATCCACATCGACACGACCAGGGCGGCGGCCATGATGACGACCACGAGCACGGCCTGTCGCACGTGGTGCCGGTCCGCTTGCTCCTCACCGTGTTCGTCCTGCTACTCGGGCTCACGTGGCTGACGGTCGCCGTCACGGCCATCGACATCGGCCGCGCGGGGAACCTCGTGATCGCGATGGGCATCGCGAGCGTCAAGGCTGCCCTCGTGGCGCTTTACTTCATGCACCTTCGGTGGGAGAAGCCCCTAAACGTCATCGTCGCGGTGAGCAGCCTCCTGTTCGCGCTCCTCTTCGTGGCCATCACCCTCTTGGACCGCAGCGAGTATCGGGAGGATATACGGTGGGCCGACGACGGGGACGCCGAGATGGCGCAATAGGCCGCGCCCAGGCCATGCCCGCCCGTGCCGTCACGCGCCTGCGCGCGCGGGGCCAGGCCTTGAGCCTCGCCGCGCTCGCCGCGCTCTGGCCGGGACTCGGCTGCGGAGGCGACGACCACGCCGACGAGCCCGAGCCAGAGCCCGAGCCTGAGATCGATCCGCGGCACCAGGTCGAGGCCGCGCTCGCGGACATTCACGACGCCCTGCCCGGCGATCTCGCCGAAGCAGTTCGCTTTCACACCCGCGCGCTCGAAGGGGGAGAGCTCTACGGAGCGCTCCCCGAGGGCTGGGAGAGCGGTCACCTAGACTGGTCGCTTCGCCCTCCGGAGGACGCCGACCTGGGATTTCAAACCCAGTACGGCGTGGGCTTCGGGTGCGCGGGGGCCTGCGAGCCAAAGGACTGGGACAGCGCCATCGTGCACACGGAGTTCGCCCAGTATCGGGCCAGCGAGCGGTTCGAGATCCTGCGCGACGAGCGGATAGGTCGCGGTTCGCGCATCGTGACGGCGCTGCGTAACGAGACGATCTACGTGACCGCCGCCTGGTGGCAGGAAGGAGCGAGCCGCTACGCGTTTTGCCGCGCGACTCTCGACGGCCCCGCCGCCGAGGCCAGGGAGGCGTTCGAGCGCGCGTGTCTCGCCACCCACCCCGAGCTCTAACGAGCTCGAGCTACAGCGTATCTCAGTTGCCGTGATCCCGTCCGGCTTGTTCTCGGCCGTCTGCCGTCGTTGCTCCTCCTTGAAAGGGGCCCACCCTTCCTTCGTCGGAGCGCCTCGGCAGCCAGCCTGCGAACGGCGCC
>SLNH01000468.1 GCA_007133195.1 Nannocystineae bacterium | reverse complement strand
CTAGGCGCTGAGGGCGAGCTGGGCGAGGCGTTCGCGCATCGCGCGGCGCGCCTCGGGCGGGTGGGTGATGCGCGCGTGTGAGCCGAAGCCGAGGACCCAGCCGGTCACCCACTCGTAGCCCTCGCAGTCGATCACCACATCGGCGCTGCCGTCGTCGCCGACGGTGACGTCGGCCACGGGCCAATCGGCGCCCACCCGGGCGACCGCGACCGGATCGAGGTGAACGCAGACCGCCACCGCGTCGGCGGACGGGACGTAGAGCCGTTCGCGCCGGTACGCTTCGAGATCGAAGTCGCCCGGAATCTCGAAGCGGCCCGAATTCTCGGTGAGCGCCGCGATGCGATCGATGCGGAACGTGCGCCGGTCGCCGCGCTTGTGGCAGTGGCCCACCACGTACCAGGAGCCGGCGTGGTGGACGATGCCGTAGGGGTCGAGCGCGCGCCGCTCCGCCTGGTGCCGCGACGCCGACGCGTAGTCGATCTCGACGCGTTGGCGCCGGCGCGCGGCCGTGATCAGATCGCGAAGGTGACGCGCCACCGCGCGATCCGGCTCGGCGACGACGGTCCCGGTGGCCATTTTCTCGGCCTCGTCGGCGTCGCGTCCGAGCGCCTCCAAGAGCTTGGCCTCCGCCGATCCCAGCGCGTCGTCGAAGGGCGCGATGCCGCTCTCGCGCAGCGTCTTGATCCCGAGGAGGAGGGAGCACCCCTCCGCGGGAGTGAGCCGGAGCGGCCGGGTGAGGTGTTGGGCGAGATCGACGTGGACGCGCCCGTCCTCGACCGACACGAGGAGGTACTCGCCCGGATCGCCGTCGGGCGGACCGACCATCGAGAGCATGTCGAGGTCCTCGAGGAGGCGTTCGCGCGACACGCCGATTTCGTCGGCGAGATCGTCTACGCCCACCCCTTGCTCGTGTCTCGCGACGTAGGGGACGAGGAACAAAAGGCGCCGGAGCCGCTGGGATACGTCTCTCATCGGGGCGATGTGTCCTCGGCGTCGGCGTAATAGCGGGAGATCGCCTCTAGCTCCCCCGAGAGGCGCTCCTTGGCGCGCGCGCCCGCGCGGAGCACCAGGCCCCCTTTGGCAGACAAGACCCGGGAAGCCACGTAATCGGGATTGCCACAGGAAAAGCGCACGCGAACGCTTCCGCCCTCGTCGCTCTGGCGGCTCGCGTCGGAGCCGAAATCCTCGTTGGCCGTGGCGGCCGCCTCCGGACGAATTTCGAGCTCCACGACTTCGGCGGGCTCGGGCGTGAACGTCCACGGGGACCGGCTCGCGTAGGCGCGCACGTCGAAGCCCTGCGGGCGCTCGAAATCCGGCGACTTGGGTCTCGGGGCGAGGTTGATCGTTTTCATCCGGTCGAGGCGGAAGGATCTCACTTCTTGACGAAGGTGGCAGTAACCGACCACGAGCCAGGCGCCGCGCCGGTAGATCATCCCGTAGGGATCCACCTCCCGATCTTGGACGTACCCGGTGGACGCGGCGCGATAGCGGAAGGAGACCCGCTTTCTGTTTCGAGTCGCGGCTTCGACGCGGGAGAACGCGTCGGACAGCTCACGGGTGTTCTGCGAGGGCTCGGGGAAGTGGACGAGCACCGGCTCGTGTCGCGTGACTGCGCGCGGAGGCGGCGGGAACTCCATCGGTGTGTCTGGGAGCTCGCACGCGTCGAAGGCCAATTTTTTGAGGGCGAGGTCTACGATCTGACCGTAACTCTCGCTGGGGATCGCGCGCGCGACCGATGCCGCGAGGACGAGCGCCGAGACCTCCTCCGGCGTTAGGTGGACCTCCGGGAGGCGAAAACGCTTGAGGTCGACGACGTAGCCGCCTTCTTCGAGCCCGTCGTCTTCGTCGGGGGTGATGTAGCGGATCGGCACGCCGAGGTCGAGGAGGTCGGCCTTGTCCCGCTCGAACGCGCGCAGGCCCGCCTCCACGTTCTTGGTCTGATAGGCCGTAAATTGGCCGCGGATCTCGCGGAACGCGACGGGAGAGCGCGCGCGGAGGAGGAGCATGACGAGGTCGAGGAGCCGCTTGGAGCGATCGCCCTTCGACCCCGCGCCGCCGCCGTCGCCCGCCTCGCGGCGAGCGCGGGCTTTGCGCCCCGCGGTCGTTCGTTTTCGAGTCTTGGTGGATCGCTTCGCCGTCTTCACAAATCCCCCGTGGCCCCCAATCTTACTGAATCCTCGCCCGGGCGAAAGCGCTGTGGTCTCTCGCCCGGGCGAGGCCAGGCGCCCCCGGAGCCGCTGGCCGCCCCGAAAACGTGACGGAGGCCGGCCGTTCGCGCTAGCGTCAGGCCATGCTCGCATCGCGTGTGGTTGCCTGCCTGGCGGCGGCCCTTCTACTCGGAACGGCGTCCTCTGCGCTCGCAGAGGAGGAGAAGGGGGCGTTTGGTCTCGGCCTCCTCGTGGGCGAGCCCACGGCGGTTTCTGCCAAGCTCTACCTCACCGACGATCAGGCGATCGCGGGGGCCGTGGGCGGCGCCGTGATGCGGCGGGGGATTCAGGTGCACGCCGACTACCTGTTCCATCCGTGGATCCTCGAGACCACCGATACGTTCGTGCTGCCCGCGTACGTGGGGCCGGGTTTGCGCATTCTCAGCCACGATCGCGGGAGCGGGCTCGACGACGCGTTTCACATCGGGCCGCGCGCCACGGTGGGGCTCTTGTTCGATTTTCGCACCGTCCCCCTCGACGTGTTCGTCGAAACGGCCGGGATCCTGGAGTACCGCGCGTCGTCCGACGACGATCACCGCGGGGTGGGGATCGATATCAACGCGGGCGCCGGCGTGCGCTACTACTTTTAGGCGTGCGATCGGAGCGGTCGGCGAACGAGCTTGCGCGCGCGAGCCGGGCGGGGCGCATGTCCGTCGGGACGCCCGACGGGGCGCGGCTCGCGGTGACGCGTATCCGGCCGCGCGGCCGGGCACGCGCCGTGTGCCTCGCCGCCCACGCGATGATGGCGAGCAGCGCGTATATGCGCTCGCGGGGCTTCGCAGGCCACCTCGCCGACCGCGGCATAGACGTATTCCTGCTCGACTTCCGCGGCCACGGGGCGAGCTATCCGGCGCCGCCGTGGACCTTCGATGATCTCGTCGCGTTCGACCTACCCGCGGCCGTGTGGGCGGTGTCCAAGGCCACGGGCGCCGGGCCCGGCGAAATGGTGTTTCTCGGCCACTCCTTGGGCGGGCTCGTCGGCCTCGCCGCTTTCGCGACCGGCCGGGCGCCCGCGCCCGCGCGCATCGTGCTCGCGTCCACGTCGCTGTGGCTCGAAGGCCGCGGGGGCTCGCTCGCGCGGCGCGGTCTCATGACCGCGCTGGCGGCGTCCGGCGCGGTGTCGGGCTGGGTGCCGATCCGGCGCCTACGCATCGGCACCGCCGACGAGCCCTATCCCTATATGGCTCAGCTCGCCGGGTGGGCGCTGAGCGGACGGTGGACGAGCCTTGGCGGATTAGACTACCGCGAAGTAGTCGCGCGCCTGCACACGCCGGCGCTCGCCGTGACCGGCGAGGGCGACAGGCTGTGCCGGCCGGCCGACGCCGAAGCGATGCGCGCGGTTTTACCTGGCGCGGCGCCGCTTAGGCGGGTGGGCGTTCGGCACGGGGACGCGCTCGATCCGGATCACTTCACGATGTTTACGCGCCCGGCGCTCGCGCCCGTGTGGGACGAGCTCGCATCTTGGCTCTCGGGCGAGGGCGAGCGCGCATAGCTAAAATTCGGGCGGCGCGGCGGGTAACGAGAAATAGAAGGTCGCGCCTCGCTCCGGCGTGCTCTCGGCCCAGATCCGGCCGCCGTGCGCCTCGGCGATGCTCTTGCAGATCGAAAGGCCGAGTCCCGCGCCCCGGCGGTCTCGCAGGCGGCCTCGGAAGTAGCGCTCGAACAGGCGTGAAAGCTCGTCGGGCTCGACCCCCCGTCCCGTGTCGGTCACCCATAGGAGCGCGCCGGCCCCGTCCTCGCGCGCTCCGATCGAGACGCGGCCGCCCGCGGGGGTGGCTCGAAATGCGTTCGTGATCAGGTTCTCGAACACCTGGGTGAGGCGCTCGCGGTCGCCCCACAAGCAGGTGGGCGCCTCGTGGAGCTCTGCCGTGAGCTCGACTTGGGCGTCTTCGGCCGCGATCTTGTGGTGGTCGACGACGTCGAGGAGCCACGCGCTCACCGGCACGCGATCGCATTCGAGCGTCATCTGGCCCGCCTCGAGGCGGTGAAAATCGACGAGATCGCGGATCAACCGATCGCTTCGCTGGGTCGCGCGCAGGATCGCGGCGAGGGGGCGGGGCGCGCCCTCCACCGGTGCTTGCGAGAGCCGGGATTCGAGCGCTTCCGCGGACAGCTTGATGGTGTTCAGCGGACTCCTGAGATCGTGGGCGACGATGCCGAGGACCTCGTCGCGGGCGCGGATCGCGTCCTTGGCGGCGCGGTAGAGCTGGGCGTTCGCCACGGCGGCGGCTGCGCGGCGCGACAGCTCCGATCCCAGGCGCAGATCGCGTTCCTTGTACGGAGGCGTGTTTCCCGTGGTCATGACCACCAGCGCGCCGAGCACTTCACCGTGTGCCACGAGCGGCAGCGCCATGAGCGAGGTGGGCGCGAGCGCGCGGAGCGCGCGCAAGTGGTCTTCGCTGCGCGCGTGGCCCTCGAGGTAGCCCGCGGGGATGTCGGCCAACAGCAGCGGCTGGCCCCGGTCGATTGCGGACTGGCCGAGCTTCGGCGCTCCGGGCTGCCGGAGCGCCGTCTCCAGCGCGGCTGCCGCGTGCCGCTTGTCGGCATCGCGGCTGGTGACGGTGACGTGCTCACCGCGGCTCGAGTGCGCGCCTACGAGGTAGATCGCGCAGCAGTCGGCGAGTCGCCGGAGCGCCGCCGCTGCGACGTTCGCGAGCGTCTCGTCCGGATCGAGCGACGAGGCGAGAAGCGTGCCCACCTCGTCCAAAAACCGGTGTTCCTCTTCGAGTCGGGTTCGCTCCGTGAGATCGCGCACGACGAGCGCCGCGTAGGTGTCGCTCCCCCGGGCGACCTTGGTGATCGCAGTCTCGGCGGGGAACTCCTCGCCTGTCTTGCGAAGCGCCACGGTAGCCCCGCCCAGTCCCTCGAGCGAGGTCGACGTGTCGTCGCTCGCGAGGAATCGGCCGAGCGCCCTTTGGTTCGCGGCGCGCGCGCGTTCGGGAAACAAAACGCCTACGCGGGCGCCCACGATCTCGTCCCGCGCGTGTCCGAAGATGCGCTCGGCGCCGGCGTTATACAGGATGACGCGCTGCTCGAAATCGATCGAGATGATCGCGTCCGTGGTGATCGCGACGATGGTAGCCACCGCCTCGTCCGAGATCTGAAGCTGCGGTGCCTCTGCGTCGCCCTCGCGCCGGGGGTGGCGGGCGCCTATCGAGTCGGCGCGCCGTCGATCTTTGTCGCGAAGGGCGCGCTGGGCGCGGACGAGCTGAACGAACGTGCCGAGCTGCGCGGCCACCGCAGACAACAGCGCGAGCCCGTGCTCGTCCATCGGGGAGGTGGAGCGCTCGGCCCACAGGGCGCCCAGGATCTCGCCGCCGGCCGCGATGGGGAGCGCGATCTCGCGTCCATCCTTGCGCCGCGTGACGAGCTCGTCACTGGCTCCGGGGTCGGCCACGTAGCCGACCGTATCGGTGAGCTTGCGCTCGAGTTCGGCGTGGTCGGCGGGCGGCGCCTCCGGCTCGATGACGAGCTTTCGCGCGAGCGCGTCGGACGTGTCGAGCACGGCCATTCGCTCGCAGCCGATCGCGCGCCTCACGAGGTCGAGCGCGCGGGCCGCGCGGCGCTCGGCCCCCTCGGTGCCGGCGAGGACGTCGGCGACATCCGGTAGGAGGGCGAGGAGCGCTCGCGGATGACTCACATTAGTCATGCGGATGATCATCGGGCTTTTGGCCCGGCCCCTCGGACGACCCGTGCGCTCGCTCGGGAAGCATGACGCGGGCGCCGCCGAGCCCGATGGCCAGCTCGCACACCGACTCGCTGTGGCTTACGCCGCGCGCCTTGATGATCGTGGCCGAGCGCCGGAGTTTTTCGCCCTTCCGCTGTCTCGCCAGCTGGATGACGTTGTCGGCGGCGAACGAGATTCCAGACTCCGTCGCGCGCCCCCCCGCGGCCCCCTCGAGGATCTCCATCGTCATCATGAGCGTGGCGTCGAGGGCGCGAAGGTGTTTGATGAGCGAGTAGACGAGCTCTTTGAACCGCTTTCTGGATATGGCGCTCAGCTCGAGGCTGGTGAGGCTGTCGAGGAGCACCCGCTTGGCCCCGAGCCGGTAGACGGCGTCCAGCGCGCCGTGGAGGAATCGATCCGGAGATAGCTCGACGGGGGAGCTATAGCGCAGGTCGAGGAGGTTTTCGCGCTCGAGCTCCGCGCAGTCGAAGCCGAGACCGTGAGCGAGCCCTCTTAGCTGGGCGGGGGTTTCCTCGAGCGCTAGCAGGATCGACGGCTCACCGTGCTGCGCGGCCTTCAGGATGGTGGTCACGCCGAGCACGGTCTTGCCCGTGCCGGTGCTCCCCAGCACGACGGTGCTGCTCCCCCGTGGCAGGCCGCCGCCGAGCTGCTCATCGAGACCTTCGACGCGCGTGGCCACCTTGTCGGGGACTTCGTCTGCCTTGCGGTCGATGCGGGACGGGCCGGATACTCGCGGATAGAACGTCAGTCCGCTGGCGTCGAGATCATAAAAGTGGACGCCCGAGTAGAAGGCGGAGCCGCGGAGCTTGTGGATCTCGAGCTCGCGAACGAGGGTGAGCTCGTCGATCGCGGAGCGGAACTGAATGATGCCGTCGGCGATCGAAAACTCCGGCAGCGTTCGCAGCTCCGACATGCTGTATTCGCCCACGAGGATCGACGTGGCGCCCCAGCCCGCCATGCTCACCGCGAGCTCATAGATGAGATGGCGGCCACCTGGCGGATCCACCAGGTCATGGATGGCCTTGAAACTGTCGACGACGACCAAGTCGAACGCGCTCGTCTCGACGCGATCGATGAGGAGGGAGATGCCCGCCTCCGCCCCGTCGGAGCGGAGGGTGCTGCCTAGATCGGCGACAGAGATCCGCTGTTGGAACACCTCGTCGTCGAAGAAGTCGTAAAGCTGCATGTAGCGCAATAGCTTCGACGGCGGCTCGGAGAGGGTGGTGAAGTAGCCGACGCGCTTCCCTTCGCTCGCCAGGT
Source organism: Nannocystineae bacterium (assembly GCA_007133195.1). Classification (GTDB taxonomy): domain Bacteria; phylum Myxococcota_A; class Polyangia; order Haliangiales; family Haliangiaceae; genus SLNH01. Next base: position 166 of record SLNH01000468.1, on the reverse strand, counting down.
GGAAGCCGGTTTGAAGGGCGAGCACCGTTTTTCCGGTCCCGGAAGCGCCGGCGAACACGGTGGTGGAGCGGGTGGGGAGCCCACCGCCTAGGGCTTCGTCGAGACGCGGGATTCCCGTCGACAGGCGTTCGAGTGGGCTTTGCTCGGTCATGGCTCCTCCTCGCTG
>SLNH01000330.1 GCA_007133195.1 Nannocystineae bacterium | reverse complement strand
GGCGGCCGCCTTGGCGTCGATGCCCGCCGACGCGGCCTTGTCCTTCTGGTCGTTTTTCGGCTTCTGCTTGAGCGCGGCGACGCGCTGGGGCAGCTCGGACACGCTCACCTTGAGCTCCGAGGCCACCTCCTTGAGCACGCGATCCTCTTCGAGCGTGTGGTCCACGGCGGCCTGGCCGGTGACGGCGACGATGCGGCGAAGGCCGCTCCCCACGCTGCTCTCCTGCGTGATTCGGAACATACCGATGTCGCCCGTGGCGCTCACGTGCGTGCCGCCGCACAGCTCCGTGGACACGGGCCCGAATTTCACCACGCGCACGGTGTCGCCGTAGGACTCGTCGAAAAACGCGATCGCGCCGCGGTTTTTCACCGCGTCGTCGTAGTCGGTGACGACGGTCTCGCGCGGATAGTTCTGCTGGATGTGATAGTTGACCAGGCGCTCGATTTCGTGGATTTCGCTCAGGCTGAGCTTTTTCGGGTGCTCGAAGTCAAAGCGAAGGCGGTCGCTCTCCACGAGCGAGCCGGCCTGGTTGGCGTGCTGGCCGAGCACGTGGCGGAGCGCGCTGTGTAGGAGGTGGGTGGCCGAGTGGTTCGCCATCACCTGCCGGCGCCTGGAGTCGTCCACGCGCAGCTCGGCGCGCTCGCCGGTTCGAACCTCGCCGCGCGTGACCTCGCCGCGGTGGACGTAGCGCTCGGCCAAAAGCTGCGTGTCGTCCACGCGGACCTCGCCGCTCGCCGTGATGATGCGACCCTTGTCGCCGACCTGGCCGCCGCCTTCGGGATAAAACGGCGTGCGATCGGCGACGACCTCCACCGTGTCACCGACCGGCGCGCGCTCCGTGCGGGCGCCGCTCTGCAAAAGGCCGACGATCTGGCCCTCGCTCGCCATCTCCGTGTAGCCCGTAAACGCGGTCTCCTCGCCTACGCCCTCGAACGCGCTCGCCGGCGACCACGGGCCTTCCTCGGCCCGGCCGGCGCGCGAGACCTCCTGGTGGCGCCGGAACTCGCGCTCGAACGACTCCTCGTCGACCCGCCCCTTTCGCTCGCGCACGAAATCGCGGACGAGGTCGATGGGCACGCCGTAGGTGGCGAACAGGTCGAAGGCGTCTTTGCCGGAGATCTCGAACCCCGGCGCCCCGCACAGGCTGTCTAGGCGCTCGAAGCCCCGGCCGATCACGCGCTCGAAGTCGCGCACCTCGCGCGACAACGCGCCGAGGATGTCGTCTTTGCGCTCCGCGAGGTGCGGATACGCGCCGCCGAACTGGTCGACGATGCCCCCGATGAGCCGCTCGTAATCCACGCTCGTCGCGTCGTTTCTCACGGCGAGCGCGACGACCTTTCGGATCAGCCGGCGCGGGATGTAGGCGCGGCCTTCGTTCCCGGGGCGCACGCCTTCGCCGAGGATGAACGTGGCGGCGCGCAGGTGATCGGTGGCGACGCGCCGATCCTCCACCGGGGCCCGCTCGCCGATCTGGGTGGTCACGCCGTCGAACAGCGGGCGGAGAAGGTCTGTCTCATAGGCCGTGGGGTGGCCCCCGAGCACCATCGCCATGCGCTCGAGGCCCGACCCGGTGTCCACGCTCGTAAACGGGAGCCGCTCGAAGCTGCCGTCCGGCTTTTTGTCGAGCTCCATGAACACGCCGGCGTTCCAGATCTCGATATAGCGGCTCGTGGTGTCGAACTCCCCGCCCGGGACGTAGGCGTCTCCGTACTCGGGGCCGGTGTCGAAAAACACCTCGGTGCACGGGCCGCACGGGCCGTGCTCGCCAGCGGGGCCCCAGAAGTTATCCTCACCCAGGTAGACGATGCGCTCGCGCGCGATGCCGATGTTTTCCCACGCGCGCGCGGTCACCTCGTCGGGCGGCAGATCGAGCGCCGGATCGCCGCCGTAGACCGTGACGTAGAGCTTGTCGGCGGGGAAGCCGAAGTGCTCGACCAAAAGCTCGAAGGCGAGCTCGACCGCACGCTCCTTGAAGTAGTTTCCGATCGACCAGCTGCCCAGCATCTCGAACAGCGTGAGGTGGTGGCGGTCGCCCACGTCTTCGATGTCGATCGTGCGGAGGCAGGGCTGAACGTTACAGAGATCCGGCTGCGGAGGCTTCTCCGCGCCGACGAAGTACTTCTTCATCGGCGCCATCCCCGAGTTGATGAAAAGCAGCGTCGGATCGTCCACCGGCACGAGGGGCGCCGCGGAGATCCGCAGGTGGTCCTTTCGCTCGAAGAAGCTGAGGAAGATCTCGCGGATTTCGCTGCTCGAGAGGTTCGTCTTCATGTCCCTGCCTGCGGAGGCTCGCGACGGGCGCTCACACGAGCCCACAAAATGCCACAAACTTAGGCTTATAGCTCACTCCCCCGCCCCTGTCTACGCAAGGGGGCCCCGCGCCCGTGGCGCTGCATGCTAATCACACGCTCCATAACCTACAAGACGCCAGCGGAGCGAAGGACGTACTTCGTGCCCGGCGCGCCCGTGCGGCGCGGCGCTGTGATCGCGGTCGCAGGGAACACAGCGAGGACCGGCCAAAGGGGTGCTCGGACCCAGCCGGAGGTGTTTACGCTCCGCGCCGCCTCTGTGATAAGCCCGGGTGAATCGCCTAACCAGCCATACCAACTCACAGGGAGAGACTCGTGCCGAACATGCGGGCCGACGCCGAGCCATCGCGCCGAGACGCGCGCCGCCATCGGGTATTGGGAGATTCCGCGGCCGCGATCGCCGCAATCCTTCTCGCCGCGTGCGGCGACGGCGCCGGCGGCGGGCCCGACGCCGCTTCCCAGGACCGCGACGACGCGGGCGCCGGCGGGCAGGCGACCCCCTCGCACGTCTCCCAGGCGGTGGTCGATGCCCTCGGCGGCGCCGCGCGCGCGGGCTGGGAGGGGCGGCTTTGGAACGTGACCTCTGGTGCGGAGCTGCCCGAGTCGTGGATTTTCGAGACGCCGCCGGCCGACAGCTGGGGCGGCTCGGCGGCGGAGGTCGAGGTGGCCGAGCCGTGTGACGCGGAGGACGCGGGCGACGGCGACTGCGATCCCGATTTTGGGCTCCTTCACTGCTCCACGGACGACGACTGCGACGGCGGCGGCTCCTGCGAGCCCCTGGCGTCGACGGTGACGGCGCCCGGCGACGACCCCGATTCGCTCTGCGTCGGCCACTCGCACCACGCCTACGAGAGCTTCTACCAGCTCATCGTGGAGGGCGAGGAGCTCGTGGACGTAACCAGCCTGTTTCCGCCCGACGGTCCGTTTCGGGCGGCGCTCCGCAACGCGATCACGTATTTGGCACACAAAGACGCCGCGCCGCTCGTGCGGCTTCAGTTCGCCAGCATCATCCTCGACGAGTTCGATGTGGACGAGCTCGTGGCCGATCTCGCGCGCGATGTCCCTGAGGACAGTGAGCTCGTCGTCGCGCTCGCGACGTATCGCGAGGGCTACGACTCGTGGAACCACGCCAAGATCGCCGCGGCAGACGGACAGGAGGCGATCGTGGGGGGCATGAACATGAGCGCGACGTCGTATCTCCGCGACGCCCCGGTCTTCGACCTGTCGATGCACGTGCGCGGCGCGCTGGCCGCCGACGCCCACCGCTTTGCCGATGAGCTGTGGCGCTTCGTCTGCGAGGGCGAGTTCGTCGGTGAAACCGGCCTCATCGACTATGCGGCGGCGCCGGCGGCTACCGTCTGTCCACGCGACGCCGGCGGCGACATCGAGCGGCCCGAACCCGCCGGCGATGTGTGGGCGGCGTCGCTGGGCCGCCTCGGCGACATCGGCATAAACGCCGCCGATCCCGCGATCCTCGAGGCCATGCACGCGGCGCAGGATTCGCTCAAGCTGTCGATCCAAGATCTCGGCCCCATTCAGTTCGGGCCCGTGGAATACGACTCGTGGCCGGCGCCCGTGCTAGACGCCCTCGCGACAGCGGTCGCGGGCGGCGTGAGCGTCGATATTCTGATGACCACCCCGGATGAGGGCGGAGCGTCGGGAGAGGGATACTCGAACGGGTGGACGAAGCGCGACGCCATCGAGCGCATCGAAGAGCGACTGCGGCTTAGCCCCTCCTTGCTGCCCGAAGGCGTGTCGCCCGAGGACGCGATCTGCGACCACCTGCAGGTCGCGTCGCTGAGGCCCTACGACGACAGCGTGTGGCCCGGCGAGGAGTACTTCGCAAACCACGCGAAGTCGTTCATCGTAGACGAGCGCGCGTTTTACATCGGCTCGCAGAACCTGTATCCGGCCGAGCTCGCGGAGTTCGGGTATCTCATCGACGACGAGGACGCCGCCGCGGAGCTCCTCGGAAGTTATTGGGACCCGCTTTGGGCCTCGTCCGAGCGCGAGATCGACGACGCCTGCGGGTAGCCCCGCGCCCGGCGCGGCCGCGGGCAGTGGCCGCGCCGGTGCGCAGGTGTCAAACTCCGCGGATATGATGTTTGGACGACGAGCCATGGTAACGCCGGAGGAGGCGCTCGCAGGCCGAGATGCGCAGATGCCCGTCGCCGAGCGGCACATCGTGCTCGGCACGCCGCTCGCCCCGCCGTTTCCCGAGGGCACCGGCGAGGCCGTTTTCGGCATGGGCTGTTTTTGGGGCGCAGAGCGGGTGTTTTGGCAGCTTTCCGGCGTGTACACGACGGCGGTGGGCTACGCCGGGGGCTATACGCCAAACCCCACGTACCACGAGGTGTGCTCGGAGCGAACCGGCCACGCCGAGGTCGTCCGCGTCGTCTTCGATCCAAAGACGATCACGTACGAGTCGATCCTCCGGGCGTTTTGGGAAAACCACGATCCCACCCAGTGGATGCGCCAGGGGGGCGACGTGGGCAGCCAGTACCGCTCGGCGATCTATACGAGCGATGAGGCGCAGGCGCGCGCGGCCGAGGCCTCCCGCCGCGCCTACCAGGACGAGCTGTCGGCGGCCGGGTTCGGCGAGATCGCGACCGAGATCCGGCCGGCGGGCGCGTTCTATTACGCCGAGGATTACCACCAGCAGTACTTGGCCAAAAACCCGGCCGGCTACTGCGGGCTCGGCGGAACCGGCGTGAGCTGCCCGGCAGGAGTCTCCGAGGCGCGACCGCCGCGATGAGGGAGATCCGCCGGTGCGGCGGCGTCAATCCAGGAGCAGGCGCTCTAGGGTCGGGACGTCGGTCGGCTTGGCCAGGTGCAGGTCGAAGCCGCTGTCCCGCGCCCGCTGCCGGGCTTCTTCGCCTGCGTAACCGGTGAGCGCGATGAGGCGCGTGGCCTCGAGCCCGGGCATCCGGCGGATGGTGCGCGCGAGGTCGTAGCCGTTCATGTCCGGGAGCCCGATGTCGATGACGATGATGTCGGGCCGGGCGCGGGCGGCGACCTCGAGGGCGTGACTCCCTTCGGACGCCGCGATGACGTCGTGCCCCTGGCGGCCGATGAGCTGCGCCATCGACTCGCGCAGATCCTCGCTGTCCTCGACGAGGAGCACCCGCCGGGGCGCGCCTCGCGGCTCACCCGGGGGGGAAGCTGGATCGCCGGCGGCGGCCGCGCCTTCGGCGTCTTCCACAGCGCCCATGTCTCCGCTTTGGGCCGTCCCAGCGAATGCGCGAGCGTCGCGCGGCAGGCGCACGGTGAACTCGCTCCCCTGGCCGGCCCCGGCGCTCGCGGCGGCAAGGCGCCCGCCGTGTTGCGCCACGAGCGAGTGCGCGATCGACAGCCCGATCCCGAGCCCCGTCCGCGCCGGGGAGGCGTGCGATTCGTCGTAAGGGCGAAACGGTTCGAAGATGCGCGAGAGCGCTTCCGGTTCGATGCCGGCCCCGGTGTCGGCGACCGAAATCACCGCGTCGCTCCCCTCGGCTCGGGCTCGCACCGACACCTTCCCCCCGGGTTGCGTGAACTTGATCGCGTTCGAGAGCAAGTTGTCCATGACCTGCCCGAGCCGGTCGCGATCTCCCTCCACCGTAAGCGACTCGGGTGGCGGCTCGAAATCGAGCTCGATGTCGGCGTCCTCCGCCCGGTGGCGCCACGGCTCCACCAACTCGGACAGGAGGGTTTTCACACGCAGCGGCTGGCGGTCGAGCACGATCCGCCTGCGCATCAGGCGCGACAGATCCAAGATGTCGTCGATGAGCCGCACGAGCCTGTCGATGTTGCGCTCGAGCAGGGTGAGGATGCGGTCGCTGTCGTCGTGGCCTCGCCGAAGCAGCCTTACCGCGTTTTCGATCGTCGCGATCGGCGTGCGCAGCTCGTGTGACAGGGCGTTGAAGAACAGATCCTTGGCTTCGTTTGCCTCCTCGAGCTCCGCCGCGTGGCGCTCCAGCGCCGAGCGGAGCTCCGCGGCTCGCTCGCTCGCCTTTCGCTCCGCGCGCCGGTACTCGGCGGCGTGGCTGAGCGCGATGGCTGCCTGGTCGGCGAGGGCCGTAAGGAGACCTTCCTCGTCGCCGACGAGCGCGCCGGCCTCGCGGACCTTTGCGGCCAAGATGCCGCACAGCTTGTCGTGGGCGATCACCGGCACGCCGAGGAACGCGTCGCCTGGCTGGTAGGCCAAGAGCGTCCGCAGCGATTCGGTGATGTTTTCGTCGAGCGGGGCCGAAATCTCGTGAGCCAGGTCGTCGTCTACGCCCACCCACGCGGCGGGGCGGGCGAGCCCGTCGTCGCCCTCGAGGAGGAGCGCGCAGGCGTTGGCGCGGGTGAATGCGGCGTCTTGTGGACCACGAGCCGCAGCACCTCATCGTAGTCGAGCGTGCTCGCGATGGTCCTGTTAATGGCTATGAGCTCGCGGAGCCGCTCTGCCTCGGTCACAGCACCTCCATGACCGGGCCGCGGTCGGTGATCTCGAAGCTGCGCGGGCGGCCGTCGTGAGGGCTCCCCCGGCTCTTGATGACGCGCGCCGAGCGCGACAGGTCTCGCTCGCCGAGGTCCATTTCCAGAAGCAGGATGTTGTCGCTGATATAGGAGATGCCGTGGTGCGGTCCGGTCGGGATGTCCATGAGCAGCCCTCCGGTCTCGAAAAGCAGTAGCACCGTGATATTGCGCACGGACAGCCACTGCGCAAGCGAATAGACGTAGTCGCGAAAGCGCACCGGATCCGGCGAGCTTCGTTCGAGATCACCGAGCGCGTCGATGACCACGCGCCGCACCTCGTGCGCCTCCACCCGCGCGATGAGGTCGCTTACGATACTGTCGATCTGAAGCTCCACCGGCGAGATGTAGAACTGATCGAGCCTGCCCGGGGCCACGAGCGTCTCTGGGGTCCACCCGAGGCTGCGCATGTTGGCCGCCGTCTGATACGGGTTTTCCTGGAAGTTCACGAGCAGGCCCGACTCCCCCTCGCGCACGCCCTCGCGGAGGAAGTGGAGCGCGAAGATGGTCTTGCC
>SLNH01000450.1 GCA_007133195.1 Nannocystineae bacterium | reverse complement strand
GTTCGCGGCCGCGGCGGCGGACGGCGCGAGACGGCTCAACCCGTGATCGCCGCGCGGACGCCGAGGATCTCGAGCCCGCTGGCGACGACCGCGCACACGAGCGCCCACCTGATCCATCCGGCGCCGAACCGAACGGCCAGCCGGGCGCCGGCGTAACCGCCGACGCCGCTGCCGGCGGCGAGCACGAGGCCGGCCCGCCAGTCCACGAGTGAGGTCGCTGCGAACACCGCGAGCGCGGCGGCCGTGAGCACGAGCGCGAGCACCACCTTGACCCCGTTGGCGCGCACGAGATCCAAGCCGAGCGCGGGCACGAGGCCGGCGAGCAGGAAGAACCCCACGCCGGCCTGGATGAACCCGCCGTAGGCGCCGATCACGACGAACAGGAAAAACGCCCCCACTCCGACGCGCGGCGGCGGCGCGTCGGTGGGCTGGATCCACCGCTCTGGGCGAAGCGCGATCACGCCGGCCATCAGGATCAGCACGCCGCCCAGGATCGGCCGAAACGCCTCGTCGCTGAGCAGCGAGGCGGCCGCCGCGCCGCCGACGGCACCGAGCACCGACGGGACGGCCAGCGCCACCGCGACGCGCCACGGGATCTTGCGGCTTCGCTGAAAGCCCCCCACCGAGGCGAGGCTCTGGATGACCACCGCGACGCGGTTGGTGCCGTTCGCGACGGTGGGCGGGAGCCCCGCGAAGATGAGAAGCGGCAGCGTGATCAGCGAGCCGCCGCCGGCGACGGCGTTGACGACACCGGCGATGGCGCCGCCAGCGAACAGCGCGACGAGGACGAGGGGTTCCAAGACGGCCGATCTCGCGTCCCGGCGGGCTCGTCACTCCGCCCAGTCGATCGAAAACGGCAGCCTCGCCTGAACGGCGCCGGGCTCCGCCCACAGCGAGCCGGGGACAGAGCGCGCGAGCTCGCGCACCCCAGGCGGCAGCGGCAGGTCGCGAAGGGCTCCTTCGCGCTCCGCCCTCACCGGGCTGAAAAGCTGGCCCACCAAACCCAGCCGCAGCTCGGGGAGCTCGACGACGCGAACCGGCACGTCGCGCCCGATGCCCGCGCGCCGCCGCGCCTCCGCGATCGCCCGCCCCAGCCCGCCGAGCTCGTCCACGAGACCGACCTCGGCGGCGTCGGCGCCGGTGAACACGCGGCCCCGCGCCACCTCGTCGACCTCGTCGGGGCTCAAATTCCGGCCTCGCTCCACGGTGCTCGTGAACCGCTCGTAGTAGTAGTCCAGGTGCTCCCTCACGATCTCGCGCTCTTCGTCGGTGAAAGGCCGATAGCTCGAATTCATATCCGCCCGGTCGCCCCGCTTCTCCGTCGACCAGGTGAGGCCGACCCGCGACAGGAGCCCGGAGAAATCGACCTTGCCGGTGAAGATGCCGATCGACCCGGTGATGGTGGTCGGCTCGGCGAAAATCCGTTCGCACCCGGCCGCCGCGAAGTAGCCGCCGGAGGCGGCGACGTCCCCCATGGAGCAGACGATGGGCTTTCGGCCCCGCGTCTTGAACACCTCGCGGGCGATCTTCTCCGACGCGAGCGCGCTGCCGCCCGGCGAGTCGATGCGAAGCACGATCGCGCCAACCCGCGGATCCCGCCGCGCCGCCGCGATCGCCTCGGTGATCGTCTCGTCGCCCACGAGCTCCTGGCCGAGAAGCGGGATCCGGCGACTCTCGCCGCTCACGATGTCGCCCGTGAGGTAGATGACGGCGATCTGCGGATGCGACCACCGCTCGGGGCGCATCTGGGGCCGGCTCCGCTCGCGATAGCGCGCGCCGAGCGCCGTCGCGACCGTGTCTTCCACGTCGTCGCCAACGACCACCTCGTCGACGAGCTCGGGCATGTCCTCGAGCTGCCCCGGTGTATACGGACCGCCCGCGATGAGCTCGCGCGCGCGTGTTCGCGAGATGTCGCGCGAGCTGGCGATCGAGCCCTCCACCTGGGCGTAGATGCTGTCGAAAAGCCGCGTCCTCACCTCGGAGGCCTCCGGGGTCGGGCCGTCGCGGGTAAACGCCTCCGGAGCCGATTTGTACTCGGCCACGCGCTCGAACTGGGCGCGGACGCCGATCTTGTCGAACAGATCGCCGTAGTACAGGCGGGTTCCCGCGATCCCCGCCATGCGCAGCCCGCCGGCCGGATCGACCAGCACTTGGTCCGCGCCGGTGGCGATGAAGTAGTCGATCATCGTGGCGTTTACGAGGTAGCTGAATACGGGGATGTCGGCGGCGCTCAGGGCGGCGATCGACTCGCGGAGCTCCTGGGCGGTGGCGAAGCTGCCGTCGTGTCCCTCGATGTCGACGATCACCGCCTTGACGGCGGGATCGCGCGCGATCCGCCGGAGCTCGGCGATCTTGCGCCCGTGGCCGCGGTCGCCTCCGTCGCCGCTGAGCGTGACGCGGTGAACCCGCGCGGGCTCGCCGAGCGCCGACGGCACGCGCTCGCCGCTCGCGCGCGCCACGAGCGTGCCGCCGACCCCGCGCGCTTCGCCGCTGCGCACCGACCCGGCGCCGTAAAGCGCCGCGCCGCGGCGACCGAACGATAGCTCCACCCCGGCGGTGAGCCTGTGGTCGCGCACCGCGTTTGCCCCGGCGTCGCGGAGCTCGCGCGTCAGGTATTCCCCGCGCAGATAGACGCCCGGCCGAAGGCGCACGCCGGCCCGGAGCCACCCGTCGAGGTCGCCCTCGCGCTCGCCGATGCGCCCGCCCGCGCCGAGCTCGAGCCGCTCGGTCCCGTCCGGCCTGAGCGCGAGATCGAGCTCGTAGCGCCGCTGAACGCTCACGTCCTGCACGTCGGGGGCGGTGAGATCGCGCAGGGCGAGCCCCACGGCGACGCGCGGTCCCCACCGCGACGACACGCCGAGATCCCAGGTTCCCGCGCCGCCCACGAGCCCGTCGCCGAAAAACCGGCGGTACGCGGCGCCCACCGCGAGCGAGTCGCCGAGGGCGAGGCCCTTGGCGAAAGACAGCCGCGTGGCGTCACCGGGATCGTCGGCGAGGATGTCCCCGGGCGGGCGCAGCGTCTCGACCCCGAGCCCGATCCCGAGCCTCGGCACGAGGTTTCCGCCGTAGCTCGTGCCCCAAAACGCGCCAAACCCCTGCCCCGCCCCCGCCGCCGCTTCGGCATCGGCGAGGTCGAGCGCCGCGGCGAGGTGGCCGCTGCGAAGCAGCGCCAGCCCGGCCGGGTTCGCCGAGACCGCCAGCGCGTCGTGCTCACCCGCGAGCGGAACGAGCGGTAGATTGACGCCCCGCGTGGGCTCCTCGATCCAGGCGTCGCCCTCCTGCTCCTGCGCGAGCGCCGCGCCCGCGGGGATCGAGAGCGCCACGAGGAGCGCGCACAGTCCGAGAGCCCATCTCAAAAATCGGACCGAGCCCGGCGTGTGAGGCGCGCCGCCAGCAAGGCGCGACGAAGGAGCGGGCTGAAGCCCGTGACTGAGGAGCAACGCCGCTGGCAGTGATGGATCGCGCGTCGGGCGATGGGAGATTTTTGAGATGGGCTCTAGTGTCCGCGAGCTCGAGTTGGCCCATGACATGGCCGCGTAGTGTACGCCCGCGCGGGCGAATTGACGAGCGCGCCGGCGCCGGTCCGCGCGGCGCGCGCCTAGGCCGCCGCCGCCGTGGGATTCACCGCACGGTTTTGGTACCTTCCGCGGCCATGAAAGTCGGTCTCGTCGGACTCCCCGGCAGCGGGAAAAGCACCGTTTTCGGCGCCCTCACCGGGCTCTCGGTCGAAACGGGATTCGGCTCGCGCCCGGACAAGGAAAACCTCGGCGCGGTCAAGGTCCCCGACCACCGGGTGGACGAGCTCGCGCGCCTGTACAAGCCGAGAAAGATCACCTACGCCGAGATCACGTTCACCGACGTGGGCGGGGGTCACGCCGACAAGCTCGACCGCAAGGTTTTGAGCTCGATGCGCGAGGTCGATGCGCTGTGTCAGGTGCTGCGCGCGTTTCCCGACCCCATCGGCGAGATGGGGGATCCGGTGAGCGAGCTCGAGGAGCTGGAAGCGGAGACGATCCTCGCCGATCTGGAGATCGTGGAGCGCCGCATCGAGCGCCTGCAAAAAGACCGCAGCGATCCGCGCGAGCTCGAGCTTTTGCGCCGGCTCAAGACTGCGCTCGAGGCCGAAACGCCGCTTCGCGACGTGGATCTCGCCGCCGACGAGCTGAAAAAGATCGCCGGCTACCGCTTCCTCACGCTCAAGCCGGTGCTCCTCGTCGTCAACGTCGAGGAGACCCGCGCCGCCGAGCCCGTGCCGCCCGCGGTCGCCGACGCCGCGAAACAGCGCGGGCTCGGGGTCGTGGTGCTGTCTGCGCAGGTGGAGATGGACATCGCCGCCATGGAGCCGGGCGAACAGGGCGAATTTCTGGCTTCGCTCGGTCTGTCCGAGCCGGCCAAAGACCGCTTCATCCGCGCCGCCTTCGAGCTCCTCGATCTCGTCACGATGCTCACCGCGGGCCCCGACGAATGCCGGGCGTGGCCGATCCCGCGCGGCTCCACGGCCCCCAAAGCGGCGGGGAAGATTCACAGCGATCTCGAACGCGGGTTCATCCGCGCCGAGGTGACCCGCTGGGAAGATCTCGTCCGCGAGGGAAGCGAGGCCAAGTGTAAGGAGCGCGCCCTGCTCCGCGTGGAGGGGAAAGACTACGTGGTGGCCGACGGCGACGTGGTCAACGTGCGCTTCAACGTGTGAATGCGCGAAGGCGCATCCGCGCGCCAGCCTCGCGCGGCCCGCCCGCGAGTGATCGCCGAGCTCCCGCGCCGCACGGTCCGCGCGGTCACGCGGCGGCGCGTTCACCTGGCAATCAGGCCGCCGCCCTCGACAACTGGCGGCTCCGAGACAACACTCCGTGACGATGCCGACCCCGGATAGTTTCCGATCTCGTGCGCTGTTGGGCGCGATTGTCCTCGGCCTCGTGGCGTCTTGCGCCGCGCGCGACGAGCCAGCCGCCGCCCAGGACGAACCGAGCCAGCCGCCGATCGAGCTCCGGGTGCCCGCGCTCGATGGGGGCGAGATCGACGTTTCGCGCTACCGCGGTGACGTGGTCGTCGTGCACGTGTTCGCGCCGGGGGAACCGGAGACGGCGGGCGATGTAGCGCAGCTGGAGGCCGCTCACGAGGCGAACCCAGAGGGGCTGTCGATCATCGGGGTCGCGCTCGAGCCCGGCGGATACAACCTGGCGGCGGCGTGGCGCCGCGGCATCGGCGTGAGCTATCTCCTCGGCCTCGTCACCGGCCCCGAAGAGCTCATGAGCGCACACATCGAACCGCTTTTCGCGCTCCCGACCACCCTCGTCTTAGACGCCGAGGGGAGACTGACTCACCGCGTCGATAGGCCCCTTCGCGCGGGGGAGCTCGACGCGCTCCTCACCGAGCTCGGCGCAAATGTCTCCTCCGAGCGGCACCATTCCCGTGCCCGGTGATAGGGTAAGGGCATGCAGCGGTGGCTCCTCGCGCTGTCGATCGCGCTCGCCACGATGCCGGCGCGCGACGCGCTCGCCGACTCCCCGACCGTGGCCGTGCTCTCGGTCGAGATGGCCGGCGACGCGGAGCCCGAACTCCGGCCCCGCGTGGCCGAGAGCATCGCCCGCGGGCTCGGCGGGGCCGACCGAAACGTCGTTCCCCTCGATCGCGTCATGGACGAGCTGTCTAGCTCTCCCGAGCTGCTCGGCTGCACATCGACCGCCTGTCTCGAACGCATCGCCGATCGGGTAGGCGCAAGGCAGTTCGTGCGCGCCCAGCTGCGGACCGACGGCGTGACCTACACGCTCGGACTCCAGCTTTTGTCCGCCGCGGAAGACGAACCCTTGATTCGCGACCTCGAAGCCGACTGCACCGTGTGCCGGATGGCGGAGCTCTTCGAGTGGGTGAGCGCCACGTCCTCGGAGCTCATCCTGCCCGAGCGAACGGCGAGCGCCGCCGTCACCATCGAGACAGATCCGTCGGGAGCTACGGTGGAGGTCGGCGGGCGCGCCATCGGGCGCTCGCCAGCCGACGCCAAGCTCCCGGTGGGCGAGCACGACATCAGCGCCGATCTCGACGGCCACACGGCGGCGGGCACGACCCTGCGCGTCGAAGAAGGCGACCCGGGGCCCTACCAGGTGGAGCTCACGCTCGTCCCCGACGACGAGGCGCTTAGCTCGCGACGATTCGGCACGTGGAAGTGGGTGACCGCGGGGGGCGCCGTGGCTGGGGTGGCCACCGGCGTCGCGCTGCTGGCGCTCGACGGCCGGCAAAATTGCGAGCTGTCGGCGGGCCAGGAGCAATGCCCGCAGGTCGTAGACGGCAGAACTCCCGGCTTCGTGAGCGTCGGCCTCGGCGCGATCCTCGGCACGGCGAGCGGCTGGATGTTTTACCGCGACGCGTCGCGCGACCGCAGCGGCGCGATCACGGCGGGCCCGGGCGCCGGCGGCTCGCTCCGAGTGACGTTCTAGCTACCGCTAGTCTTCGTCGTCCTCGGACAGGCGGCGGTTTGCCTCGTCCGCCGCCCGCCTCACTTGGTCGTTGTCGGGCTCGACGTCTAGGACTTCGCCGTAGTAGTGAAGCGCGCGCTCGTAGCGCCCCTCCTGGAAGTGCGCGTGACCGAGCAGCATCTTCGCGTCCGAGCCGCCGCCGCGATCGAGCGCGCGCTGAGCGTACTCGAGCGCCTGTGCCGAGTCCCCGGTCTCGAACGCCACTTTGCCCAGCCCAAGCAGTCCCTCGCGGCGCTGATGCTCGCCGCGCGCCACGCGCTGATACTTGCGCCGCGCCTCGCCCCACTCGAGCCTCGCCTCGCTCGATCGGGCTTCCTCGAGGAGCCTCTGCGCCGCCGCCTCGCTCGCGGGCGGGGCCGTCGTCGAAGCCTGTGCCGGGCGACGCCTCGGTGCCGAGCTCCTCCCCGCTCCGGTTTCCTCGTCCTCGGACCGCGCGTTCGTCTCGGCCCCGGCAGCCTCGGAACCTCGATCGGCGCCGCCTACCCCCGCGTCGCGGGCGGCGAGACCCTGCGTGGTTGCGCCCTCGGTGCCGCCGTCGGCGCCGGGCAAAGCCCCACCTACGGCTCCGGCCGGCACGGGCTTACCCCGGGTCTCAGAGACCGCGAAATAGATCGTAACGCTGATGAATCCGGTGATGACGAGCACCAGAAGGCTCCACCCCCAGGTGCCGGCGCTGCTCCGTCCGCGCAGCCGCGGCGGGTCGGTGACGACCGTGCTGTCCAGCCCCGGGATTCCAGCTTCGTCTGCTTGAAACGGTCCCGAGTCGGCGGCCGCGAGCTGTGCATCGGGTCCAGCGCTCGCGCCCTGGCCGCCCTCGCCCAGCGCCCCCGCGCCCGCGCCCCCGGCCGCGCGGCGCGCC
>SLNH01000098.1 GCA_007133195.1 Nannocystineae bacterium | reverse complement strand
GCGGCCGGCGGCGCGCCGGGATGGGCAGCCGGCGGGACCCGAAAATCGCCGACTATTACAAGCTCCTCGACCTGCCCTACGGATCCAGCTTTTCGGAGGTGAAGGCCGCCTACCGGAAGCTCATCCGCAAGCACCATCCCGACCGCTACAGCGACTCGCCCAAGAAGCAGAAGGCCGCCACGGAGCTCACCATGCAGCTCACCCAGGCCTACAACGAGCTCGAAAACCACCTCACCGGCGGCCGGCAGCGCTCCTAGCCGCCTGCCGCGCCCACGCTCAGCTCCCCGGGATCAGCTCGACGTCGCTGGCGCCGGCGATGCGTCCAGCCAGCGTGCGGTACAGATCGCCCCACTGCTCGACGACGAGGCAGTCGTCACCCGCGGTCTCGTAGCGCCACCACCGGCACCTTACGACCGTGTCCGCGGGGTTGGTCGACACCTCCCCCACCTCGCCGGCGTCGCCGTAGATCTTGGCCGTGGCCGTCCCCCGCTTGTCGAGGACGTAGCGGTTCCCGCCCGCCACCAGGGTTTCGGGCGGATACCCCGACAGCTCGATGTCCGGCACGTGCGTGAGGATCCGGGTCCGGCTCGTGCCCGCGCGCTCCATGCCCGAGATGAGCCAACGCTCTTCGCTGCCGTCTTGCATGCGGGCCGAGTTCCAGCGGTGACCGTCCTCATCGAACACGATGACGCCTTCGACCACGAAGTCCTTTCCGTCGTACTGGACGACGTCACCAACGCGGAGGTCGCGGAGGCCGCGCTCGGCCGCCGCCGGCGCCGGCGCGAGCATGCGCGGCGCTTCCGCTTCGGGTAGCCGCCGGCGCTGGGAAGCGAGCATGAGGCCGCCACCGACGACGGTCGCGGCGCCGGCGATGATCAACATCGCGATGAGCAAACCTGTAAACATGGTGATTCACACGGCGAAGCAGGCGCCCTCGCCGCTTGCCCCCTGTCAATGAAAACCGGACGCGATAAACCGGGGCCGGAATGCTCGCGGCGATCGCCGGTGAACGTGCGACCTCGGGAAAGCCTCCTTACACGCGCTGCGGGGTGAGAGATTTTGGCCCTCGCGACAGCTCCGGTCAAATTGGCGCCGGCTGGGCGGTTACGCGTCGCGGCGCGCGCAGTGACGCGAGGCGTCGAGCACGCATCGGGCACCGCGTGTCGTCATCGCGACTCGTCATAACGCAGCGCGCCACCGGCCGTCGGGTGATCAGCTTGACACCTTTGCGAGTTTACAAGTACACCCAAGCGCCTACATCCCTGGAGGCTTCATGGTAGCGGTTCAGGCCAAAGATGACATGGCCGGTCTGCGACGGGTCCTCGACGAGGAGGGCAAGGTCGTCCCCGGCGCCGAGGTTCCCAACATCCCCGAAGAGGATCTGGTTAGGATCTTCGAAACCCTCCTTACCGTGCGCGTCATGGACGAGCGCATGATGCGCCTGCAGCGTCAGGGCCGGCTCGGCTTTTACATGAAGGCGATCGGTGAGGAGGCCACGGCGCTGGCCGTGTATGCGCTGCGGGGCGATGACTGGGTGTTTCCGAGCTATCGCGAGCACGGCGCCTGGTTTTGGCGCGGGTACTCGATCGAGAGCTACATCAACCAGTTGTTCGGCAACGTCGACGACCCGGTGAAGGGGCGGCAGATGCCCGTCCACCACTCGGCGAGCGAGATCAACATGGTGTCCATCAGCTCGCCGGTCGGCACCCAGATCCCGCAGGCCGTGGGGACCGCGCAGGCGATGGCCATCGAGGGCACCGACCGCTGCGCGCTCACCTTCTTCGGCGAGGGCACCTCGTCGACGGGTGAATTTCACGTGGCGATGAACTTCGCCGGCGTGGCCCGGGCGCCGGTCATCTTTCTTCTCCGCAACAACGGCTGGGCGATCTCCGTGCCGCGCGAAAAACAAACCGCGGCCAAGACCTTCGCCTCCAAGGCCGTGGGTTACGGGATGCCCGGCGTGCGCGTCGACGGCAATGACGTGCTCGCCGTGGTCAAGGCCACCGAGGAAGCCGCCGAGCGCGCCCGCGCCGGCGACGGGCCGACGCTCATCGAGGCGGTGACCTACCGCGTCCAGGGGCACTCGAGCTCCGACGATCCGTCGGCGTACCGCGATCCCGACGAGCCCAGCGAGTGGGAGCTGCGGGATCCGGTCAACCGCTACCGCGCCTACCTGAAAAGCCGCGGCATTTGGTCCGAGTCGCTCGAAACCGAGATCACGGAGCGGCTAAACGAGCGCATCACGAAGGCGATCGAGCACGCCACCACGGCGGCGATGCCCGATCGCGAGACGCTGTTCGAGGACGTCTACGAATCCATGCCCTGGCACATCGCCGAGCAGCGGGATGCCCTGCTCTCGCAGCCCCCGGTGAAGTCGCCACACGGTCACTAGCCGCGCGAGGAGGAGCCTCCATGGCGACGATGAACATCATCCAGGCCGTAAATTCGGCCCTTCACATCGAGATGGCCCGCGAGTCCAAGGTCGTGGTGCTCGGCGAGGACGTGGGCAAGTTCGGGGGCGTGTTCCGGGCGACGAGCGGTCTTTACGACCAGTTCGGCCCCGATCGCGTCATCGACACGCCGCTCGCCGAGGGCGGGATCATCGGCTCGGCGATCGGCATGGCCCTGTACGGGATGCGTCCGGTGCCCGAGATCCAGTTCGCCGACTTCATCTTCCCGGCGTTCGACCAGATCGTGAACGAGCTGGCCAAGTTCCGCTATCGGTCGGGCGGGCAGTACCCCTGTCCGGTGGTGATTCGGACGCCCTACGGGGGCGGGATTCGCGGCGGGCACTATCACTCGCAGTCTCCCGAGTCCATGTTCGCGCACGTGGCGGGCCTGCAAGTGGTGATCCCGAGCACGCCAGCCGACGCCAAAGGGCTGCTGCTGAGCTGCCTGCGCCAGAACGACCCGGTCCTGTTCATGGAGCCCAAGCGGATCTACCGCGCCGCCCGCGGTGAGGTAGACGAGGGCGACACCACGATCCCGCTCGGCAAGGCGAACGTGGTGCGCGAGGGCGAGCACTGCACGCTCATCGCCTATGGGGCGATGCTCTCCGTGATCGAAGAGGCGGCGAACAAGGCGGCGGAGCAGGGCATCCGCTGCGAGGTCATCGACCTGCGCACGCTCGTCCCGTTCGACGTCGAGACCCTCATCGCGTCGGTGAAAAAGACCGGCCGCGCCGTCGTCGTTCACGAGGCCCCGCGCACGTGCGGGTACGGCGCCGAGCTCGTCGCCTCGATCTGTGAGCGAGCCATGGAGTATCTGGAGGCGCCGATCCAGCGCGTCACCGGGTTCGACACGCCCTTCCCCTACGTGCTCGAGCACGAGTACCTGCCCAACGCCGACCGCGTCCTCGGCGCCGTCCGCGAGACCTTGGAGTGGTAGACGATGGCGTTTTCTTTTCATCTGCCCGATATCGGTGAAGGCGTCGTCGAGGGCGAGATCGTCAAGTGGATGGTGAGCGAGGGGGATGACGTCGAGCTCGACCAGCCGATGGTCGAGGTGATGACCGACAAGGCGACGGTCGAGATCCCGTCTCCGCGCAAGGGAAAGGTTCGAAAGATCCACTTCGGCGAGGGCGAGATCTGCCCCGTGGGCGACGTGCTCCTCGAGATCGACGACGGCGCCGCGGCGGGCGCATCGCCGGCCGCGACCGAACAGCGCGCCGAAGCGGCGCCACCGCGCGGAAACGGCTCGCCGGGACCGCGGGACGGGGCTGCGGTGCCGCAGGTGGCGGCAGTCGCCGCGGCCCCAGAGGTGGTGGACGCGAGCGCATCGGTCGGTCGGGTGCTCGCGACGCCGGCCACGCGCAAGCTCGCGCGCAGGCTCGGTGTCGAGCTTCATCGCGTATCCGGCACCGGACGCCGGGGCCGGGTCACGTCGGGCGACGTGCGAAGCTACGCCGAGGCGCCGCCGAGTGCCGAGGCCAAGGCCCCGGCCCCGGGCGCGCCGGCCGCGCGGCGCGAGGCGCCGGCGCCCGTGCGGGTGCCGATCGAGGGGGAGGAGGAGCGCGTACCGCTGCGCGGGCTGAGAAAGCGCATCGCCGACAACATGGCCCGCTCCGTCGGGACCGCCGCGCACTTTACGTACGTGGAGGAGATCGACGTCTCCGAGCTCGTGGCGCTGCGCGCGCGCTCCAAGGAAAAGGCTGCCGAGCGCGGAATCAAGCTCACGTACCTGCCGTTCATCGTCAAGGCGATCACCGCTGGGCTCAGAAAATGGCCTCAGCTAAACGCCGCGCTCGACGAGACGACCCAGGAGATCGTGCGCAAGAAATACTACCACCTGGGCATCGCCGCTCAGGGCCCGCAGGGGCTCACGGTGACCGTGGTGCGCGACGCCGACAAGCGCTCGATTTTCGATCTGGCCGCCGAGATCGAGCGCCTCGGCAACGCCGTGCAAGACGGAACCGCGTCTCGCGAGGATCTCAGCGGGTCCACATTCACGATCACGTCGCTCGGCAAGCTCGGCGGGGTGCTCGCGACCCCGATCATCAACCACCCCGAAGTGGGGATCGTGGGCGTTCACAAGATCGAAGAGCGACCGGTGGTCAAAGACGGCGCCGTGGCGGTGGCCTGGCGCATGAACCTGTCCATCTCCTTGGACCACCGGCTCGTGGACGGCTGGGACGGCGCGATGTTTCTCCAGGATGTGAAGGCGCTCCTCGAGGACCCGACCCTCATGTTCATGGAGATGGTGTGAGCGGAGGGCCGAGCGTCCGCGCCGGGCCTGAAGGAGCGGCCGAGCGCGCCGCGGGTACGAGCGGCGACAGCGCCCAGGGCGCGGGGCGTCGCGGGCGCCCGCCAGCGCATCCGTATTTCGCGGGAACAGACGAGGAAAAGGCGCGCGGGCTGTTTCAGCTCGTGGGCGAAGACGGCGCCGCCCATCCGCTGGTCGATGCGATGCCCCGCGCGCTCGCCCGCGATCTCTATCGGGGCATGGTCCGCATCCGCGTCATCGACGCGCGGATGATGGCGCTCCAGCGCCAAGGGCGTATCGGCTTTTACGGCGAGGCGCTCGGGCAGGAGGCGGCCGTGGTGGGTTCCGCCGCCGCCACCCAGCCCGAAGATTGGCTCGTGCCCGCGCTCCGGGAGGCGGGCGCGGGCCTTTATCGCGGTATGCCGCTCGATGCCTACGTCGCGCAGATCTTCGGAAACGACCGCGACGTGAGCCGCGGCCGGCAGATGCCGTGCCACCCGTGCGATCGGGACACGAACTACGTGGTGATGTCCTCTTGCGTCGCCTCGCAGATCCCGCACGCGGTGGGCATCGCGCACGCGATGACGGTCGAGGGCCGCGGCGGGCGCATGTGCATCGGCTACATGGGCGACGGCGGCACGAGCACGAGCGATTTTCACGCGGCGCTAAACTTCGCCGGCGTGCTGCAGGCGCCGGTGGTGCTCGCTTGCCAAAACAACCAGTGGGCGATCTCCACGCCGGGCGAGGCGCAAACGGCGGCCGAGACGATCGCGCTCAAGGGGCTCGGCTACGGGCTCGAGTCGCTGCGCGTCGATGGAAACGACGTGATGGCCGTGTATGTCGCCACCCGCTACGCGGCGCAGAAGGCGCGCGCCGGGGGCGGCCCCACGTTTTTGGAGTTTTTGACCTACCGGGTGAGCGCGCACTCCTCGTCCGATGATCCGTCGCGTTACAGAGACGAGACGATCACCGAGGCGTGGCGCACCCGCCGGGACCCGATTCAGCGGGCGCGGGCGCTCCTCGAGGGCCGCGGGTGGCTGTCGCCGAGTGAGGACGACGCGCTTTGGGCCGAGCTCGAAGAGGAGATTCGCGCCGCGGTCGGGGTGCACGAGCGCGCGGGCCAGCCCGCGCTAGACTCGCTGTTCGAGGACGTTTACGAACAGCCCACGTGGCTATTGCGCGAGCAGCGCGAGCTTTTGAACGCGAAGGGGGCGTAACGAAAAAATGGCTAACGATATGCGCGCAGACGCGGTCGTCATCGGCAGCGGCCCGGGAGGATATCCGGCCGCGATCAGGCTGGGGCAGCTCGGCCTAAAGCCCATCGTCGTGGAAAAGGGCGAGCCCGGGGGCGTGTGCCTAAACGTCGGGTGCATCCCCTCCAAGGCGCTCATCCACGCGGCGAAGACCTACGAAAAGATCACCAAGTCCGAGGACATGGGAATCTTCGTGAGCGAGCCGCCCACGGCCGATATGACGAAGATGCAAAGCTGGAAGGGCGGGGTGGTCAAGAAGCTCACGGGCGGCGTCAAGCAGCTCGTGAAGGCAAACGGCGGCGAAATGGTGTTCGGCGAGGCCCGTGTGGAGAAGGGCAAAGAAGGCCACCGCGTCGTCGTCTCCGGCAAAAACGGCGAGCAGGTCATCGAGACGAAAAACGTCGTGCTCGCCACCGGGGCGCGGCCGATCGTCATCCCCGGGTTCGATCCCGACGGAAAGCGCGTCATCGACTCGACGGGGGCGCTCGCGCTCGACGAGGTTCCCGGCCGCATGGCGGTGATCGGCGGCGGCTACATCGGCCTCGAGCTCGGCACGGTGTTCGCCAAGCTCGGCACCAAGGTCACGGTGGTCGAGGCGCTCGACTCGATCCTTACGGGCATGGAGCCGGAGTGCGTCAAGGTCATCCAGAAGAAGCTCCGCAAGATGGGCATCGAGGTGATCACGAACGCCAAGGCGAAAGGCTGGGAGGAAAAGGGCGACCGCGCCGTGCTCACCATCGAGACCAAAGACGGCGACGCCACCCTCGACACCGACAAGATCCTGTCGAGCGTGGGCCGGCGGCCCAACAGCGAGAACCTCGGTCTCGAGGCGCTGGGCGTGGCTACGGACGAGGGCGGCTACGTCAAGGTCGACAAGCAGCAGCGCACGAACGTGCCGGGCGTCTACGCGATCGGCGACGTGGCCGGCGGCATGCTGCTCGCGCACAAGGCCACCAAGGAGGGCGAGGTCGTCGCCGAGGTCATCGCCGGTCACAAGGGCGAGATGGACGCGCGCACGATCCCCGCCGTGGTGTTTACCGACCCGGAGCTCGCGTCTACCGGCCTCACCGCCGAAGAAGCCGAGAAGGCGGGCTACGAGATCAAGGTGGGCAAGTTCCCGATGGCGGCTCTGGGGCGCGCGCTGTCGGTGAACGACACCGAGGGCTTTTGCAAGATCGTCGCAGATGCCAACTCGGAAGAGATCCTCGGCCTACACATCGTCGGCAACGGCGCCTCGGACCTCATCAGCGAGGGCGCACTGGCCGTGGAGATGGGGGCTGTGCTGCACGACATCTCCCTTACGATCCATCCTCACCCGACCCTGTCCGAGGGCATCATGGAGGCCGCCGCCGCCGCCCTCAAGGAAGCCATCCACATCGTCAACCGCTAAACGGGGTCACGCACCACCTCCCG
>SLNH01000055.1 GCA_007133195.1 Nannocystineae bacterium | reverse complement strand
GCCTTGGGGGAGGCCGAGGAAGGCGCCGCGAGCGCGCTCAGCGATGCCTATTTCTCGCTTCCTTACGCCGAGGCCGTGCGGGATCCCGACACGCGAGCCCGGGCGTACCGGGAGCTGCGGAGGATCGAGGCTGCCCTCCCAGCGCGCTGATCAACGGGTTTGCCGGTAGGCAGGACGAAATAACTGGTTATGGAAGTCGTCATGAACAAATTCACCGACAGGCGCAAAGGCCGCGCCGCCTCTCCGGGTCGCCCAGGGGCGTTGGCGGCGCTCACGATGCTGGCGGCGCTCGTCGCCGGCTGCGGCCTCGACCGCATAAGCGTGGATGTAGAGGAGGAGAGCGTCGTGGAGGGAGGAGGCCTCACCGAGCAGCTCCTCGGCGACATTGGATTCCCCGGCCTCGTGAGCTTCGACATCACCGACACCCAGACGTTTCGGAACGAGGGCTACACCGAGGAAGACATCGACGCCGTGTACACCCGCTCGTTCGAGCTCGCCGTCACCGAGCCCGAGGGCGCCGACCTCGATTTCCTCGACAGCGTCTCGTTCACCGTCAAGGCCGACGGTGAGCCGGACGAGGAGATCGCCTGGCTCGATCCCGTCCCCGAGGGCGCATCCACGGCCGAGCTCGAGGTCGATTCGGAGGCCGATCTTCAGCCGCACGTCGTCGCGCCGGAGATGACCATCGAAACCTCCGCGAGCGGCCGCCGTCCGCCTCAGGACACCACGATCGAGGCCCGTATCGTGTTCGAGGTAGACATCAAGATCTTCTGACCCCCGGCCCCCCGGGGCACAGGGCCGCGGGCGCGTGATATAGTCCCGCGCCGTGGAAGACACGCAACACGCGACGCAGGAAAGCGACGACGCCGTCTGCCCGTGCACGAGCGGTCAGAGTTACGAGATGTGCTGCGGGCCCGTGCTCCGCGGCGACGAGCCGGCGAAGACGCCCGAAGCCCTCATGCGGGCGCGCTACACCGCCTACACGCAAGGCGAGATCGACTTCATCGTCGATAGCCACCATCCCGACACCGCGGATCAGGTGGATCGGGAAGCCTCGGCCAGCTGGTCGCGCAAGGCCGAGTGGCTCGGGCTCGAGGTGCGCCACACCGAAAAAGGCGGCCCTGACGACGACGACGGGCGGGTGGAGTTCATCGCCCGGTACCGGCTGGAGGGGGCGGATTTGGCCCACCACGAGCAAGCGGTGTTCCGCCGCCGCGAGGGCCAGTGGTTTTACCTCGACGGCGAGATGGTCAAGCAGAAGCCGGTGGTGAGGGACCAGCCGAAAGTCGGGCGCAACGAACCGTGCCCGTGCGGATCGGGCAAGAAGTACAAGAAGTGCTGCGCCGCGGCCGCGTAGCCGCGGGCAGCCAAATTTCTAGTAGCGCGGCACGTCGGCGTCGACCTCGCGCGACCAGGCGTCGATGCCGCCAGCAAGATTGTACAGCTTGCGGAACCCCTTTTGCCGGAAGTGCTCCGCCGCCGCCTGGCTGCGCTTTCCGGTGTGGCAGTGAAAGGCGATCGGCGTGTCGCGATCGAGCGACTCGATGTGGCGCACGGCATCGTCATCGAGGGGGAGGGCGCCGGCGATCGCGGCGCGCGCGCGCTCGTCCGGGGGCCGCACGTCGTAAAGGGCGCCTATCTCGCCGCTGTCTAGCTTGGACTTGAGCTCCCCGGGCGCGATCTGCTCCACGGCCGGGGGCGCGTTCGGGTTTTCGATTTTGAACCCCTCGCCGTCGGGCCCCCGCACATAGTCGATCTTGAGCCCCTCGGCGCGCTTGGCGGACATGACGTCGAACAGGAGCGTGACCCCGTTTTGCGACACGGCGAGGTCCTGTGGAGAGCGCGCGCCGACCCCCAGCGAGTGATCGTAGTTTTCGTCGATGGCGAGGTGGATGCCCTCGCCCTCCTTGATGTCACCGCTCGCCGCGCGAAACGCCTCGGCGGCGGTGTCGGTGAGGGTGATCGACGGAGGTTCGACCGTTTCGGGGGTCACGCCGAGCGCGCCGTGCAGATCGCCACTCTGGTGCATCTCGCGGACGATGTCGCCGCCGCCCACGAACTCGCCGTCGATGTATAGCTGCGGGATCGTGGGCCAATCGGAGTAGTCTTTGATCCCCTGGCGGATATCGGGATCACTGAGGACGTCGACCGTGGTGTAGCTCGGGATGATGCCGTTCAGGATCTGGACGACCCCGGCTGAGAATCCGCAACGCGGCTGGTCGCGGCTCCCCTTCATGAACAGGACGACGCGATCCGATTTGATGATCGACTCGATGCGCTCAAGAACTGGTTCGGCCATGGAGGTTCCTCCTGATTCGCCGGGCGACGCCCCGCAGCGAATTGCTTGTTTAGTTACGTTCGGGTCGCCCTCGGTCGTGCCTGTCGTGCGCCCGCGCTGTGCTGGCGATGGCTTGCATCGTCGTTCCGTGGCTCGTCACCTGAAGGGGAGGATACCGCGGGGGCTTTGTCAACGTGTTCAGGATACGGGACACTAGGCGCGGTCGCGGCTTATGACAAGGATGCCCGAGCTCACCGTGCGCCCGGTCCACAGCATTGCTTCGGTGGACCAAAGCGCCTGGAACGCGCTCGACCACGGCGATTCGCCGTTTCTCGAGCACGCGTTCCTCCGCGCGCTCGAGGACTCCGCTTCGGTCGGAGTTCGCGCCGGGTGGGAGCCCGTGTATCTACTCGCCGAGACATCGTCACCGGTTGGTCACGCCTCTCTCGTAGGCGCCGTGGCCGGGTTTGTCAAATCACACAGCTTCGGGGAGTACATCTTCGACTTTGCCTGGGCGCGGGCCAGCCACCGCGCCGGGATCCCCTACTTTCCAAAGCTGGTCGTCGCGGCGCCCATGACGCCGGCGACCGGGCCGCGCCTGCTCGTCGCGCCGGGAGCGGAGCGCGAACGCGTACAGGACGCGCTCGTCGAAGCGCTTCACGAGGTCGCCGACGCGCGAGGCTGTTCGTCGATCCATCTGCTGTTCGTCACCGACGCCGAACGGCGGGCGCTCGAGCGCCGCGGCTTCGCCGCCAGGAGCTCGCTGCAGTTTCACTGGCAAAGCGCCGGCTACGATAGCTTTGACGACTTTACGAGCGCGCTGGTTTCGCGAAAGCGCAAGCAGATCCGCAAGGAGCGGCGCCGCGCGCGCGCGGCGATCGACCGGCTCGACTTCGTGTCCGGCGATGCGATGACGGGCGCTGACGTGGCCGCGCTCGACCGCTTTTACCGCGCGACCGTGGCGGCCCACGGCGGCATGGATTACCTGCGGCCCGGGTTCTTCGAGCGCTACCTCGAGCTCGCGCCCGGTCGCGTCCGCTTCGCCCGCGCGGTTCGAGCCGACCTGGCGGTGGCGGGAGCGCTGTTTCTCGAAAAGGGACGCGCCCTGTACGGCCGCTATTGGGGCGCTGACGTGGGCGCGGAGTTTCTCCACTTCGAGGTCGCCTATTACGCCGCCATCGAGCACTGCATCGCGCGAGGCCTGGAGGTGTTCGAGGCGGGCGCCCAAGGGGAGCACAAGCTCCTGCGGGGGTTTTCTCCCGTGATCACGAACAGCGCGCACTGGATTCGCGACCCGGACTTGTCCCGGGCCGTTAGCGAATTTCTGGCCGAGGAAGCGCGCGCCGTGAGCGTACAGGCGCGCGAGCTTCGCGCATACTTGCCCTACAAACAGGCCTGAACGAACCGCTTTTTCCCGCGGTGGCAGTGGCGCTTACGACCGCCAGCCTGGCGGCTGCGAGATCGCAAGCCCGGGCGCCCTCGCCGCGCGGGCCCCGTGGTGACCGCGCCGCCGAGGCGTGTCATGCTGTTCGGCAATGGCGGATCCAAATTCTCGAAGCGGCGTGCGCTACGCCGATGGCGCGATCCTTCGCTACGCGGATGAGCTCCACGCACCGCACGACGAGGCGCTGGCAGCGGCGGCCGAGGCGCCCGAGCGCCAGGGCCTTCCCGCGATTCAGGTCGGCCCGTCAGAGGGACGGTTTCTCCAGCTTCTACTCCGGCTCGCCGGGGCGAGGCGGGTCGTCGAGGTGGGGACGCTGGCCGGCTATTCGGCCATCTGGATGGCGCGGGCGCTTCCCACAGGCGGCGTGCTGTATTCGATCGAGGTCGATCCGCGTCACGCCGAGGTCGCGCGCGAAAACCTCACCCGCGCCGACTTGGCGGCGCGTACCGAAGTCCGGGTCGGCGACGCAGCCGAGATCCTGCCCGAGCTGGCGGCCGAGGGGCCGTTCGACGCCGTGTTCCTCGACGCCGACAAGGCGCGCTACCCCGTATACGGGGCGTGGGCGGCCGAAAACCTCCGCGCTGGAGGCCTGCTCATCGGCGACAACGTCTATCTGTTCGGGAGGCTGCGCGAGGACTCCGATGAAGCGCGCGCGATGCGGCGCTTTCACGAGCAGGCCGCGGAGGCGTTCGACACCGCATGTGTTCCTACCCCAGACGGTCTCCTCGTCGGCGTCCGGCGGACTTCCTAGCTCGCGAAACGCGCGCAGATCGGCGCAGCCCGCACGGCCTGCGCGGACGGGATCGCAAGCGGCACACGCTGGCTGGGCCCGCGCGCGGCTTTCGAAGTAATTGCGCGCCGAATGCGCGCGCGCCCGCGCGAACCCGTGGCAGGATAGGGCCGTGACCACATCTGCAGTGCTCCGCCCAGGGACTTGCCCTCCGCCAGGGCCCCAATGCCTCGGGACCGGGCGTCATGTATGGGGAGGCGCGAGGGGGGTGTCCTGGAACTCCACGTGCTTTCTCGGTAGGCGCGCAGAGTCTAGGGACACCCTTTAGGCCTGACGAGACCGCGAATGCGAGCTAGCTCCAAAACGCGAGGTAAGCGCCAGACGGCGCCGGACGCGGCGTCCGGCGGCGGGACGGGTGCGTCCTCGAACGGCGCGGGAAAGCCGGCGACGCCGCCCGCCCCCACCTCGAGCGACGTGTCCCGGGGGACCGCGCAGATGACGTCGCCGGTCGGGGACAGGATCAACGTTCAGATCGTCCCCGGCGCCGTGCTCACCCGGGAAGAATTTCTGGCCTCGAGCCCTCCGTTCAGCATCGCCCTCGACGGCTACGTCCAGGGCGAGCCGTTTCTCATGACGACGAGCGAGGGCCCCTACCGAAACTTCAACCACCACGAGGCGGTGGATCGCAGCTGCACGTGCGCGACTTGCGAGCAGGTCCGGCGGGCGATCCTGCTCGGGCTGTACGAGCTGTACGCGGATTCGGACGGGCGGCGGGCGACGATCTGGGTCAACGACTGCGATCAGGACGTATGCCTGGCCAGCTGGATCCTGCTGAACCCCGACCGCGCCGGCGAGCCGCTTGTGAGGACACTCGCGCACCTCGAGGATCTTCTGGACATGTCCGCGGGCGCGTTCCCGCTACCGCGCGAGCGCAACCTCCTCGGCGAGATCCGATGGGTGTTCGAGCCGTATACGATGAATCGGCCGCAGCTTTCGCGCTCGAGCGCCGAGGATATGCGCAGCATCATCCAGGCGGTGCACGATCGAATCGAGCTGTTCCTCACCGGGCAGAGCGAGACCTTGCCGCTTTTGGGCGGACATCGCGAGGTGGGCGGCGGTGAGGGCTGGGTGCTCGCGGAGGTAGACCACCAGCACGCCCGGCAAAAGATGGTCGAATCGGGCATCAACGCTGCCGTCGAACTGTACGCGCGGTCCGGCGAGCGATACGTCTATTCGATCTGGCGGCGGTCCGAGTACATCGTTCACTTCCCGATACGCGAGATTCTCCGCGAGCTCAACCGGGCCGAGGGCTATGAGGCCGACGATCTGGCCGGTTGGGGCGGATCGGAAAACGTCGGCGGGTCGCCGCGCGGCGCGGGAAGCTCTTTGGCGCCGGCCGACCTCGAGCAGATCGTCGAGCGGGTGGTCGCCCGCCATCGCTTGCACGCGTGAGGATCCTGTGCGCGGGCGGCGGGCCGGCCGGTCTGTACGCGGCGGCGCTCCTCAAGGCGCGCCGTCCTGACTGGGCTGTCGAGGTTCGCGAACGCGCGGGGCGAGCTGACTCCGCGGGGTTCGGCATCGTGGTGTCCCCGCGGGCGCTCGGCGATCTCGCCCGCGCCGACGAGCCGACCTTTCGCGCGATATCGGCGCTCGTCTGCCGGTGGGACGAGCTTTGGATCAAGACCGGGCGGGGCGAGGTGCGCGCCCAAGGACACCCGCTGGCGGGCGCATGCCGGCACGCCGTGTTGGACGTCCTCCGCGCGCGCTGCGAGGAGCTCGGCGTCACGCTTCGCTGGACGGCGCCGGTGCGGGATGTAGACGCGGCGGCGGAGCAGGCAGACCTCCTCATCGGCGCGGATGGCGCTTCGAGCGGCGTGCGCGCGCACTACGCCTATGACTTCGAGCCGGCGCTCCAGTGCGGCGAGAGCCGGTTTTTGTGGCTGGCTACGTCGCGCCCGCTGTCCGCCTTCGCGTTTTGGGTAAGACGAAGCGACGCAGGTAGCTTTTGTGTCCACGCCTACCCCTACAAAGACGGCTCGTCTACGTTCATCGCCGAGTGCAGCGAGGCGACGTTCCGCCGCGCGAGACTGTCCCTGGCCACCGAGAGGGACAGCGCTTTGCTGCTCGAGCAGCTGTTTTCCCGCGAGCTCGAGGGGCACGCGCTTTGGGGGGACGGCTCGGCGTGGCGCCGCTTTACCAGCGTGCGAGCGCGCCGGTGGCACCGGCCAGGTGTCGTGCTCGTCGGCGACGCCGCTCACGCCTCGCACTTTTCCATCGGTTCGGGGACGAGCTCGGCCCTCGCCGACGCCGCCGCCCTCGCCGATGCGATCACGAGCCTGCCGGCGATTCCCGCGGCGCTCGCTCGCTACGAGCGCGCGCGCCGGCCGCGGGCGGAGCGTTTACGCGCGGCGGCGTGGGCGAGCGCGCGGTTCTTCGAGCGAATCGACTGGCACAGCGAGCGCCCCCCGCACAGCTTCGCCTACCGGCTCGTGACGCGGAGCGGGCGAGTCAGCCACGGCGAGCTCGCGAGGCGGGATCCGGCCTTCGCTCGCCGTGGTGAAGCCGACTTTTGGGCTGCGGCCGATCGCGGCGACGCCAGCGGGGCATTCGCCCCCGGCGATGGCGGGCGGCGCGGCGGGGGCCGTTCGCCTGCCGCGGCGCCGCTCGTGCTGGGCGGGGTGAGGCTCAAAAATCGTCTCGTCGGACTCGCGCGCAGCGGCGCCGACGGGACCCTGGCAGGGGAGGCCGGCCTCGTGCTCGTAGACGCCCGCGCGGACACCGCGGCTTTGCCGCCCGCCCGCAAGCCGGCGGCGTCATCCCACGTCGGCCTGCGAGTCGGCGTCAGCGCCTGGTTCGGCGTCGACGCGGCTGCGCGCTCGCCCTTCGC
This sequence comes from Nannocystineae bacterium, assembly GCA_007133195.1. Classification (GTDB taxonomy): domain Bacteria; phylum Myxococcota_A; class Polyangia; order Haliangiales; family Haliangiaceae; genus SLNH01. Next base: position 67 of record SLNH01000055.1, on the reverse strand, counting down.
GGCGGCCCCCGTCACGCCGCGCGCGCCCGCGCGGTGGGAGCGGATGATCGCCCGCGCGGGCGTCGGT
>SLNH01000340.1 GCA_007133195.1 Nannocystineae bacterium | reverse complement strand
TCGGCGATCGCTTCGTGGTCGCCGCGCGGGGCCGTCTCGGAAGCGCGCTCACCGGTGAGATCCCCCTCACCCAGCGCTACTTCTCCGGCGGCGCGTCCGACCACCGGGGATTCGGGAGTCGGCGCCTATCCCCCACCGTCGTGGCCGACCCCGACGAGATCGACGAGGGCGCGGATCCCGTAGCTCGGTTCGGGGGCGACGCGCTGTTCGAGACGAGCTACGAGCTCCGCACACGCCTAACCCGCATCGGCGACGAGTGGCTCGGGGCGACCGTGTTCGCCGACGGCGGCAACGTAACGCGCGACATCGCGGATATCGCGCTCGACGATCTTCAGTGGGCGCTCGGCGCGGGCCTGCGCTACAACACGATCATCGGCCCGATCCGGGCCGATCTGGCCTACCGCATCACCTCTCTACCCGAGGTGGGCGGCCCTGTGGACGAAAACCGGCTGGTTTTTCATTTCAGTATCGGCGAGGCGTTTTGATGGCGCCGACCATGCCGCGCTGGCGCACGCGAAAGCTGTTCAAGGGAGCGCTCCTCACTGTTCTTGGCGCGCTTTTGCTGGTTTTCGCCCTGCTTTTGGCCCTCATCGCCATCGTCCACACCGACTGGGGGCGCGATCAAATCGTCCAGCGCGCCGAGGGCGCGCTCGCGCCGCACGTAAGGGGCGAGCTCACCATCGGCCGGCTCGGCGGCTCTCCTCTCGGTCGGTTTACGCTCGAGGACGTGCTCGTTCGCGACGAGGACGGCCGCGTGGTCCTCGCGGTGGATCGAGCGACTCTAAACTACGCGCCCGGTTCGCTGCTCCGGCGCCACCTGCGGCTCACTGAGCTCGAGATCGAAGGGGTCCGCACCCGCGTGCGGATCGACGAAGACGGACGCGTGAACCTGGCGGAGGTGTTCGACTTCCCAGAGCCCGATCCGGACGTGGAGCCGATGCGGGTGAGCATGGCCGACGTGACGATCAAAGGCGGCGCCGCGGATGTAGACGCGCCCCAGCTCGATCGAGTCGTCGTGTCCGATCTCGCGCTGCGGGGTGGGGAAGTCGACATCGACGGCCCCGACCAGGTCAGCGCCGCGCTCGAATCGCTTTCAGCCGAGATCGCCATCCCCGAGCAGGACCTCGAGACCGCCGCTCGGGCGAGTGGCCGAGCCGCGCTCGAAGATGGGGCGCTCACCGCTGAGGCGGTGGAGCTTCGCATCGCCGGCTCGTCCGTCCAGGTCCCCGAGCTAGTCGGCGATGAGGACGGGGCATTGCGCGGGCGCGTCGAAGTCGCGCTCATGGCCGAGGATCTCGATCTCGTGGCCCCGGACAGCCCGTGGATCGGCGACGCCCGGCTCGCGGGCTCGCTGTCGCGCCCCGGCGCCGATGCGCCCGTCGCCGTGGATCTCGAGGGCGACGTCGCAGGCGCTAAGGCCGCGCTCACGGCGTCGGTCGATCCCGAGGCGCCGGGCGCCGAGTTCGAGCTCGAGGCGGCCGGGGCGGATCCCAGCCGCGCCGTGCGGGACGCGCCGGACGGATCGCTGGATTTTTGGCTCCGCGGGTGGGCGCGCGGCGATCCCGGCGATGTGGCCGGCGGCGCAGGCGGTGGTGATGCGGGCGAAGGGGCCGGGGGCGAGGGCGACGCGGCCCCGGCGGGCTACGTCGAGATTTCGGCCCGCGGTGACGTCGCCGGGTGGCGCGTGGACAGCGCCGAGGGCACCGCTCAGCTGGCGGGCGACGCGATCGCCGCCGAGATTCGCGGGCAGATGCCGGGCGCGCGCGTCCGGGCCGACGGTGAGCTCGATTTCGGCGGCCCCGAGCCGGTGCTCACCCGCAGCGCGGCGGAGGCGTCGATCACGGATCTGCGCGCGCTGTCACGCGACGAGATCCCGGCCCAGGGGCGCGCCGACATCACCTTGCGCGCCGAGGGCCCGCTCGACGCGCTCGCCGTCCGAGGCGACTTGAGCGCCCGCGACCTCCGCGCCCAGGACGTCCGAATCGCGTCGCTGTCCGCGGACATCGACGCCCAGGGGGTGCCGAGCGCGCCGGAGGCGACCGCCCGCGTGGAGGCCCGCGACCTGCGCATCGGCGAGGCGCCGGTGAGCCTCGTCGTGGCCGACGCGGAGCTCCTTCGCGGCGGCGAGCAGCTCGCCGCTCGGCTTAGCGCAGGGGCCCCAGGCGAGCCCTACGGCGCCTCGGGGCGCGCGACCGTCGATCTGCAAACAGAGCCGCTTCGCGCGGACATCCACGAGCTCGCCGTGCGCACCCGGGAGCTTTTGTGGCGAGCCGACGACACGGCGATCGCGGTGTCGGAAGACGGCGAAGTCGACATCGAGCGCCTGGACATCGCCTCGCAGGCGGGCCAAATTTCGGCCCGCGGCCAGCTGCGCGGCGAGGAGGCCGGCGACTTGGACGTCACGGTCACCTCCCTCGATGTGGGCCGCACGCACGCCGCCCTGTTTCCCGACGAGCCCCGCATCTCGGGCCAGCTGACCGGGCGCGCCGACGTCGTCTGGCCGCCCGCGCGCGGCCAAATCGAGGGCCAACTTTCAGGCCTTCGCGTGGGCCCCATGGCGGCGGCGGGGATCCCGGCCGCGGACGTCGATCTGTCGGCGACGCTCGAGGACGGCCGCGCCCTCGCCTCGATCGAGGCGCGCGCCGGCCCGCAGAGCGCCGATGTCGAGATCGCGGCGCGCGCGCCGGACACGCCCACCGACCTGGAGGCGTGGGAGGCGCTCGGCGAGCGGGCCATCGAGTCGCTCACCGTCGAGCTCCGTGCCCTGGACCTCGGCGCCATCGCCGAGGCGCTCGGCGCGCCGCACCCTCAGCGCGGGCGGGCCGATGTGTCGGCCGCACTCGGTGCCGGGCTCGAAACCGGGACCCTCGAAGCATCGGTGGACGACTTCGCCTACGGGGAGCCGTGGCCGACGGTGAGCGCGACCGCCTCCGCCTCCGTGGAAGGGAACCCGGGCGACCGCGAGCTCCGCGCCTCTGCCGCGGCGCGCGCGCCGGACGGGCAGCGCGCCCGAGCCGAAATCGCAGCCCTGCCGCCCGCGGACCTCCTCGATGTGCAGGCGTGGGCCGACTTGGACTTCGAAGCGGCGACGCAGAGGCTCCTTGTCGACATCGAAGACCTCCAACTCGCGCCGCTCGCCGACGCCACCGACGAGCCCCCGTTCGAAAGTGGGCTCCTGTCGGTGCGCGCTCGGCTCGGCGAGGGGCTCGAGCGGGGTACGGTGAGCGCAGAGCCCTCGGACTTTCGCGCCGCCGGGCCGCTGCCGGCGGTGGACGCAGACGCTCACGCCGAGATCCGGGGGCGCGAGGCCGACGTGGCGATCCAGGTGCTCGCCGAGCCGCTGGGATGGGCCGAAATCACGGCCGCCGCACAGCTCCCCGCCGACCGATTCGATCCCCAGGCGCTCGCCGATCTCACCGGCGACGCGCTGCGCGCCGCCGAGGCCCGCGGCGAAGCCGACGCCGGCGAGCTTTCCGCCGCGTTCGCGGCGGTGCCGAGCTTCGGCGGCGAGCTGTCGTTCGAGGCCAGCGCCGAGGCCGGGCTGCGCGAGGCACGGCTTCGCGCCGACGCCCGCCGCGTGAGCGCCGAAGCGTTGGACCGCCCGGTGTCCGCCGAGCTCGACGCCCAGCTTTCGCCGGACGCGACCCGCGCCTCGATAGACGCGTGGATGCACCCGCCAGGAGCCGCCCCCGGCGACGCCACAGCCCCCGGCGAGGCCACAAACGCCGGCGCGCGCGGGCCCACCCTCATGCGCGGCGACGTCGAGATCGAAGCCGGCGCAGCCGCCCTGTCCGAGGGAGACCTCGACGCGTTTATCCAGCGTGCCATCCGCGGGGAGCTCCTCGCGCGAGCCCCGCTTGGGGCGGTCCGCTCCGCCGTCGGCGCCGACGTCCCCGTGTCCGGCGTCATCCGCGGGATGCTCGAAGTCTCGGGCTCGATCGCCGATCCGGATCTCACCCTCGCCATCGACAGCCCCGACGTCACCCTGGCGGGCGTGGGCTTCGACGAGCTCCGCGGCATCACGCGCCTCGCCCGGGGCGAAGTCCGAGGCAGGCTGCGCGCGCGACAGGAATCTGGGCACCTCGAGGCGGACGCCCGCATCCCGCTCGACGACCCCGGCGCCGGCGTCGTCGCCGCTTCGGCGCGAGACTTCGACCTAGCGTTCCTCGCGGCCGGTCTCGTTCCCTCGCCGGCGCCCGTCCTGGACGTCGGCGGACGCCTGTCGGCGTCGCTCGAGGCGCGACCCGACTTGGGCGCGCCGGAGCTCGAGGGCTACCTACGCATCGACGACGCGAGCCTCGACGTGGCGGATTTTCGGCCGATCCGCGACGGCACCGTGTTCATCGAACACGCCGACGGGCTCGCCGAGATCCAGCTTCAGGCGCGCTCGGATCGCGGCACCGTCGCCGTCACCGGCGAGGCCGAGCTCGATGGCCTCGAGCCCACGGGCCTTAGCGTCAATGTGAATACCGACGAGTTCCCCATCGCCGCCGTCCCCGAAGTGCCGATCGCCCTCGATCTGGATGCTCAGATCGACGGTACTAGGCTGCCCACCGAGCTGTGGCGCTTCGACGTCGAGGCCGAGCGCGTCATCGTCAACCTTCCCGAGACCGATCGGTATCGTCGCGGCCTCGGACCCGTGGGGGAGCTCGAGGACGTGCGCCTCACCGACGAAGAGGCGCCCGAAGAAGAGCTCGAGCCCCCGACCGCCGGCGCGCCCCTGGCGCTCATTCGCCTGCACACACCAAACGATGTGCTGGTGCGCGGCGAGGACGTAAACGCCCGCATCCAAACCGACCTGCGCGTCACGCTGCTCGAGGGCAGCACGTCCATCGAGGGGAGCATCGCCACCGTCCGCGGCGACGTCCGCCTGTTCGACCGCCGCTACGAGATCGAAAACGCGCGCGTCGCGTTCGAGGGGCGCATCCCGCCCGATCCGCGCATCGACGTGCGCCTGTCTCACCAGTTCGCGACGATGACCCTGTTCATCGACGCCACCGGGACCGCCGACAACCCATCGATAAGCTTCTCCTCCGATCCCGGCATCTACGATCAGGCCCAGCTCCTGTCGTTCGTGCTCGGCGGCAACCCGGACACCGGCGCCGAGCCCGGCACCGAGCCCGGCCTTCAGCAGCGGGCGGTCGGCGCCGCCGGCGCCATGATCGCCGAGCAGGTCGGGGATGTGTTGCGCCAGGCGTTTCCCATCGACGTCCTCCGCATCGGCGCCGACGATCCCGCCGAGGGCGTGTTCGGCTTCGTCACCGTGGGCACCTGGGTCCGCGACGATCTATTCGTCGCCTACCGCCGGCGCGCCGACCCGGGAGAGCGCGAAAACATCCACGAAGCGCAGCTCGAATACCAGCTCTTTCAGAATTGGACCCTCGAGGGGGTCGCGGGCCGCGAACGACAAAGCGTTGACCTCTTGTGGATCCGCCGCTACTAGTGTCCGCATGAGCGACGCAAAGCCGAGCGCCCGCGCGTTTTGGATCGCGCGCCCCGGCGAGGGCGTGATCCGCCAGCACGGTCCGGGCGAGGCCGGCGCGGGGGAGGTCGAAGTCACGGCCCTATACAGCGGCATCAGCCGGGGCAGCGAATCCCTCGTATTCCGGGGCCTCGTGCCGGACAGCGAGCGCGAGCGCATGCGCGCCCCCCACCAGGAGGGCGAGTTTCCGGCCCCGGTGAAATACGGCTACTCGAGCGTGGGCCGCGTCACCGCCGGGCCAGGCGCGCTCCTCGGCCGCCAAGTCTTTTGCCTCTACCCGCATCAGGATCGCTACGTCGTCGCCGAAGACGCCGTCATCCCGCTCCCGGCCGGCGTGCCGCCCGAGCGGGCCGTCCTCGGCGCCAACATGGAAACGGCGCTAAACGGCGTGTGGGACGCCCCGGTGCGGCCCGGCGACCGGGTGGCCGTCGTCGGCGGCGGCGTGGTCGGCTCGCTCGTCGCCTATCTCGCCTCCCGGGTCGCCGGCGCCCGGGTCGAGATCGTCGACGTCGCCCGGGAGCGCGCCGCGCTGGCCGACGCCTTCGGCTGCCACTTTGCCGCTCCCGACCGGGCCGCCCCCCACGCCGACCTCGTGTTCCACACAAGCGGCGCTCCCGCCGGGCTCGAAACCGCCCTGTCCCTCGCCGGCACCGAAGCCACGGTGGTCGAGATGAGCTGGTACGGCGACCAGGCCGTCCCCGCGCCGCTCGGCAAAGCCTTCCACTCCCGGCGGCTTACCCTGCGATCATCGCAAGTTGGCGGTATTCCTGCGGAGCGCCGCGCGCGCTGGACCCACCGCCGCCGCCTCGAGCTCGCCCTGTCCCTTTTGTCCGACCCGGTGCTGGGTGAGCTCATCACCGGCGAGAGCGACTTCGAAGACCTCCCCGCCACCCTCGCCGACCTCGCCGCTGCCCCGGGATCGGCACTCTGCCACCGCGTGCGCTACACTTCGAACCTATATTGACGGTCGCCCCCGTCAGATCGGCTGCAAGCCGCCTTCCTCATCTCAACCGCTACGAATCCTAGGTCATGCAGTTGCGTCACGCTGCCCTCGTCGCAGTGCTCGTCATTCAGGGCATCGCCGCCGTCGTGCTGGCCGTCAAGGCGAGCGGAGGCACCAAGGTCACCGTCGACGAAGACGCCCTCGCGGAGGCGCAAGCGGTCTACGATCGCCGCGCCACGACAAGCCCTGCGGAACCATCGATGCCCGAGCCCACGCCGGCGTCAGAGCGCCGCCCCGAAGCCACCACGTCGCCGGAACCGTCCGGCCGCGACGACGACGAGCCCTCTCGATCCGGCCGAACGCGCGAGCGCCCGACTCCCGCGCCGGCGGCGGAGGAGGAATCGTCGTCCGGTGACGAGGTGGAGGTCGACGACGTTCGCGCGCCGTTCGACAGCGGTCGGTTCATGGAAGCCCTCGAGCTCGCCGAGGCCTATCTCGAACGGGATCCCGACCAGGCCTACATCCAGCGGGTCGCCGTCACCTCGGCGTGCGCCACCGGGGAGATCGACACCGCGCTCGACTACTACGAGCAGATGAACGAGCGAGACCAGCGCACCTCTCAGCACCGGTGCAGCCGCTATAACGTCGATCTCGAAGCCGAACTTTAAACGCCGCGCCGGCTATCGCAGCGCGCAGTCGAAGAGCACATCGGGCCCGGTGAAAAAGTGGCGACACTCGAACTTGAGCGCGTCGTCGAGGCTCTCGATGACCGGCAACGAAAACGCCGGGCGCCCGGAGCCGAGAATCACCGGCGCGACCGCGACGTGTAGGCGGCCCAGCGCCCCCTCGCGCAGAAATCTGGACACCGTGAGCCCGCCGCCTTCGATGAATAGCCGGCGCAGACCGCGCTCGCGAAGCGCCGCAATTACCGCCGCTGGGGACATGACGTCGGCGCCTTCGCCGACCGGCAAGCTCACCACTT
>SLNH01000219.1 GCA_007133195.1 Nannocystineae bacterium | reverse complement strand
CGGCTCACCGGTACGCCGATCCACGACCTGCCCCGTGAACGGCCCGCGCAGCGTCCCGGCCGCCGTGGAATCGGGCCGCTCGCGAAACGGGGCGACGCGATCCGTTTTGGCAGCGCACGCGCCGGCGACGGCGGCGATGACGAGGAGCCACAGAAGCCGCCGAGTGGCGTGATGACCGAGTGACACGATAGTTAGAGCCAAAGTCCTACGCCGTGTTCTTGCGCCTGCGCCCGCATGGTCCGGCGCGCTCGCGGCCGCGGGGGTCCCGTCCCCCGGGTTGGGCGTATGCCGGCGCATTGCCTGCGATAAGGCGCGCAGTTATTATCAAGTTCGGCCGCGGCATGCAAAGGGTGGTCGCGGCGATCCGAGGGTGATACGCGTTCGGCTGAGCCTCCCGTGGCCGTACGAACCAACTTTCTCCACGTAGAGACCCTGGTGGCACAGACCCGAGACGGCCGAGCGGGGTTGCCTGCGTGACCGATCGCGAAAAAGCGGCCGGCGCGAGCCCCGACCCGATCGCCGCCCCCGGCGAGATCGCCGCGGCGAGCGCGACCGACACCGGCCGCGTGCGCCAAAACAACGAGGACTACGTCATCGTGGGCGACCTCGACGCAGACCAGCTCGTGCCGCCCGGCGACCCGGTGGCCTCACACGCGCCGAGCCGCGGCCTTCTGTTCGTCGTGTGTGACGGAATGGGCGGCGTGGCGGGCGGCGAGATCGCCAGCGAGCTCGCCGCGCAGGCGATGTGGGCCGCGATGCGCGACGCGGCGCCGACCCGCGACGTCTCTATCTTCGCCCGCCACTTGCGGCGCGGCGTCCGCGCAGCCAACCAGCTCGTGCATCGCGAAGCCGGGGAGCGCGGGCCGCGCGGCATGGGCACGACCCTGTCGGCCGCGGGGACGGCGGGGTCCACGCTGGTCATCGCCCACGTGGGCGACTCTCGGGTCTACGTCGAGCGGTGCGGCGTGCTGAGCCAGGTCACCCGCGACCAGTCCGTGGTCTCGGCGCTCACGAGCGCGGGGCGCATGAGCGAGCACGAGGCGGCGATGTCGCCGAGCCGCGGCAGCATCTTGCAGGCGCTCGGCGTTCGCGACGATGTGGAGGTGTCCCTGTCCCTCGCCGAGCTCCGGCGCGGAGATCGGGTGCTTTTGTGCTCCGACGGCCTGCACGGCGTCGTATCGAAACAGGCCATCCGCACGGCGCTCGGGTCCGTGGGCGATCCGCGCGACGTGAAGGCCGCCGCCTCCGAGCTGATCTCCATCGCGATGGAGGCGGGCGCGCCGGACAACGTGAGCGCGATCGTCGCGCATTTCGACGGCGAAGGCCTCGAGCCTCCGGCCGGGGAGGCGAACGTGCCGTTCGTCGAGCTCGATCCGTTCGCCGAGGGCGACCGGGCGCTGTCGGAGACATCCCGCGTGGCCCGCCGGCTCGCCGCGCGGGCGGGCCTTCGCGACGACGAGGTCGGCACATCGGATATCGTCGCCACGCGCCAGCGGCTCGTGTGGTCCTCGGGGGAGGACACCACCTCGGCGAGCCCGGCGCCGGCAAAGCCGACCACCATCGACGCGCCGCCGCCCGGTCCGGCGACCGACGCCCTCGCCGCCCGCTCGCGGCTCGGACTTGCCACTTGGATCGCCGCCGCGCTGGCCGCGGCCGTCGTCGCGTTCGTTTTGTGGGGAGTGACGTTTTGAGGCTCGTCGTCGAACACGCCCGAGGCCATCGGCGGGGCGAACGCCAGGTGTTCGTGGACCCGACGCGGGTTAGGCTCGGGCGCCATCCAGACAGCGACGTGAGCTTCGATCCCACGGCGGACCTGGACGCCTCGTCCCGCCACGCCGAAATCGCCCTCGAGGGCTCGCGCTACGTGCTCCGGGACGTGGGCTCGTCGAACGGCACGCTGGTGGCCGGAGAGCTCGTCCACGAGTTCGTCTTGCAACCCGAGCGTCGCATCACCGTCGATCTCGGCGCCGGGGGGCCGCGGTTGACGGTTTGGCTCGCGGCGGGCGAGGAGGACCCGCCGGAGGATGCCCACCCCGAGATCGCGCCACGCGATCGGCCAGGCTCGTCCGGCGCGCGGGCCGCCCCCGCGCCGCGGCCGCGGTTTCGCGGGCCAGTATTGGTCGCGCTCGGCGTCCTGGCGGCCGCGCTCGTCTTGCTGTGGCACGCGCTGTGACAGAGGGGTTCGCGCACTGGCGTCGCAGCGCATTCTGCGCGACACTCGTCGCCGCCGCCCCCGTTGGTGGTAAGGGCGGCCTACACCGGCGGAGCGCGAGTCACCCCGTGGGGCGCATAGAATGAACTGCCAGTCTTGCGGCACGAAGCTCGAGTCGGGAGCTCGGTTTTGCGGGGTTTGCGGCTCTCAGGTCGAGGCGAAGCCGAAAACGCTCGTGGCAGCGCCCCCCGGGGCTCGCGGAGACAAAACCGATCCCATGGTCGGCCGCGTCCTCGCCGAGCGGTTCCGCATCGAGGCCAAGCTCGGTGAGGGCGGGTTCGGCGCGGTGTACCGGGGCACGCAGACCCGCACCGGCCGACACGTCGCGATCAAGCTCCTGCATCCGGACATGACCCGCGACCAAAACCTGGTGGCGCGGTTTCGGCGCGAAGGCGAGGTGCTCTGCCAGCTCCGCGATGCCCACACGGTGACCACGTACGACTTCGACCAAACCCCGGAGGGGCTCCTGTTCATCGCCATGGAGCTCCTCGAGGGCCCGACGCTACACGACGTGTTTCGCCGCGAAGCGCCACTGAACTGGCAGCGCGTGGTCAAGATTCTGGCTGAGATTTGCTCGGCGCTCGCCGAGGCTCACGAGATCGGCATCGTCCACCGGGATCTCAAGCCGGAAAACATCCACCTCGAGCCCCGACCCGGTCACGCCGAGTTCGTCAAGGTGCTGGATTTCGGCATCGCGAAGGTCATGCGCGGCGACGGTACCGCGCAGCAGCTCACCGCCACCGGCCAAACCTTGGGCACCCTCGAGTACATGTCGCCCGAGCAGCTCATGGGAAAGCCCCTCGACGGCCGGAGCGACGTGTACGCCATCGGGGTGCTCGCCTACGAGATGCTCACGGGCCAGCTCCCGTTCCCCGAGGCCACCGGCCCCGCCCAGCTCATCAGCGCCCAACTCAAGTCCACCCCGCCACCGCCCTCTTCGGTGAAACCCGGCCTGAACATACCGGGCGAGGTAGACGCGCTCGTCACGCGGATGCTCGGCAAAACGCCGGAGGAGCGGTTCGCCAACGTCACCGAGGTTAGAACCACGTGCGAGCGCCTGCTCGGCACCACGGCATCGGGCCGAATGCCGGCGGGCGCTCCGTCCGCCCCGATCACGTCGCCCCCGGCGCCGGTCTACCAGGGCGCGCCCGCCCAGGGAGGCGGGGCCCCTGCGCCGGTCCCGCCATCGCCGCAGGACGCGACTGCGCACAAACGCGCGATGTGGCCCTGGCTCCTCATCGCGGGCGTCCTCGCCCTGGGAGCCGTCGCGTCTGCCATCATCTTGAACCTGTGACTCTCCAGCCGCCGGGAGTAAGCTTTACCGGCCCTGCGCGTTTTCCTCATAGGGCCGTGGCCATGGCGCCGCGGCGCCGCCGCCACTCCTACCGCCCATGGTTTTCGCTCCCCGATCGCTTAGCCGTCCAGCATGCGCGCGCCGCTTTTCGCGAGCCGCGGGCGCCGCCGCGCCCGTGCTGTGCGTGGTCGCCGCGCTCGCCCTCGCCGCCTGTAGCGGAACGCCGCCCGAAGCCAGAACCGCGCCGGAAAGTCGCAGGTTAGCCGCGGGCGCCGATTCGTCCCCGGTGACCGCGGCGGAGAGCGCGCGGGAGCCCTCGCGCCACGAGCGAACGCAACTATCCGGGCGAGGCGCCGTCGCCGACGCCAGCGGAGCGGCGCCGGGGGAGCAGGCAGAGGATGCCGCGTCGACAGACGACGCGGAGCCGGCGGGCGATCGCGACGCGGGGCCGCTCCTCGTCTACGAAGCCGAGGTCACCCTCGCCGTCTACAACGTGGCCGAGGCTCTCGACGCGATCGAAGACGAGGCCGACGAGCGCGGCGGTTACCTCGTGCGGCGCACCACCGAGGCGATCACGATTCGCGTGCCGGCGCCGGCATTCCGGGAGACGCTCGCGGCGGCCGTAGACCTCGGCGACGAGCTGGGCCGCGATGTGAGCGTCCGCGACGTCACGGAGGAGTTTCGCGACTTGGAGGCCCGCCTGGACAACCTTCGCGCAGTCCGCCAGCGCCTCGCCGCGCTCCTCGACCGCGCGGACTCCATCGAGGAGGCCCTCCAGGTGGAAAATGAGCTCGAGCGGGTGACCGGTGAGATCGAGCAGCTCGAGGGCCAGCTCGAGGTTTTGCGCGAGCTCATCCAGTTTTCGACGATCCGGATCGTCTTTCAGGCGCAGCCCGACGACACGCCGGTGGAAGACATCGATCCGCGGGTCACCCTGCCCTTCGACTGGCTAGACGATCTCACCCTGGGGCAGCTGCTCGACCTCGAATCCAACTAGTGCCTCGTCATGACCAACGACGTGCTTTCGCTTCGATTCGTTTTGTCTGTCCTACTCGCGACCCCCGCGCTGGCCGCGTGCGGGTCGGCGTTCGAGCACCCGACACCGAGCGGCTTCGTGGAGCTAAACGAAGACAGCGATCGCTATGACTACCGGGCCACGAGCGCTGACGGCGTGGTCCTGTCCGTGCGCGCCTTGGACCACGATCCCGAAGGTGAGCTCAGCTTCTGGTCGCGAGCGATTCAAAACCAGCTGCGCTACCACAGCGGCTATGCGCTTCTCGAAGAGCACGAGGTGGAGAGCGCCGACGGCCTCGAGGGCGTGCAGCTGCGATTCGGGCACGATCAAGACGACGCGCCCCACCAGTACTTCGTCACGATCTTTCCCACGGAAGACACGCTGTTTCTGCTCGAGGCTGGCGGGACCACCGAAGAGATGGACCGCCACTCTGGTGAGATCCAGTGGGCCGTCGAGAACTTCTCGGCCCGCTAGAGCCCGCGGGCGCGGCGGCCGTCGCGCCGCCCGGTCCGCCGATCCGCCGGCCACGCGGCGTGCGATCACTGCGGGGCGTAGATGAGCGTCATGCCCGCGCGGTCATAGGGGCCCGACTCGGAGTCCAGCGCCCAAGCCGTGCCGAAAGATGTCCAAAAATCTGACCCCAGCATCAGCATCATCCGGGTGCCGAGCCGGTTGCCCGTGCCGCCCAGGGGCAAAAACGGGGGCCCCTCGACGCGGCGATGGTTACCCAGATACTGGACATCGAGCCCGACCCGCGCGGGCATCCACAAGACCCGCAAAGACCACAGCCACTCTCGATCGGCGCGCTCGCTGTCGATCGTGAGCGTGCCCGATCGCGTCTCGGGCCGGGTCGTCCGCCCGACCCAACCCTCCGCGCGCAGCGTATCGAGCGGCCGCGAGAGCGCGTAGGCGCGGGCGCTCACCGTCGTCTCCCCCACGGACAGGTCGTCCGCGCGCTCGAGGTATTCCCAGTCCATTTGCGCGCGCACCCCGAGCGCGCTGGCGCCGATCGCGAGCGGAAATCGCGCAGCGGCCCACTCGACGAGCCCGCCGCCGAGCAGAGCCTCGCGGCGGCGAAGGTGGTCGTCCTCGGGGGCGTCGGGAAACCGATGCCGACGCTGCTGCGGTACCACTGCCCCTCCGTAGACCTCGGCGCGGACGCCGGCGACGCGTTCGGTGCGCAGGTCGAGCGACACGGCGAGCGGCGGATCGAGCTGCCAGACGAACTCGTCGGGCGCCTCCTCCGCCCCCCGGACGACCGTGAACGTGGCGTTGATGAACGGATCGAGCGCCCCCACCCGAAGCCGCGCCTGGCCCACGCCCGGCCGGCGATAGCGGACGATCGCCTCGATGTCGGAGTCGTTTTTCTCAAACCGCGGATAGGCGCGGAGGGCCGCGTCCACGCCCGCGCCCGCGATGTCGCGATGGCCGACCTCGAACCGGAGGAAGCGCTGATCCGTGGTCCAGTCCTGCATCTGGTCGTACTGCATCCTCACGTAGCCGTCTTCCCAGGTCTCGATCTCGGTGCGCAGCTCGAGCCGGTTGGCCAAATCCATCTCGTCGAGGCTCCGCACCCACAGGCGCGCCCCGGTGGCCTGCTGCGCCCACCTTTTTTCGGAGGACATCGGATACGACTGAGTGTGCATATCGAGCTGGTATCTCGGCCCCATCGGCTCGTGAAACCGCTGGAGAAGCGGCCCATCGGGATCGGGCTTGCCGGTCCGCGCGAACAGGCGGATCCAGAGTCGATCCCAGTCATCCTCGAGGGTGAACCCGGCCCGGGCGGGCGCGGCGTCACTCTCGTCGCGGGCAGGGGGTTCGTCCTCGTCGGGCGGCTCCTCGGCGCCGCCTGTCTCGTCACCGCGCGGCTCCTCGGCGCTGGCGCTCGCCGCGGCCAACAGCGCGGCGCTCCCCATGAGCGTGGCCAGCGCGCGATCGCGGCGCGCCGAGCGCCGAGTCTGGCTTGGCCGATCCGCGATCCCATCCCCGCCCATGGCACCCTTCTCCGATGCGGCCCTCACATGCGCCGCTTCTTCGGGGCCAGGAGCCGTTTCGCGCCGGAGGTGGGGTGTGGCGCGCCGCCTGGTCTATCGTGATCAGTGAAGCCGCTTCGGCTCGTGCGGCCCGCGCAGGTCGATCCGATCGAGGAGCGCGTAAACCGCGGGCGGGATGCTCATCCCCTTGGCCGGAAAGGCGATCGCGTTTTCACCGGAGACCGGCTGCGGAAAGAACAAGATCGGGTCGGCGCGTCGGTTGTAGCCGAGCTGGGCGAGGGCGCCGGCGGGCACGACGCGTGCGCCGTCGGGGTGGAAGTGCTCGCGCACGCGATACAGCCCTTCGGGCTTGAGCGGCTCCATGGCGGCGATGAACGCCTCGTCGTTCGCGGGGAGGCCCGCGCCCTGAAACCGCCACTTGTTGTTCGTGTTCGACTCGGGGAGCAGCACCACCGGCCCCCCGCGCTCGGAGTGATTGTGAAAATAAACGAGCCTTTGGGCCGGCACCGCGTCCTCGTGGCCCGGCAGCGACAAGATGGTGCGGTAAAGCCCGCAGGGGCGAGGGTCCTGGTCGTTTCGCGCAGGCGCCATAGCGGCACAGCCTACCATCCGCACACGCGAGCGCAGGAAGTCACGCCGCTAGCAATGATGGATCGCGCGTCGTGCGATGGCGGGCTCTAAGCCGGGCCCTCGTCGCTCGAACCCTCGCCCTTTAAGCGCTCGCGCAGGGCGAGCGCCTCGAGGTCGCGCGGAGACAGCGCGAGCGCGACATCGACGAGCTCCTTGGCCTCGTCCAGAATCTCGGCCTCGAGCCGCTCCTTGGCGCCCTCGCGCTGCGCCGCGGCGAGCCCGGGCGCCGCCTCCAGCGCCGCCGCCGCCAGGCGCGCCCGCTCCGCCTCATCCCCGCGTGCGGCGGCGAGACGGGCG
>SLNH01000495.1 GCA_007133195.1 Nannocystineae bacterium | reverse complement strand
GATGGCGCTTTTGCCAGGTCGCCGGCCGGCAGCGGCCGAGGAGCCGGCGGCGCCGGCGCCCGCCGAACGCGGCGAACCGAAGGTGCGCGAGGGCTCATGACCCAGCCCGCGGCCGACAGGACGGGCGAGTCTGCGGGCGACGGCGGCGGGGGCCGCGGCGGCGGCGGGCTTGGGCGGCTCATCAAGCTTTGGGGCTCACTCGCGTTCGCCGTCGCCGTGCTCCTGTTCGCGCGCGAGTCGATCCTGCCGTTCGTGTTCGGCCTCCTACTGGCCTATATTTTGGCCCCGCCCGTCCGGTTTTTGTGCCAGCGCGCGCGCCTTCCGCGGGGCGTCGCCATCCTCGTTTGCTACGCG
The DNA here is from genome assembly GCA_007133195.1 of Nannocystineae bacterium. Classification (GTDB taxonomy): domain Bacteria; phylum Myxococcota_A; class Polyangia; order Haliangiales; family Haliangiaceae; genus SLNH01. The sequence goes on along the minus strand of SLNH01000495.1, from coordinate 23,397 downwards.
GGCATCCTCGCCGTCATCGCGTCGTTTTTCGCCGGCCTCCTGCCGCGCCTCGTGCAGGACGTCGAGCGCGTGGGCCGTGAGGCGCCCGAGCTATATACCCAGCTCACCGATGTGTGGGCCCCCGGCGTGGCCCGCTGGATCGAGGACCGGTTTCCGTCCGAGGAGGACGACGCGCCCTCCGAGGCGCCCGAGGAGCTCCCCGTCGTGGGCGACGTGCCCATCCCGCCCGGCACCCAGTTTCTGCTCACGCCGCTCCCCGACGGTCGCCTGGCCGTCGAGATGAAAGAAGACGGACTCGACGTAACCCCCCGATCGGGCGGGGGCTACAAGATCGAGCCCGGGGAGCCGGCGGCCGAGCCCGGCGGCGCCGAGGAGCAGCTCCGGGAATGGGCGCGCGATGGACTCGCGGGCCTCCAGGAGCAGCTCGGCCAGCTCGTCCGCTTCGGGCAGTCGCTCGTCGTGGGCGTGATCAGCAGCGTGTTTTCGTTCTTTTTGGTGTTTCTCATCGCAGGCTTCGTGCTCATCGACGTCGGGCGCGTCGTGGAGTTCGCGCGCTCGCTCGTCCCAGCGCCGTATCGCGGAGACTTCGAGGGCATCATGCGGAGCGTCGATCGCGGGCTCGCCGGGGTGATCCGCGGCCAGCTCATCATCTGCGTGATCAACGCCGTGCTCACCTACATTGGGCTCGTCATCTTCGATGTGAACTATGCGCTCACCCTGTCCGTGATCGCCGGCGTCCTCAGCATCATCCCCATCCTCGGCGTCATCCTGTCCTCCGTTCCGATCGTGCTCACGGCGCTGGTTTCGGGCGAGGGCGCCGTCGATCCGGCGCGCGGCGTCGTCGTCCTCGCCTGGATCGTCGGCATCAACTTCCTGGAGGGAAACATCCTGAGCCCGAAGATCCTCGGCTCCGCGGCTCGGCTCCACCCGCTGTTCATCATCTTCGCGCTCCTGGTGGGCAAGTCGAGCTTCGGGCTCGCGGGCGCCGTGCTCGCCGTGCCCGCGGCCTCGATCGTCCAGGTTCTGTTCGTCCATTTCCGCGACCGGGCCGCGAACACGGATCGCGAGTCGGAGCCGGAGCCGCAGCCGCCGCCGCCCGCCAGCGGCCAGGACGTTGAAGGCGGGGCGGGCAGGTGATATCCGAACCAAGTCACCTCGTGCCGCAAATCGTGGGTAAATCGGGCATCCGCTCGAAGCGATCACGCAATCCCGACGCGCGGGGGCAACAGCCGGCTGGCCGTCTTGGCCGTTTCGCACCGATGTTCCGTATGAAACCCATCTGGCTTTCCCTGGCGTTCTTCGCGGCGTCGGTCCTCGGCTCGCCGGGGTGGCCCATCGCCGCTGCGGAGGGGCGCGAGGCGCCGGGGCGCGCGGACGGCGGTGCGGCCGCGGACTCGGCCATTGCACCCGGCCTGGCGCAATCGCCGTCACGGGGCGGGGAGGCCGAGCGCGACGGCCCCCGGATGGAGCGCGACGCGGCGCCCGCGATCCTCGAGGGGCTCGAGCGGCGCGGCCCGCCGGCGCCGCCCGACGTGGACCGCGCGGTGGCCGCGGCGCTCCTCGCGCGGAGCGTCGAACTGGAGCGGCAGGGCGACCTCGAGGGGGCCAAAGAGCTCGCGGTGGAGGCCATCGAGCGGGAGCCGCGCGGCCCCCACGCCGAGGATGCCCTGGGCCACCTGCGCTCGCTAAACGGGCAGCTCGGTTACGATGATCCTCACCACGGCTTGGTGGATGAGCCGGCCGACCGAGGGCGCGCCGGAGGCCCGGGTCCCGAACCAGTGCCGGGATCCGATCGCCGGGCCCAGCTCGGCCTCGCCGCGTTCGGCGCGGCCTATGGCACCACGCTCGGCCTCGCGCTGGGCGGACCGCAGAGCCGGGATGGCAGCGTCCGGGGCGGCGCCGTGGTGCTCGGGCTCTTGGGTGGGGGCGGCGCCGGCGCGCTCGGCTACTACGCGAGCGAGCGGTTCGACCTGACCGGCCCTCAGGTCGGGACCATCGGCGCCGCCGGCACGTTCGGGGCGATGGCCGGGGGATTCGTCGGCGACTTGGTCGCCGGGATCGACGACGGCAGCCCCAACCAGATCACCGCTTCCATGGCCGTGGGGGGGCTTTTGGGGACCGGCGCCGGCGCGGTCTACGCCGTGCGCAGGCCGCCGAGCGCCGAGTCTGTTCATCTTACGAGCTCGCTCGCCGCCTATGGCACGGCGGCGGCGCTGTTTCTCGGTGTGGCCATGGATCCCCCGACACGAGAGGCCTACTCGTTAAACGCCGCGCTCGGCGGCGCGGCCGGCCTCGGCGCCGGCGTCTGGCTCGGGGAGCTCGGGCGCGCGCCGCCCCGCGCTCAAATGCACCGCGCCGACATCGGCGCCGGCGCCGCCGTCGCCGGCACCTGGGTCCTTCTGTACCCCGCCACGGGCAGCGCGCGCGCCACCGGCGCGATCTCGGTGCTGTCCTTGGCAGGCGGGGCTTTGGCGGGCTTTTACACCGGCCGGGACGAGGCCGGCGAGCCGGCCGCGGACGGTGAGGCGGCGGCGCTGTCCGCCGCGCCGCCCGCGCTTTGGGTGCGGGGGGCACACGGCGAGTGGTCGCGCGGCGTGCCCATCGTGCGCCCGCTGCGGGCCGCGGACCACGGAGACGGGGACTTTTCACTCGGGTTCGATGTGGCTTCGGGGCGGTTTTGAACACCTACGCGACGATCAATAAAGGAGACGGCTTGGATCCTGGCCTGATGACGCTAGTCCGCTGCCCCGCCTGCGGCGCGCGGGCGCTCGAGTCCGACGGGCGCGCGCTCGTTTGCGCCTCGTGCCAGCACCGCTACGCGAGCGAGCACGGATATGTGGATCTGCTCGATTTGAGCCGCGGGGAGCCCACGCCGTCATCCCCCGAGCAGCGGCTCATGGAGAGCGAGCTCATCGCGCGCCTCTACGAGCGGATCTGGCGGCCGGCGTTCGTGCGCATCGTCGCGGGGCGCGGCGCCAGCGCCCGCACGGGCGGGTTCCCGGGCGAGTTTTTCATCCACAAAAACGCCCTCGCCATGGAGGACCGGCACGGGGCGTGGCTGGATCTGTCCTGCGGACCCGGGACGTTTACGCGCGCCATGGCGGCGGCCGCCCCGGGCGATCGGGTGGTGGGACTCGATATCTCGCGCGCGATGCTCGAGGTGGCGGCGAAGAAGGCGAGGGGCTACACGAACATCTCGCTGGTGCGCGGCGATGCGCATGAGCTCCCGTTCGTGGACGGCGCGTTCGGAGGTGTCAACAACACGGGCGCGCTCCACGTCTACGACGACCCGGACGCGGTGTTCTCGGAGATCTTGCGGGTCTTGCAACCCGGTGGCGTTTACGTGGGGAGCACCTTCGCAGAGGCGCCTACGATGCTTGGCCGCTTGAGCGCGCGCGTGGCGGGCATCCGCCGATTCCAACCTCCGGAGCTACGGGCTTGGCTGTCCCGCATCGGCTTTGCCGACTACGAGGAAATCCGCCTGGACGGAGCCTTCATCTTCCGCACCCGCAAACCTTAGGGGCAGGCAGTCGCACCCTCGTCGCGCGTCGGAGCGGGCGCGAGCGCATGCAGCGCGAGTGCTCGGCGAAGGTCGCTGCGGGTAGGCGAGGGAACAAGCGTAAGCACCTCGCCCGCACCGGGGAGAGCCTCGGCGAGCTTACGCCGCCGCGACCTCCGCTCGGGGCGGGTGGCGGAGGCTCGTGTCTACCGCAGCGAACGCCGAGCGAGCCAGATCCTCGAAGGACGCCCCCGGAAGGTCCAAGTTCAGGCGCGCGTCGTTGGCCTGGAGGATGCCGAGGAACAAAGACCAGCACAGATCGATGGTCTGGTCGGCGTTGCCGCGCTGGTAGATGCTGGCGTCCATGCCCTCTTCGACGATCCCGGCCATGTGGCTCTTGATCCGGGCAATCCCCGCCGCGACCGCCTCGGCGACCTCGTCGGAGAGTTGCTTACGCACTCCCGGTTGGGAGACGAGCCGGAGCACGCGGGTGGCCTCGATGTCCCCGGCCGCCCATTGCGTGAGGTAATGCCACGCCGTGTGGAGGCGCTCGTCCGGGCTCTTCTCACTATCTTGCCTGATGGCGGAAAGGTCCGTGTCGAACTGCTCGAGCGTCTCCTCGAGGAGGGAGACGTAAAGATCCTCCTTCGAGCGAAAGTACAGATAGATTGCACCCACCGACAGCTGCGCTTCCCGCGCGATCTGCTCGATGGAGGCCTTCGCGTAACTCTTCTCGGCGAAGACCGTTCGCGCCGCCCGCTGGATTCGCCTGCGGCGCGCGTGCCGTTCTTGTTGTTTGCGTTCCTGAGCCGTCGTCATGGTCACTACCTAATCCTGTTGACGCGACGTGTCAAGTAGGTGAGTGTAGGTATATGCCGGATGTACTGTCACAGCTCCGGGAGGGGGGCGAGCGAAAACTTCGTGCCATAAGGGTTTTGGTTCAGTTTCCGGCATTTAGATGCACTCCCGGCGCTTTGTGGAAGCTGAGTGGCGGCCCCTGCGTCGGGAGAGCGGCCGCCACTGTGGGATGTTCACATGCCGGCGCTCCGCGCCAACCGAGGGGGGCTGGGACGTGAGGGCGCCGGATTAGACCGTAACCCTCATGTCGACCAACGGCCGACGCTCGCGGTTTGTTCCCGGCGGGGCTACCCGCAAAGAGCCGATCGCGAGCGCGTCCAACATGACCGCCCGAAATGATCGGTCGAGCGGTCGAGACACCGCGACCGGAGGGCGAGGGCGTAATACGCCGTGGATTTGCCGGCAGGTGCGGCCACCCCTGGCGCGGGACGCCACGGGGCCTGCCGGCGAAGCTCAGGTGCCCAGATTGTGAATCTCGGTCTTGAGCTCGCGCGAAATCGTGAGAACCGAGTTCGGCGGGATCTCCTCGAACCCTTCGCCCGGCTCGTCAGACGTGCTCATCGCCAGCACCGCGCGGAAGTGCCGATGATCGGACCTCCTGCGCTCGGGGTGCTTGAAGCCTCGCACCAAGATCGGGTGATCGAGCCTGAGCGCGAACATCGCGCGGCTGTTCGTCACCACGAGGTTCCCCGGCCCGCGGCTCAAATCAGCCTCGCTCATGAGCGAGTAAAGCAGCGCGAGCGTGTCCCGCAGGGCGCGCCGCACGTCGGCGAGCGCCACGTTGGGATCGTCTAGGCAGCCCGCCTCGTATAGCTGCGCCAAAAACAGGTGAAAGACGTGCTCGGCCGAGGTCTTGCCGCTGATGTTGCGCGCGAGGAAGTGGGGGATGTGCTCGAGCAAGCGCGGCTGGACTTCGTCTTCGAACGAGTCCATCTCGCCTTCTCCGGCGAACAGCCAGTGCCGAAACCGGAACGGCTGGGTGTTGATGTTCCCGGTAAGCCCGTCCTCGGGGCTCGCGAACCCGATCACGTAATCCGACTGGAGCGCCGATACCGACTCATAGAAGTCCACGCGATCGGTGGCCCTCGGGTGCCGGCGAAGCAGTACCTCGCCTGATTGCACATAGCCGAGGCCCCAGCGGGAGATCGGCCCCTGCGCCACGAGCGACGAGCGCACCGGCTCGAGCGCCTGTGCTACGCGGTGCGGTTCGTTGCAGGTACAGCCAAATAGACGGGTCATATTGCGGAACTCCACGCTGCCGCGGCGAGATCCGGCTTTCCGGGGCCGCGCGCCGCGGCCGGCCTCCGAGGTCAAGGAACAAAAAGCGCGGGCAAAGCCCGCCCCCCTCGCACGAAAGAGTATAGGGCCGCCCCTGGGCTCGCGCAACGCGAAAACCATTCAACATGCTGGAATTGCGTAAAAAACGTCGCCTGCGCGAGCGCTGGACCGCGCGCTTCGGCGGGGCGAGCACCGGCTCGCACCGGCCCCTCGGGCAGCCCGAAACTCGGCCCCACGATACACGCACCCCGGCGCGAGCTCGGTTCCGCGCGGCGTCCCGGCCCCGGCGAGCGATCGCTCGCACGCCTTGTCCGGATTGTTGACACCTGCGAGGGGCCCCAGTAAATTCCCGAGCCTAAGTGGGAATGTCATGTCGTGGAGCCCGCTAATAGCGAAGCTCCGCGGGTACCCGGTCATCGCCGCCGCTATCGCGCTTTCGGTGGCGGGGTGCGCGGGGGCCGATTCGATCGAGGATCGCCAGCGCTCGGCGACGCGCTCGGAGCTCGCCAAGGATTTCCTTCGCCAAGGCGAGCTCGAGCCCGCCGCCACGGAGGCGAGGCGCGCCCTCAAGCACGACGATGAAAACCCGGAGGCCTACGACGTCCTCGGGCTGGTCTCGTTTTTCCGCGCGCTCTCAAACTTCGAGCTCCTCGAGGTGGAGGAGTGCCTCACCGGAATCGACGCCGAGGCACTGCGCGCGGAGCAGGACGAGCACTACATGGAGGCCGCGTCGCACTTCGAGCGCGCCGTCGCCGCCGATCCCGACTATGGCGAGGCGTGGTCCAACTGGGGAACCGTGGCGCTTCAGCTCGAAGACTACGAGGAGGCGGTCAGTCACCTGCGGCGGGCTCTCGGCCATCCCGCGAGGCTGAGAAACCCGGCGGTGACGCGCGCGAACTTGGGGTGGGCTCATTTCAAGCTCGACAACCACGTGCAGGCGACCAAGGAGCTGCGGCAAGCGCGGCGCTTCCAGCCGGAGATGTGCGTCGCCAGCTACCGGCTCGGTCGGGTTTACTTCGCGCGAGAAGAATGGGAAAACGCGCGTGACCGTTTTGTGAATGTGATCGAAAATGACTGTCCGATTCAGGAAGCCCACCTTTATCTGATGAAGACCCATACCGAGCTCGGCAGCCGTGACGCCCTCGCTGATGCGGCCCGCGCGTGCATCAGCCTCGCGCCGGACAGCTGCACCGCGGCGCGCTGCCGGGCCCTCGCCCCGTGATGGAAGAGCGTGAGCTCATATCCGAAGAGCAAGGCTCGCACGGTGGCGAGACCCGCGCCGGGTTTTGCGCGTTTTTGCGAGGCCGGCGCGAGGAGCGCGGCGTGTCGCTCATGGACATCTCGCGCGAAACGCGCATTCCGCTCCACAACCTGGAGCGCCTCGAGGAGGGGCGGTTCGAGGAGCTCCCCGCCGACGTGTTCGTCCGCGGGTTCTTGCGCAGCTACGCGCGCTGCCTCGGGCTCAATGTAGACGAGACGGTGCGGCGCTACGCGGCGTGCGGACTCGCTCCGGCGCCGGTCGCCTCGCGCGGCGCCGCGAAGCTCGCCGCCGAGTCCGCCGCCTCGGACGACGCGCGGGGTGACGTGGGGCCCGTGAGGCGGGGTGATGCGGCCTTGGGGGGCCGCGCGAAGTCGCCGGCGGAGCGCTCACCCGGTTCGGCAGACGGTGCGAGCGCAGGCCGGGCGCAGCGCGGCGGGGCCGAAAATGTGGCTCGCGACGCGGCGTCCGGCAGTGACACGGACGCCCGTGATTCCGCGTCGGAGGGCCCGGTCTCCGGACAGGAGCGGCGCGGGGGGGACGGCGCCCGGGATCGCGGCCGGCCGACGCGCCAGCGCGGCGACGGTGAACAGGGCCAGGACGGCGAGGCGCGCGAGGCTCAGCCGCCGGGCGGCAAGAGCGGAAAGCGCCGGCGGCGGCGCCGCGGGAAGCGGAAAAACGGCGGGCGCAGGCGTGGGCAGGATCACGCCGCAGAACCTTCGAGCGGCCAGGCGGCGGGGCCTAAGCCGGCCTCGGACGAGGGCGAGGCGCGAGCTGAGGCGCGCCGAGACGAGGCCCGCGGGGGCGCCGGCCAACTCGAGGCCAAAAAACGAGCCGAAGGTGCGGAGCGGTCGGCGGCGGCCGACGAGGGGACGCCCACGGCGAAAGGCGACCCGGCGCCCGGTTCGGCGGGCGACGCCTCGCCAGGCGACGCACCGCACGACGATGCGCCGCAGCTGGAAGCGAGTTCGGACGATGCCGAAGGGGCCAGCGAGGCGGCGGGCGCGCTGCGCGCAGTGTCTGAGGCCGAGCGAGCGCTCGGGGCCGGCGCGGACGAAACCGCGGCCAAGCGAGATCACGGGCCGGTCCTTCGCATCGACGACGACGATCCCGACGGCGCAGAGCGCGAGGCTTTAGCGGGCGGCAAGGCCGCCGACGGCCAAACCGCGGAGGATACCCTTCGCCGGTTCATCCTCCCCGAGCTGTCCGACGATGAACGAAACCGCGGGCGCAGCGGACTTACGGTCGCGGTGCTCGTGCTCGTGGTCATCGCGACCCTCGCGATGTCGGTGCTCCTGCGCAAGCCGAGCGACTCGGGCGACGGCGTGACGCGGGGGCCCATCTCGCCCGGCGAGCCGAGCGTGCAGGTCGCCGGCAACCAAGTCGCCGGCAACGACGATGCGGCAGGGGCGGGCGAAAGCGGCACCACAGTCGGCTCCCCGGCGGGCGGCAGTGCAGCCGCAGCGCGATGACATCGTGGTGCTCCGCCGGGCGCCGTATCGCGACGCCGACTGGATCGTGACGGCGCTCGCGCGCGAGCGCGGCGTGATCTCGGCCATCGCACGCGGCGCGCGGCGATCGCGCAGGCGGTTTCAGGCGGGGCTCGGGCCGTTTTTCGTGTTCTCGGCCTCGCTGAGGCGCAGGCCCAAAGGCGAGCTATGGGACCTCGACTCCGCCGATGTCGCGCAGGGCTTTTCGTCCTTGGCGGCCGACGTGGCGGCGACCGCCCACGCGAGCTACGGCACCGAGCTCGTGCGTGAGCTTCTGCCGGCAGAGCGGCCGGAGCCGGAGGTCTTCGCGCTCCTCGTCGAGCTTTACGACGCGCTGGCCACCGCGGGGCCGTCGGCTCCCGCGCTGCGATCGTTCGAGCTGCGCCTCCTCGCGCTGGTCGGGCTCGCACCTTCACTTACTCGCTGCACGAGGTGCGGCCGCCACTTACCCATCGACGAGGACGGCGAGGTCGGCTTCTCTCCGGCCCAAGGAGGCGCGGTGTGCGCAGCCTGCGAGCCGGCGCACGCGGGAATGTCGCTCGGCGCGGCCGCTCGATCGCTTCTCATCGCCGCCGCCGAGCTGCCGATCGCCGAGGCCGCAGCGAGCCTCGCCCCGTCGGACCGGGGCACGTCGCGGGCCGCCCGGGACGCGATGGTGAGGCTGGTCTTGCATCACGTCGGCAAGCCGCTCCGCTCTCTCGAGTTCATCGCGAAGCTGCGCCAAGGGGGAGCCGGTGGCGCGACGAAGGACCGGGAAGCGTAGTAAACTCACGGCGATGCCGAGAGCGACGCATCCGATCGCGCGGTGCGCGATGGCGCTGGCGCTGGCGGCCGCAGCGCCCGCGGCGGCGTGGGCCGACGACGAAGCCGAAGACCGCGCCCGGGCGCAAGCGCTCCTCAGCGAGGGCGACGAGCACCTGAGCCGGGGAGACGCCCTGCGCGAGCGCGGTGATACCGAACGCGCAGCCGAGGCCTACGAACAAGCTCTCGCGGCCTATCAGGAGGCGTTCGACGCGTTTCCCTCGACGCGAATTTACTACCCGATCGGCCGCGCCGAGGAGCAGCTCGGGCGTTATCGCAATGCCTACCAGTATTACGAACGCGTGCTCGACGACGAAGAGGAGATCGGGGATCGCCTGCGGGCCGAGCTAGAAAATCGGCAGGAGAGCGTTCGCGTGCACATCGCGAGCCTGCGGCCCAATCTCGTCCCCGCCGAGGCCGAAATTTCGATCGATGGCGAGCCCCTCGGTCGCGGCCCATTCGACGACCCCATCTTGCTCGACGCCGGGGAGCACTCGGTGGAGGTTTCGGCGGACGGGCACGTATCCCGCCAGCTCGACATCGAGGCAGAGGCGGGGGCCACGATGAGCCTCGTGGTCGCGCTGAAGCCGGAGATCGACCTCGGCGACAGCGACGACGAGCCCGCCCTGGACCCGGCCGATCTCGCCGCGCCGGGCGATGGAAAGCGAAGCCGCGCCCCGCTCGTGGCGGGGCTCAGCGTCACGGCGGGGTTCGGACTCGCGGCAACCGTCACGGGTTTGGCGTCGATCTCTCGACACGGCACCTTCACCGACGACGCGCGGCCCGCGGACGAGCGCCAATCGGCTCGGGAGACGGGCCAGATTCTCGCGGTGAGCACCGACGTGCTCCTCATCGCGACCGCCGCCGCGGCCAGCTATACGGCCTATTACTACTACGCGGAATACCGGTCGGGCGGCGACGCTCTGTCGGCCGGTGGTGACGAGGCATCCGCCCAGCAAAGCTCGATCTGGGTTTCGCCCTACGGGGACGAAGATGGTGGTGGCCTCGCACTGGGAGGGCGGTTCTGATGGCGAGCGGGCAGGGCGCCGGGCGCGCGTTTCCCCGCATACCACTCGCGGTCGCTTCGGGGCTCACCGTCGGCGTGCTTTCGGGGGTGGTGGTCCTTCAGTTCGGGGGCGACTGGGCATTCGCCGGCGATGGCGACAGGTCGGAGCCGTCGGCGCGCGAGTCCGAAACCGTGGCCGCAGCGCCACCGGACGCGTTCGCCGGCGACGAGCCGGCGGCCGCTCGCCGCGACGCGGGAATCGCCATCGCCGCCGACGGCGGCGCCCCCGACGCGGAGGCACCGGTGGAGACCGACGCCGGCGAGGTGATCGCGGAAGGCCCGGACGACGACACAGGCGAGCTGTCCGATCCTTCCAGCGATCAGGTCCGGAGCGCGACGCTGAGCTTCGACGTCACGCCGGCGGATCCGCGCGGGCTTTCCATCTCGGTAGACGGTGAGCCGGTGTCGGGGCGGACGCACGTCGTGGAGTTTCGCGGCGGCGGGACGCGGCTCAACGTCCGCGCGCGCGCGCGCGGCTTTTTGACGTGGTCGCGCGCCGTGCCCGTGAGGGGGGACCGGCGCATCGTGATCGAGCTCGAGCGTCCGGAAGCGAGCGACGACGGCCCCGGCGGCGCGATCGATCTCGGGCTCTGAGGGGCCGACGCCAGCGCTGATCGTCGGCTACCGGCAGCGGCCCGGTGCGGCGCGTGTAACCAAATGGGCGCTAGTCGCCTGTGTCGGTGCCGTCGTCGATCTCGAGCGCGAGGGTGTAGGTCGCCTCGGTGAGCGGACTCGTCACGTCCTCGCTCATCCGCACCTCCACCGCGTAATCGCCCGCGGGGAGCTCGTCCTGCGATCCCGCGCCGTGATCGAGCGACACCTCGCCGTCGGTGGCCACCTGGGCGTTTAGCTCGTCTTCGGTATCGGCGTCGTAGAGATAAAGCTCGAGCTCGTGCTCATCCTCCACGGGATCGAAGGAGACGTAAACGGAAAAGCCTTCGCCCTCCGCCGTGGAAAACGCGAAGAAATCGCTCTCCTTGCCGTCGCACAAGCCGAGCTCGTAGGTCCCCGGCGTGAGCGTCGCCGCCTCGCCAAGCGCGGCGTTCGGCTCGAAGCGCTCGCACACATCGGCTGGGAGCGCATCTGGGACGCCGGCGTCGGGGGGCTCGGTGCTGCCATCGAAGTCGAGGAGGAACGAACAGCTCCCGACCGCGCCTATCGACAGGATTGCGACGGCGGCTGCGCCAAACCGCGCGGTGGCGCCCCCCGCCGTGGGCGTTACGGGCGAGCCGCCAGCGCTCATGACGGCACGATACCTATGCGCCGCCGAGAAGGTCAACATTCTCGGCATGTAGGGCGCCTTGACCGGGATCAGGGGCTCTGTTACGTTGCGCCGCCCCAATCGCAAGATCCTTAAAATCCCCGGGCGTTTGCAGCTCGCAGCGGCGCCGCGGGGCGACGCTCGAGCGGCGCCGCTGTCCCATGTACTTTCAGGAACTCATCTTCGAGCTGCAGCGCTACTGGGCGAGCCGCGGTTGTCTCGCCCTGCAGCCTTTGGACATCGAGGTCGGGGCGGGCACGTTCCACCCCGCGACGTTTTTGCGCGTGCTCGGCCCCGAGCCGTGGAACGCCGCGTTCGTCCAACCCTCGCGCCGGCCGACCGACGGTCGATACGGCGAAAACCCGAACCGATTGGGCGCCTATTACCAGTTCCAGGTCGGCCTCAAGCCTTCGCCCGCCAGCGTTCAAGATCTCTATCTGGGATCACTTCGCCACATCGGCCTCGACCCCTTCGATCACGACATCCGGTTCGTCGAAGACGACTGGGAGTCGCCGACCCTCGGCGCGTGGGGCCTGGGCTGGGAGGTGTGGGCCGACGGGATGGAGATCACCCAGTTTACCTACTTTCAGCAGGCGGGCGGGGTGGAGCTTTCGCCGGTGACGGCCGAGCTCACCTATGGGCTCGAGCGGATCGCGATGTACCTGCAGAACGTCGATAACGTGTTCGATCTGGCGTGGGATGAGCGGATCACCTACGGCCAAGTCCACCACCAGGGCGAGGTGGAGTACTCCCAGCTGCACTTCGAGCAGGCCGACACGGAGCTGAATTTCGGGCTGTTCGACCGCTACGAGACCGAGGCGCGGCGCCTTTGCGAAGCAAAGCTGGTTTTGCCGGCCTACGACTACTGTCTCAAGAGCTCCCACGTCTTCAACATCCTCGACGCCCGCGGCGCCATCAGCGTCACGGAGCGCCAGCGTTACATCGGCCGCGTGCGCGCTCTGGCACGCCGCTGCGCCGAGGGCTACGTCGATGCGCGGGCGCGCCTCGGCTTCCCGCTGATCGCCGAAGCGGCGCGGGAGGCGGCCACGGACGCCTACTGGCGCGGACGCGAGGGGGGCGTGACTGCCGCCGCCCGGGACGCGGCGCGGGCGGCCGCGGAGACCCTTGGCCCCGGCGCGGGCGAAGTGGAGCCGAGAGAGGCGCGAAGTGATGCCCGCTGACCTGATTTTCGAACTGGGCACAGAGGAGATTCCCGCCGCGTACCTCACGTCGGCCATCGAGGAGCTGGCGTCCCGCGCGCCCGAGCGGTTTCGCGCAGCCCGCATCGACGTGGGCCACATCCGCGCGCTCGCCACGCCGCGCCGGCTCTCCCTCCTCGTCACGGGCGTCGCGGACGCCCAGGACGACCTGAGCGAGCGCGTCGTGGGACCGCCCGCGCGGGTCGCGTTCGACGCCGCCGGCGAGCCCACCAAGGCGGCCAAGGGCTTCGCGAGCCGAAACGGCGTCGCGCTCGGCGACCTGTCGGTGAGCGAGGTCGAGGGCAAGCAGGGCGAGTACGTGGTGTGCACGCGCCGCGAGGCCGGCTTGCCCGCTCGCGACGTTCTCCCCGATCTCCTCGCCGGGCTCGTCCGCGAGCTCCCCTGGCCGAAATCGATGCGCTGGGGCGAGCTCGAGGACAGCTTCGTTCGTCCGGTCCACTGGATCGTAGCGCTCTTGGGCGGCGAGATCCTCCCGGTCGAGCTCTTCGGGGTGCGGGCCGGGCGCGAGACTCGCGGGCACAGATTTTTGGCCCCCGACCCGATCGCCGTGCGCGGCGATCCGGATCGCTACGTAGACGCGCTGCGCGACGCGTTCGTGGTCCTCGATCCCGAAGCGCGGCGGACGATGATCGTCGCCGATCTGGCGCGCATCGAACAGGAAGAGGGTGCGCGCGTGCGCCCAGACGATGCGCTGCTATCCGAGGTCGCCTCGCTCGTCGAGTACCCGGTGGCGATCTGCGGCCGGTTCGACGACTCGTACCTGGAAGTGCCCCCGGAGGTCGTCGTGTCGGCGATGCGCGCGCATCAGCGCTACTTCGCCATGGAAGACGAGGCGGGCCGGCTCGTGAGCCGGTTCGTCACGGTCGCCGGCACCGTGACTCGAACCCCGGACACGGTGCGCCACGGCAACGAGCGCGTCCTCGCGGCGCGACTCGCCGACGCGAGGTTCTTTTTCCGCGAGGACCAAAAAAAGAGCCTCGAGGCGTGGTCGCGGGAGCTCGGCGGCGTGGTGTTTCAGACCAAGCTCGGGACCCTGGCCGACAAGTCCGCGCGGGTGGGTATGCTCGTGCGCGCGCTGGCCGAGCCGCTCGAGCTCGATCCCGAACGCGCCGCGCGCGCGGCGCAGCTTTGTAAGGCCGACCTGGTCACGCACATGGTCGGTGAGTTCCCCGACCTTCAGGGCGTGATGGGGCGGCATTACGCGCGCCTGGGCGGCGAGCCGGACGACGTCGCCGCTGCGATCGAAGAGCACTACCTACCGCGGGGAGCGGGCGACCGCCTGCCCGAATCTGCCCTGGGCGCCGCGGTCGGCTTGGCCGACCGGCTGGATACCCTGGTCGGGTGTTTCGCTGCGGGGCTTTCGCCGAGCGGGTCCGCCGATCCCTACGGCCTTCGCCGGGCGGCGCTCGGCGTGCTGTCGATCCTCATGCGGCTTGAGTGGTCGCTCTCGCTCCGCGACCTCGTCGGTCGCGCGGCGAAAGCGCTCGAAGGCCAGCTGTCCGTGCCCGCCGAGATCGAGGGCGAGGCGCTTTCGTTTTTCCAAACGCGCCTGCGCGGCGTCCTCGTGGAGAACGCCGAAATCCCGGCCGACTGCGCCGACGCCGCGCTGGCGGCCGGGTTTTTCCACGTACCCGACGCCAGAGCGCGTGCGCTCGCCGTCGCCCGGCTGAGGCAGCGCGAAGACTTCGAACCCCTGGGCCTCGCGTTCAAGCGTGTGGCCAACATCCTCAAGGGCGAGCCCGCCACAGATGATCCGGATCCGGCGCGGTTCGTGGAGCCGGGTGAGTCGCTGCTTTGGGACGCGTTTTTGGACATCGAAAAGCGGGCCCTCGCGCATCTGGAGGGCAGCGACTACCAGAGCGCGCTGGCCGTCCTCGCGGAGCTCAAGTCCCCCGTGGACCGGTTTTTCGACGAGGTGCTCGTGATGGCCGGCGACGAAGCGCTTCGCAAAAACCGCCTCGCGCTCCTCGGGAGAATAGGCGGCACCTTCACGCGCATCGCCGATTTCCGGCAACTGGCGGTCTGATATGGCTCATCACGTCTATCGCTTCGGTGCTGGCAAAGCCGACGGGCGCGGCGACCAAACCGATTTGCTCGGGGGGAAGGGCGCGAACCTCGCGGAGATGACCGCCCTCGGGATTCCGGTCCCGCCCGGCTTCACGATCACCACCGACGTTTGTAACTACGCCCGCAACAATCAGGGCGCCTACCCGGCCAAGCTCAAGGAGCAGGTCGAAGGCGCGCTGGCGCGCGTCTCGGAGATCACCGGCGACGGCTTCGGCGATCGCGAAAAGCCGCTTTTGGTCTCCGTGCGCTCGGGCGCGCCGGCGTCGATGCCCGGGATGATGGACACCGTCTTGAATCTCGGCCTCAATGACGAAACCGTCCTCGGGCTCGCCGACAGCACCGGTGACCCTCGGTTCGCCTACGACTGCTACCGCCGCTTCGTCGCGATGTACGGCGACGTCGTCATGGGCGTGGGGGCGGCGTCGGAGCACGACGAGAGCCCGTTTTCGCGCATCTTGGACGAAAAGAAGCGCGACCGCGGGGTCGAGCTGGACAGCGAGCTTTCCGCCGAGGACCTCAAGTCGGTGGTAACGGCCTACAAGATCGAGATCCTGCGCGAGCGCGAGGTCTCGTTCCCCGAGGATCCCATGGCGCAGCTGTGGGGCGCGATCGCCGCCGTGTTCCGGTCCTGGGACACGCCGCGCGCCCGCGCCTACCGGCGGATGTACAACATCTCCGACGCCCTCGGGACGGCGGTCAACGTGCAGGCGATGGTGTTCGGGAACCTGGGCGAAGACTCGGCCACGGGGGTGGCGTTTACGCGCGATCCGTCCACCGGCGCCAAGGGCGTCTACGGTGAGTTTTTGTTGAACGCGCAGGGCGAAGACGTGGTCGCCGGCACGCGGACCCCGGAGCCGGTGGAGATGCTCAAGGCGCGCATGCCCGCGGCCTACGACGAGCTGCTCACCGTGTGCGAGCGCCTCGAGCGCCACTTCAAGGACATGCAGGACCTGGAGTTCACGATCCAGCGCGGGACGCTGTGGCTGCTCCAGACCCGCCGGGGGAAGCGCACCGGTGCGGCGATGGTTCGCATCGCGGTGGACATGGCCCAAGAGGGCCTGATCGGAGAGCGGGTCGCCATTCGCCGCGTGGACCCCGAGCGCCTGAGCGAGGTGATGCACCCGCGCATCGATGACGAGCGCCGCCCCCAGCTGCTCACCAAGGGGCTGCCGGCGTCGCCGGGCGCCGCGATCGGCCGCGTGGTGTTTACGGCCTCCGAGGCGGAGGAGTGGGCGCAGCGCGGCGAGCAGGTGATCCTCGTCCGGACGGAGACCTCACCCGAGGACATTCAGGGGATGAACGCCGCGGCCGGGATTCTGACCAGCCGCGGCGGGATGACCTCGCACGCGGCGGTGGTGGCGCGCGGCATGGGCAAGTGCTGCATCGTGGGCGCGGGCGAGGTCCGCGTGGACGCGCCCCGCGGGCGCCTGGTCGTCGGCGACACGGTCGTGCAAAAAGGGGACACCCTCACCCTCGACGGGACGTCCGGTGAAGTGCTTCTCGGCACGGCGAGCCTGATTCCGGCGCAGATGACGGGCGAGTTCGAAACGCTCATGGGTTGGGTGGACGAGGTGCGCAGGCTGCGCGTGCGCACGAACGCCGACACGCCTGCCGACGCTCGCACGGCGCGCGCGTTCGGCGCCGAAGGCATCGGGCTGTGCCGAACCGAGCACATGTTCTTTCAGCCCGAGCGGATCCGCGAGGTGAGGCGCATGATCCTCGCGGACAGCGAAGACGCGCGGCGCCGAGCGCTCGAGGCGATCCTGCCCATGCAGCGGGACGACTTCCTCGAGATCTTCCGCGAGATGGACGGACTGCCGGTCACGGTTCGGCTGCTCGATCCGCCTTTGCACGAGTTTTTGCCGCACAGCTCGCAGGACATCGCCGACGTCGCCAGCGACCTCGGGGTGCGCCCCGAGGACCTCGCCGCCGCCGTAAGCGCGCTCCGCGAGGAAAACCCGATGCTGGGCCACCGCGGGTGCCGGCTGGCGATGAGCTACCCGGAGATCTACGAAACCCAGGCCAAAGCGATCGCCAGCGCGGCGGCCGAGGCGGTGCGCGAAGGGGTGACGGTGATCCCCGAGGTCATGGTGCCGCTCGTGGCGGTCGCCGAGGAGCTGCAGATCGTCCGCGAGCGAATCATCGATGTCATCGAGGAGACTTTCGCCGCGGAAAACGTCAAGATCGCATACCTCGTGGGCACGATGATCGAGCTCCCTCGCGCCTGCGTCGTCGGCGACAAGATCGCCCAGCACGCCGATTTCTTCTCGTTTGGTACGAATGACCTCACCCAAACCACCTACGGGCTGTCGCGGGACGACGCCTCGCGGTTTTTGCCGGGCTACATCGAGCGCGGGGTGCTCGCGCGCGATCCCTTCGTGGCGCTCGACCGAGAAGGGGTGGGCGCGCTCATCCGCATGGCCGTGGAGAAGGGCCGCGGGGTGAAGACGAAGCTCAAGATCGGGATCTGCGGCGAGCACGGAGGCGAGGCCAGCTCGGTGGAGTTTTGTCACGTGGAGGGCTTCGACTACGTCTCCTGCTCTCCGTTCCGGGTTCCGGTCGCCCGCCTGGCGGCGGCGCGGGCGGCGCTTCGCGGGGAAGCGCGCGCGAAATGATCGGCCGGAGCCGCACCACCCGGGGCAACCCCGCGCCCGGTCCCGAGCGTCCAAGGGGTCGCGCCGTGAAAAGCCTGTCTGCACGACGAAGCGCCGCGCTCCTCGGCGCCTTCACCGCGCTCGCCGCCTACGGATGCACGGCCAGCGGCGACGAGGTAAGGCCGCCCGAGCGCGACTTTTACTTCCCGACCGGGATCGCGATGTCTCCCGGCGGCGAGGCCCTGGGCGTGGTGAGCGCCAACAGCGACCTCCGCTACGACTCGGGCACCCTCGCCGCGGTGGACGTGGGCGAGGTCCGCGCGCTCGTGGACGAATGGCTGGGCTCCGGCGAAGTCCCGCCCGATCGCGACTGCAGGCGGGCGGACGACCCGCCCCACGCGATGGAGTGCAGCGCAGTGGAGGTCGTCCCGGCGGGGGCGAGCGTGCGCATCGGCAACTTCGCCTCCGACGTGGCGTTTCAAGAGCTTTCGTCCGGGATGGCGCGGGCCTTCGTCCCTGTGCGCGGCGATCCCTCGATCACCTACGTGGACTTCGATCCGGAGACGTTTACGCTCGATTGCGGGGGCGCCGGAGAGTTTTCCACTTGCGGCGAGGACCACAGGCTTCAGCGCCTGCAAGACGACGGAGATTCCGATCCGCTCCCCCCCGAGCCCTTCGGGATCTATGTCGACGGAGACGGCGAGTACGTCGTGGCCACCCACCTGGAGGGCGCCGGGCTATCCCTCGTGGATGCGCCGCAGAGCGGCGAGCCGCCGGTGCTCACCGACGTGCTGTTAGGCGTATTCCAAACCGACGGGCGGGGGCTGCAAAGCACCGTGGGGGTCGCGGCGCGCACGCCGGGCGCGCGAAACGGGGACATCTACGTTACCAGCCGCAGCGAGGCGACGCTGCGCTCGCTCCACATCGTGGACGCGGGCGGACGGTCCGAGCTCACTATCGGCAGGACGTTCGATCTGCAGCGCCTGGCGGCCCCCAGCAACGAGGCGCGCGGCATCGCGTTTAGCGAAGACGGAGGCCGCGCCTACGTCGTCAACCGCGCGCCACCCTCGCTTCAGATGATCGACACGGCGCCGGACGCGCGCGGCAGGCCGGCGAACGAGCCCATCGGCAGCGTGGGGCTGTGCCGAGAGGGCTCGAAGGTGCGAGTCGCCGATGTGGGCCGGGGAGAGCGGGCGTATGTGGCGTGTTTCGCGAGCGGCGACGTCTGGGCGATCGACACCGCCCGGCGCGCGGTGGACGCGGTCATCCCCGTGGGAAGCGGCCCGGATGGGCTCGCCGTCTCCAGGGAGGAGTCGCTGCTTTTCGTGTCGAACTTCCTCGATGACAGCGTGACGGTGGTGGATCTCGAGGAGGGCTCGAATACGGAACACCGCGCCGTGCTTCGTCTCGGTTTGGGAGCGCGGAGGAATTCAGAATGAACCGCACTGCATCCCAGCCCGGCGCCGCCGTGAGTCGGACGATCCTGCCCGCGGTGGCGCTTGTGGGTATCGCTTTGGCCTCGTCCGGCTGCGGCGAAGATCCCACCCCCGAGCCCGTGCGGACACTCCAGCAGCCGAGCGCCATGTCGTTCGCCTGCCACGGCGACCTGCGCCTCGTGGCCGACGGCGACGAAGCGAGCTCTGACGATGAAGTCGTCCGCAGCGCGCAGCCGCTGTCCTCCTGCGTCCAGCGCGCAGCCGGCGAGGTACCCCCGGGACAGGAGGACTTGGAAGGGGAGGCCGAGCTCGAGGCCCCGCAGGCCTACGGGTTCGCGCTGCAGAGCGCTCTGGGGAGCGTGGCCGTCATCGATGTCGAGGGGCAGGAAGTCCGCGACGCCGACCCCCTTTCGCCCACCACGAGCGCCATCCCGCTCGGCACCATGCCGGTGGATATTCAGCCCGATCGGTCGGGCTGCTATGTCGCGTCGGCCAACGCGGGGAGCTGCGATCTGTCCTACCTCGACGTGGGAAGCGCGATCGAGCCCGGCGAGCGAGCCCGCGTGAGCCGGCTCGCGGTGGTGACCGACAGCGGTGAACCCATGCGGGCGAAGCCGCGGGCGATGGCCACGCCGCCCCAGACGGAGACCATCGGCCGGGAATGTGAGGCGGCGCCACAGGGGCTGGTCTACATCGCCTATCCGAGGTGTAACCTCGTGGCTGCCGTGGAGATCGCCACCGGCGAGATCGCGGGTGGCGTGAAGTTCGGCGACGACGGCGAGGTCCAGATAACTGGAGGAGACGTGAGCTGCCCCGCCGAGTGCGCCGAAGGCGACGTGGCGCCGCCCGCGTCGGCTTTGTTCCAGGGGCTTGACGTGGACGGACCGCCAGAGCCGGTCGCGCTTTCCGTGAGCGAGGGCGGACAGGAGCTGCTGGTCGGTTCCATCAATAGCTCTCGCGTCGCCCGGATCGGGCTCGATGGCGACGGGCTGTTCGAGCTTCCCGAAGACGACGGCGATAACGGCAACGACGACGACAACGGCAACGGCAACGGCAACGGCAACGGCAACGGCAACGGCAACGACGACAACGGCAACGACGACAACGGCAACGACGACAACGGCAACGGCAACGGCAACGGCAACGGCAACGGCAACGACGGCGATGGCGATGGCGACGGCGCTCCGGTGTTCGCGCTCGACTTGGAGGGTGACGCCGGCGTGCTCGAGATCGAGACGACGGGGCTCATCGATATGGGCGGGGCATCGGGAGAGCTCGGCGGCGTGGGCCACGAGACCCGCTTCGCCTACGCCATCGCGACGGACCGCACGGTGCGCGTGTTGGATCTCGAGCGCGGCGTGGAGTGCGACACGCAAGTCGATCCCAGGTTCCTGGCCGGTGAGGACGACGTGGCGTTTTTGTCCTGTATGGCCGTGGGTGATGAGGATACGCCTCCGCGCCGGGCCGGCGCGCGCTCGCCGGGGATCCACCTGCCGGACGGGGACACCCCGCTCGGCGTGGCGTTCGCCACCGTGGACGAGCCGCAGGAGCCGCCACCGGCGCCGGACAAGATGGTCGGGCACTTCGCGTTCATCACCTCGCTTTCGGGCAATACCTATGCCGTCAACGTCGATGACGATAACTACCCCGACTACGTGGCCGATCAGGAAGGCGCGCGCGAGACGTACTGGCAGCTCGCGCTCCCGCACACGCTCCGCGACGCCGGGGTGGAGCGGGACGTCGTTCCCGAACATTGCGAGGACACCACCGCGGACCCGAGCCGGCGCGGCCCGCGGATCATGAACGCGGTGGAGCGCACGTTCGAGGTCGATGTGCTGGCCTCCGATAAGGCACATCACGTCCCGACTTTGCGCGACGTGGCGTGCGCTGCCGGCGGAGGCGAAGACGCCCCGCCCGTGAGTGAGCTGTCGCTTCTCGCCGGAGGCGAGCACAACGCCCGCGCGTTTCCCGATCTCGCCCGCGTGCAGAACGAGGCGTGGCGTATCGAGTGGGAAGGCAGCATTCCCAGCGACGATGACGCGGGGACCACGGTGTTCGCCGCCACCCCTCACCTAGACGGCCAAGACTTCGAGTTGCGCGACAGCCCGTCCCGGTTTTGCGGCCTTGGCGCACAGCCCTACGACATCGCCCAGCTGCGCGGCTGCGATCCGGTGGAGACCGGGATATGCGGGCTCGGCAAGGAGTGCGTGGTCCACGCCGACCAGCCGTCTCATCTGCGCCGCGGGCTGTGCGTGCCGAGCGATCGCGCCGAGGAGCTCACGCAGACGTGCCGTGACCTTTTCATCTCGGAGCGGCGCTACAGCGTAGACGAGGCGTACGCCGATCGCCTCGTGCTCCGCGAGCGTCGAAGCGTGCTCGGCACGTCTCCGCTGGATGGGTGCGACTCCGATGTCCAATGCGAGGAGCTCGCCGCCTACGAGGAGACCCTGTCCAGCGAGGACCACCCCATCGAGATCGACGACGGCGAGGCTTCGGAATACGACTGGGTGTGCGCCGAAGACCCGAGCCGCGAAGCGGAGCTCGACCGCTGCCAAATCGCGTGCGACTCCGAGGACGATTGCCGTCCCGGCGCCACGTGTGGCGACAGCGGCTTTTGCGTCGAAGGCGACATACCGCCCGAGGTGTGTCTGGAGGGTAGCGAGCGCTTCCAGCTCCGCGTCGGAGACGCCTACGCGGTGGTGGGCGAAGAGTCAGGCTTCGCGCACGCTCAGGTGGCCGACGGAGACAGCGGCGAGTGCGTAGAGAGCGAGGACGCGGGCCCGCTCGAGACCAGCCGGATTCCGGTCCATGACCTTCCGGAATGTGAAGAGGATCAGGACGGGCTCGCGCCGAACCCCTGCCGGGTAGCGGTGGGCCACCACGAGCTTCACCGAGAGTACGAGGTGCAGGATGGGACGTGCGTCGAGGGCGATGAGGTTCGGCGCACGCGGGAGGCCGACGCGATCCGGTTCCAAAACGCCGCGATGAGCTTTCACCTCGTGGATTACGCCACCGCGGGGGACGCCCAGTGCACCGGCGATCGGGACGGGGAGCTGCCGCGCCACTCGGCGGCGTTTGCCGGCGCGGCGCTCAACTTCGACGTGGGCGGCGGGTTTTCTTCCCTCATCCCCCTCGGGGGAGCCAACGTCGCGTTCCCGCGGCGCATCGTCGCGGGCCCGAGCGGAGGGATTTGGGTCCTAGACGAGGCGAGTCGCGAGCAGGACCGCCGGGGCCAGATATTCAGGTTCGATCCGGCGGCGGCGAGCGAAGGCTTCGCGGCGACCCCTCTCGAGTAGCCCGCAATTTTTTTGCCTGGGCGGCGGTTTCGAGCGACAACGTGGAGACCGCCGGTCGCCCGCGCCGGCCGATCCGAGCCATGCGCAGTCCCTCTCCAGGCGAAGACCGACAGAGCCTCACGGTCACCCTCGACGGGCGCCAGCTGTTTTATCTGTTTTTAGGAGGCGCCATCGTCGCGAGCTTGGTCTTCGTCCTCGGCGTCGTGGTCGGGCAAAGAATGGAGGCCTCGGCGCCCGGGCCCGCCTACGCCGATGATCCCCTCGCGGCCCTCGACGAGCTGTACATGGCCGACGAAACGCTGGCCTTCCAAGACGCCCTGGTCGGCGGCGCGACGGCCGACGACGTCCCGCTCGGCGCGGTGGACCGGGAGCTCGAGGCCGGGCGCGAGCAGGGCGAAGACGAGGGCGAAGCCGCCGATGCCGCTGCGGCCCCAGCTGGCGCCGATTCGGGCGGGGAGGGCGACGACGGCGAAGGCGAGGACGGAGACCGCGGCGGGGTCGATGACGACGGCGAGGTCGATGACGACGGCGAGGAGGAAGCTCGCGGGGAGGAGACCGCGGAGGCCGATCGCGGCGACGAGGACGCAGTCGATGGGGCGGCCGAGGCCGATGACAGTGAGGCGGAGTCCCACGCCGCGGGCGACGGGGCAGAGCAGGCTGCAGGCGACGGCGACACGGACGACGGCGACGCGCCCACCCCCACGGGTGGGGACGGCGAGGACAGCGGAGTGGACGGCGACCGCGGCGCGGGCGATGGGGGCGAGGAGCCGGAAGGCGCCGAGGCGGGCTTCACGGTGCAGCTTAGCTCGTTTCGGAGCCGCGCGGAGGCCGATTCGTTCTATAATAGTATCCGCGCCGCTGGCCACGAGCCCGAGATGGCGCAGGTGGACGATGCGGACGAGGACGGCGTCTGGTACCGCATCCGCACCGGGCCCTACGACAGCTATGACGACGCGCTCGCGGCCAAGGAGCAGTTCGAGTCGGAGCACGACGTCGCCGGGTACATCGAGCCCCTGTGATGCGCCGCCGCGCAGCGGCGCGGCGCCCGGCAATCGAGGTTCGCTCGGGATCGACTTCGCCGGTTTTATGAGTATCATCCGGCCATGTCTCAACTACGACCCGGCGTAAGGGCAGAAACGGGCGCCGCCCCCGCACCGGATCCGACAGGCGGCCAGGCATCCCCGGAGCAGCTTTCGCCCGGTGGCGCGAGCCCGAGCTCGTCGCGCTCCGCACCGCCCCGCGGCAGCGGCAGCGGCAACGGCAACGGCAACGG
>SLNH01000348.1 GCA_007133195.1 Nannocystineae bacterium | reverse complement strand
TTTTCGGCCGCCTGGACCATGGTGTCGCCGAACGCCTCGATGCGGGGCTTGCGGAACGCGGGCTGGGCGATGCGCCGCTGCCTGCGCCAAAACGCGCCCTCGCTCGTGAGGAGCCCCGTGCCCAGCATCTTTTGCAGCGTCTCGTAGCCGGCCACCTGTTTGCCGTAGACTTTGGCGCCTTTGACGAGGACGTGCTCGATGCGATCGGGATCGGTGACGACGTGGAGCCTGTGGTGCAGAAGGCGAAACGACACGGCATCGCCGTTTTGGGCCACGCGCTCGAGCGTGCCGATCTGGTCGGCGCGAAACTCCCTGAGGGCCCCGAGCGGAGAACCCATGGCCGCGAGCCCGCGCAGCGCCGGCGTCGCCGCCATGCGCGCGCGGGCCCCGCGAACGAGCGAGCGCGCCGTGCGAATTAGGGGCCGCCGGCCCAAGTTGTGCTCGCCGCGGGCCGCGCGGTCCTCTGTTGGGTCGTGCTGCGCCATCTTATTCGCCAGGCTCGGGTGGTGGGTGCGCCGACCGGAGGTCAGGTGATCGCGATGTAGATCGCGTCTGCCGCGCCGCGCTCGCCGAAGCCGTACGTGTAGACGAGCGCCGCGGCCAACCCGACCGTCGAGACGAAAATGAAGCCCTCGGCGAAGGGCTTGAGGTTGGCGGACTCGCTGCTAGGCCGCAGCAAGAACCGCACGCACGCGCCCGCGAGGAGGCAGGCCGAGCCGGCCACGACGACGGCGTAGAGCCCAGGGAGCGCGGTCATGCGCGCGACGGCGATGAGACACAGCGCGCCGCCGACGCCGAAGGCGGCGGGAAGGAGCCCTGCTACGCGCCAGCCGAGGAGCTTGGAGTAGGTTTGGTACTCGGTTTCGTCTTCCGGGCAGCGCACCTTGCGGGATGTCTCCCAGGCGGCCATGGGCAACCACATGGCGAGCGCGAGCCACACCACGCCGCCAGACAGGCCGGCCGCGCCGAAATCCTGCACGTAAAGCGCCACGACGTACGCCACCAGAAGGAGCGTCATCGGGTTGTGCGTAGCGAACGCGAGCAGCAGGTTGTTGCCGACGGCCGGCCAGAAAAACCAGTGGTAAGATAACCACGTGACGAAAAACAGGACCAAAAAGCCGATGAGCGGCACCGCACCGAGCGGCGCGTTTATCGCCAACAGCGCCCCGGTCACCCACCACCTCAGCGCGACGAGATCGTCTTCACGGATTCGGCCGGTGACGATCGCGCGATGTTTGTAGCGTGGATCGCCGGCGCGGCCGAGGCGCAGATCCGTCTCCACGTCTTTGAGCTCGTCGTAAACGCGCAAAAGCAGCATGACGAGCACGACGGTGGCGGCCCCGAACCACGCGCGCCAGGGAATCGAGAGGGCGTCCGCGCCTCCCAAAATCTGGAGCGCAAAGTACATCGCGGCGAACGAGGCCACGCCCGACGGAATCACGACCGCCGGGGGAAACATCTCGCTCAGGTAGCCGTAGATGCGCCCGAGGCGCGTGGACGGCGCGTGGTCAGTCTCGGTCGTCATTCCGCTTGCCTGTCGCTTCTGCTTCCGGCGGGGTGTTAGCCCGGTCTCGGCGCGCGCTGGCGATGCGGACGGTCCCTGCCGCTCCGTCGATCTCGAGCTCATCGCCGTCGCGGACGCGACTCGTGGCCGCCTCGACCCCCACCACGGTGGGCACGCCGAGCTCGCGGCCGATAATCGCCGTGTGGGACAGTAGGCTGCCCCGCTCCACGACGAGGCCTGCGGCCGTGACCATCAAAAACACCCACCCCGGATCGGTGCTGGGCGCGACGAGGATCTTGCCGCGCGCATCCGTGGCCTGCTCCGGGTCGGAGACGACTGCGGCCGGCGCGCTCACCACGCCCTGGCTACAGCCCTGCCCGAACAGCATGTCGCCGTCGTCATCGAAAACCCCGGGCCCGCCGCGCTCGGCGCCGAGGGCGGCGCTCGAAAACGACGACACAGCGCGCACCACGCCGCGGGTCACGATGCGAGGCGGCGGCTCGGCCCGCTGATAGCGGGCGTATTCCCGCTTTCGCAGCGCGACCAGCGCGCGGAGATCTTGGTGGATCGAGTGCCCCCTGACGGCGCCTTTGACCTCGTCCAGCGTCAAATAAAACACATCGTCCGGCTCGGCGAGAGCGCCCCCTTCGGCGAGCCTGCCCGCGATCGCCCGGAACAGGGACTTGACGATGCCGAAGCCCTGAGCGCGCGCGAGGCGCAGGCTCTCGCGGTGCGCGATGGCATCCCGCGCATAGCGAACGAGCTGAAACAGGGCACGTCGGCGCACGGGCCGCCCGCGCAGGCCCTCGCGCACCGCCGCCTCCGCCGCTTCGCGACGCGAAGCGGTATCGCGAGGGGCCACCTCGCGCGACGAGCTCACATAGCCGCGGAGCATCCGCAGCGCGTAGGCGGGGTCGTCCCGGAGCGTCGGCGTCTCGAGCTTGAGCTCGTGGAGCGTGCGGTCGCCGTATCGCTCGAGGTGCTCGTCCAGGCGACCCCGAAACCAGGCCAGGTCGGGTCGCTCCCGGATCTCGCGAAGGAGCTCGTCCTCGCTCGCGGCGGAGGAAAACAGCGAAGCGAGCGCCGGCTCGCGCTTGACCTCGCCGGCCAGATCCAGCAGCGACTCCAACGGCCGAACGCTCTCGAGCTGGGCGTCTCCGGCGAGCAGGTCGTTTCGGAGCGCTTCGCCCCGCCCGGGCTCGGACGCTCCGACCCGCCACCTGTCGAGGGCCCGCCCCACGAGATCATAGAGCTGCTGGGCATAAAAGTCGTTGACGACCGCCACCGCGTACGGGGCCAAAAGTCTGGCCATGAGATCCTCGAGGAGCTCGACCAGGCGGTGAGCGTCGAGATCGTCGAGATCGATCGAGCCGAGCTCGTCGCGCGCGGCGCGCAAATCGCGCAGGTAGGCGGCCGCGCTCCGCGAGCGCGCGAACAGCTGGCGAGCGATGTTCGCGCCGATATACAGCCGCCGAGCGCGGCCGAGCGCGGCCGGGGCGGCGCTGCCTTCAGCGGGCGCATCGAGCCCCATCGCGCGCTCCCAGGCCGGCAGCGCGCGATCGAAACCCGCGAGCTGGTAGAGTCGATACCAGTTCAGGATGTTGTAGTAGATGCGCCCGTCGGCGAGCCCCACGAGGTTTTCAAACGTGCCCTGTTCCCGCCCCAGCGCCTCGGCCGAGACGCCGAAGCGCCGAGCCGCCTCCCGGAACGTCTCCGCATAGGCGCGCCGCACGTACGAAAACGTGAGGGGGAGCGAGATCCCGGGATAGCTCTCCACGATGTTGGCGTTGTCGAAGACGCTGAGCCGCCCCTCCGCCAGCGTGGTGATCGGCCGCGACTGAAGGAGCCGCAGGCGCCCTCCCGGCTCGATTGCGAACTCTACGTCCTGGGGCCTTCCCGCGCGATCTTCCGCGCGCACCGCGAGGGCGACGAGCTCCGCCAGCTCCACCTCGCCCAGGCTGGGGCGGTCGCGCAGCTCGGGCGGCACGGGTTCTTCGCGCGTACCGCTCGCGTCGCGCTCGCCGCGGACGATGCGCCGGGTCTTCGTGGCGATCTCGCGCGCCCTGACGGTGCCGTCCGCCTTGGTCACGTAAAACGTGTCCGCTTGGGTCGCGCCGCTAACCACGCCTTCGCCCAGGCCGAGCCCCGCCGACACAACCACCTCCGAGCGATCGCCCGTCGTCGGGTTCGCCGTGAACACGACGCCCGCCGCGCGGGCCGAGATCATGGCCTGCACGACCACGCCCGCCTCGATCCGCTCGCCGAGCCGAGCGCGCGCGTGCCGGTAGCTGAGCGCCCGCTCCGAGTAGGCCGAGGCGAGGCACCCGAGCACGGCATCTGCCAGCTCTTCGCGGCGCACATTCAGGTGGGTATCCATCTGCCCCGCGAACGAAGCCCCCGTCGCGTCCTCGCCCACCACGGACGATCGCACCGCGACCCGGGCGCTCGCGTCGAAATGCTCATCGAACGCCTGGCCGATCGCCTGTGCCGCGGAAGCGGGCAGCCCGGCTCCCCGAACGAGTGCGTCCGCGCTGTGGGCGGCCGCTCGAATGCGCGCGCCGGCGTCCGGGTCACCCGGCGCGAGGGTCTCGAGGTCGGCCATGCACCGGCCGAGCGCGTCACCGAGTTCGCGGCGCAGCTCGGAGAGCACCCGCGTCGTGACGCAAAACAGCGGCGGCACCGGGAACCCTGCGCCGCAAAGCTCGAGCAGCTTTTGGCCTTTGCCGCCCACGACGGCTTCCCCTGGCGGCGCCGCCCCCGTCTCCGTGTCCGGCGCCACCACGTACGGGGACACCTCGGCCGGCGTGACCCTCGCGCGCGCCCGCTCGGACCGTGCGGCGACCGTCATCGCGAACGCCTGCGCTGGCGCGTTTGCGGTTTCCCGAGCACGGCCGTAGGATAGAATATCTATAGGAGATTTCCATCTTGAACGAGCGCGAGCTCCTCGATCGCATTAAGCGTCTGGTCGCCGAACTATGCGAGCTCGACGCGGCGGAGATCGCCGATGATGGCCGCCTACTCGGCTACGGCGTCGACTCGGTCCGCGCGCTCGATTTGTTCTTTGCCTTCGAAGACGAGTTCGGACTGGAGATCGACGAGCAAGACCCGGAGCTCGCCGGCGTCAAGTCAGTGAGGGATCTAGGCGATTTGGTAGCGCGGCGACTCGCGATCGGCAGGGCGGCGGACTGAGCGCAACGTGACCGAGCGGACCTCGAAAACCGGCCGAGACGAATACGCGCAGCTCGCCAAGCCGGGGGTGTTCGCTCGGCTGCTTTCGTGCGGGCTCGACGTCGAGTACCACCGCGCGCGCGGCGACTACCTGTACTGCCGCGAGGCGGACGACCCCCGCACAGGCCGCGCCGGGCACAGTGAAGGAGGCGCCAGCGAGTCGGACGCCCGCCCGCCTTCCGATCGGCCCGCAGCCGCTCCCGGCCCGGATGCGGGCGAGATCGAGATCCTCGACCTCGTCGGTGGATTCGGCGCGGGCCTGCTCGGTCACAACCACCCCGAGGTCTTGCAAACGGTGCGCGAGCTCGCCACCCAAGAGCGCCCGTTTCTCGCCCAGGGAAGCGTGCGCGGCGCCGCCGGCAAGCTCGCTGCCGAGTTGTCGCGGCGCGCCGAGCGCGAGGTGGGGGAGCATCACGCCGATGGGGTCCCGCGCAAAGCGCCCGGGGAACGCGGATACGTCGTCACGCTCACCAACTCGGGAACCGAGGCGGTCGAGGCGGCGCTCAAGCACGCGGCCCTCGAGCGCCGGCGCAAGCTCGAGCGGCTCGCCGACGAGGCGGCGCGGGCCGACGCGAGCGGCGCCGGCTCGGGGACGGAGCGCGCCGCAGCGCTCCGCGAGCTCGCCCTCGCGCCGCCGCAGTTTTTGGCCCTGTCGCGGGGCTTTCACGGAAAGACCACCGGCGCGCTGCAGATGACGCGCGCCCCGGAATACCGGGAACCCTGGGCCACGCTCGGCGTGCGCGTCCGCGAGATCCCCGCCGAGGATGCCGCCGCCCTCGCGCAGGCCGTGGACGACGCCACGGTGTCCATCCCGCCCGCCGAGCCGAGTAGCGGCGGCGGCCGAGGGGCCGACGCGCGATTCGTCGACATCGCGGCGATCTTCGTCGAGCCGATCCAGGGCGAGGGCGGCGTGTTTTCTCTGTCTACCGACTACCTCGCCGCCCTTCGGCGCGCCGCCGACGAAGGCGACTTCCCGCTCGTGGTCGACGAAATTCAAACCGGCATGGGGCGCGCGGGCCGATTTTTCGCTGCGAGCGAAAGCGGTCTTCGCGGCGACTACGTCCTCCTCGCCAAGGCGCTCGGCGGGGGCGTGGCCAAAATCGGCGCCCTCCTCGTGCGGCGCGATCGCTACGCGGCGGAGTTCGGTCGCCTGCACAGCTCGACGTTCGCCGAGGACGACTGGGCGAGCGAGGTCGCGCTCACCGCGCTGTCCGTGATCGAGCGCGACGACATCCCCGGCCGCGCGAGTCGGCTCGGCGAGCGGCTGCTCTCCCGGCTTCGCGATGTCGCCGAGCGCTACCCCGACGCGATCGCCGCGGTCCGCGGCAGAGGCCTCATGGTGGGCGTCGAGATCGCCGACATGTCGGGCTCCGCCTCGCCCCTCATCCGGGTTCTCGCGGGCGCCGAACAGCTCGGCTTCGTGCTGGCCGGCTATTTCCTGCACCGCGACCACATCCGCATCTTCCCCACGCTGTCGGCGCCAAGGACCCTGCGCATCGAACCGTCCGCGTACATCGCTTTCGACGAGCTCGAACGGTTTGCCGTGGCCCTCGAGCGCGCGTGCGCCGCCCTGCGCGCCGGCGACGTCTACGAGCTCTGTGCGTTCCTCGCCCGGCCCGGGCCTGGTTTTTCACGAGACCGGCACCGTGAGCCCCCGGGCGCGCTCCGCGGCGCCGAGGTAGGCCCCGCACAGAGCAGTCCCCCGCCCCGCGACCTGGGCAAAGCCCGCGACGCCCGCCGCATTCGCGCGCGCCCCGCCGAGCACACCGAGAAGGTCGGTTTTCTGGCTCACTTTTTAGAGCCCGGCGACCTTCGCCGCTGGGAGCCTGGGCTTTCGCCGCTCTCTGACGAAGCGTGCGAGCGATTTTTGCGCCGCGCCCGCGAGGGAATCCCCCCGTTCGTCGTGGGCCGCTCCGACATGCGCTCACCCGCCGGCACCGCCGCCGAGCTCACCGTCGTGGGCCTCCCGTTCACCCCTTCCCAGGTGATGGCAAGCCTTCGAAGCGGTGAGGCCGACTGGGCCCTCGAGCTCGTGGCCCGGGGCACGGAGCTCGCCGCAGGCGAAGGGTGCCGAATCATCGGCTTCGGCGGCTATACGTCGATCGTGACCGGCAACTGCCGCGATGTTCGTCCCCCGCCGGGCGTGGCCGTCACCAGCGGCAACTCGCTTACCGCCGCCGCCGCGCTGGAGGCCGTGTTCGAAGAGGCGCGGCGGCGCGGTCGCAGGCGCCTGCGCCTCGCCGTTGTCGGCGCGGCCGGCAACATCGGCGCCGCGCTCGCCGAGGTCGCCGGCGAGGAGGTAGACGAGCTGGTCCTCGTCGGCCGGTCTCGCGCTCGGCGCCGGCTAGACGCCCTCAAGCGCGCGCTCGATGGCAGAGTGCGCGCGCGCATCGAGGTGTCCACGGAGCTAGGCGATCTCGCGGGCTGCGACGCCATCCTCACCGCGACGAACGCGCCCTCGCCGATCATTTTGCCCGAACACGTGGGCACCGGTGGCGTCATCGTCTGCGACGTGGCCACGCCCGGTGACGTCGATCCCACCGTGCAGCGGGCGCGGCCCGACGCCTCCGTCCTGAGCGGCGGCCGGGTGCGCGCGCCGCTCGGCCAAAAACTCGCGATCGACGGCTTCGACCTCGAGCCGGGCGAGATCTACGGATGTCTCGCCGAAACCCTCCTGCTCGGCCTGAGCGGTCTACACGAGTCGCTGTCCCGCGGTCCTTTGCGCGCGGATC
>SLNH01000304.1 GCA_007133195.1 Nannocystineae bacterium | reverse complement strand
GATGAGGTGTCCGTCGACATCGACATCGAGGAGGGCGACATCGACCTCGACATCGAAGTCGACACGGACGACGGGTCCGCGCTCGCCGGGGCCCAACTGTTTCTCATCGAGGGACGCGCGAGCGCGGAGACGGGCGCCGACCTCTCTCGCATGTTTCGCGACGGCGGCGGCGACGGGTCGATGGCGATGGGCTTCGCTTTAGGCTCGAACCCCGCGTCGTTCGACGGCGTCATCTCGGGGGCATACAGCGTGTGCGTGCTGCCCTTTGCGGGCGACCTCGAGGATCCGAACGAGATGCGCGAGCTCCAGGAGCGAGCCGACGAGCTCCCCGTACACTGCCGCGAGCGCGAGGTTCCCGCGACGCCGGCGGCGCAGTCGCTCCGGCTCGAGGTCCCGGCGCCGCCTCCCCTCGAACGGGACGACCCGGAGACGGCGCACGCGCCTTAGCACGACCCGATCACCTCCGCGGTCGCCTGACGAGCGATCCGCGGCGCCTCGCGAAGGGCTAACAGGACCTCGGAGCGCGCCTTGGGAGAAGTCGAGGGTGGTGGTAAACCACGCGGCGTGGCCCTGGTTCAAATCCTCCCGTTTCTGATCCCGCTCACGGCGCTTTTCATTCCGATTTACATCGTCAAGCGCCGCTATGACTTCAAGGAAGCAGAGAGGCGACACCAGCTCGCCGCCGGCGGCGGCCATGAGGAGCTCGCGTCGCTCCGCGAAGAGCGCAAGCTGCTCCAGGCGCGGAT
The DNA here is from genome assembly GCA_007133195.1 of Nannocystineae bacterium. GTDB lineage: Bacteria > Myxococcota_A > Polyangia > Haliangiales > Haliangiaceae > SLNH01. Next base: position 6,727 of record SLNH01000304.1, on the reverse strand, counting down.
CGAGAACCTCGAGTCGATTGTATGCTCGGTGGATTACGAGCTGAATATGCGCATTGCCAAGCTCGCGACCAGCTCGGAGGGCGCCCCTGCCAGGCCGAGCGCCGCCCAGCCTGCCGCGGAGCCGGCGGAGGCGGCGGAGGCGGCCGCTCAGGCTCTTGGCGTCACCGCGTCGCGCGCCGCTGGGCCCGCGCACGCCGGCGTGATCCACCGAGATCTCAAGCCGCAAAACGTCCTGGTCGGGGAGCGGAGCGCCCTCAAGATTATCGACTTTGGCCTGGCCAAGACCACGTTCCTCGGCCAGATGACCGCGACCGGACTCATCCTCGGCACGCCGCAGTACATGTCGCCAGAGCAGATTCAGGGACGCGCGGTAGACGCGCGCAGCGATATCTATTCGCTCGGCGCTCTCGCTTACCACACCGTGGCGGGAGCGCCGCCGTTTGGCGGGGAGACGCCGATCGCCGTGACCTTCGCGGCCTGCACGCAGGAGCCCGCCGATCCGCGCTCGCTTCGGCCCGAGGTCCCCTCCCGACTCGCGGATGGGATTTTAGCCGCGCTGTCCAAGGAGCCCGCCCGCCGGCCTCAGACGGTAGAGGCGTTCCGGGCGGCCCTGTGACATCGAGCGGATATTCGACGAGCTCACGCGGCGCCGGCATGTATCATAAGCGCGTGTCCACCGGTGGAAGCACCCTGAGCCTCCACGGTGGCGAAGATCGCCGCCCGGGGGAAGTTCGGACCGAGCCGCAGCTCGTGATCGCGCTCGAGTGCAGCCGGCCGGCGGCCGGCGCGGCGCGCCTCGGTCTCGGCGACGTCGCGTGCGTGCGGCTCGGGCGCGGCGAGGCGCGCGAGGTGCGGCGCCGGAGCGCTGGCGGAGGCGACGAGCTCGACATTCGCATCCCCGACCGCTGGATGTCCTCGGGCCACGCGCGCCTCGAGCGGAGCTTCGGCCGCTGGATGCTGCATGACGAGGGCTCGAAAAACGGCACCCGCGTGCGGGGGGCGCGCACGAGTCGGGCCGAGCTCGAAGACGGCGATCTCTTCGAGCTCGGGAGCACGCTGTTTCGGTTTCGCGCGGCGGTTCCGATCGCGCCAGGCGATCCGCGCGACCTCGATCTAGGGGAGGGGGGCGGCGGGCTCGCGATACCCACCCTCGTGCCGGAGCTTTCGCGCGAGCTCGCCCGCGCCGAGCGGCTGGCCGCCACGGACATCGCGATCCTGGTCGGCGGCGAGACCGGAACGGGCAAGGAGGTGCTCGCTCGCGCCCTCCACCGGCAATCCGGACGGCGCGGGCCGTTCGTGGCCGTAAACTGCGGCGCGATTCCGGAACATTTGGTCGAGAGCGAGCTTTTCGGGCACAAAAAAGGCGCGTTTTCCGGCGCCGACGAGGAGAAGCCGGGCCTCGTGCGCAGCGCGCACGGCGGCACGCTGTTCCTCGACGAGATCGGCGATCTGCGTCCCACCTCGCAGGCGGCGCTGCTTCGCGTCCTCCAGGAGCGCGAGGTGCTCGCCGTGGGAAGCCATCGCCCGGTGCCGGTGGATATCAGGCTCATTTCCGCCACCCACTGCGACCTCGCGGCGATGGTCGAGACCGGGGCGTTTCGCCGCGACCTGTTCGCCCGGATCGCCGGCTTTTGCATCGAGATCCCGGCGCTCCGCGCGCGCCGCGACGATGTGGGACACCTGATCGGCGCGCTTCACAAAAAGGCCGCCGGCGCCGATCACCCGGGCCTGGACGTCGATGCCGGGCGCCACCTACTCGAGCGCGACTGGCCGCTCAACGTGCGCGAGCTCGAGACCACGCTCGCGGCGGCGGCCGCGCTCGCCGGCACGGATCCGATCGCGCTCGAGCACATTCCCGCGCCCTCGGCCCGCGCCGACTCGGCGCCGCCAGCGCGAGTCGCCAATGCCGAAGCGCGGGAGATAAGCTCCGACGAGCGCCGCGTGCGCGACGAGCTCGTGGCCGCGCTACGCCGCTCCGGCGGCAACGTCAGCGCCGCGGCGCGCGCGCTCGAAAAGGATCGCAAGCAGATCCAGCGCTGGGTCAAGCGCTTCGGGCTCGATCCAGCGAGCTTTCGCCACCGCTGACGCCAGCGTTCTGGGGCACCGCGCAGGTGCGACGCGACCTGTCGCACGGACGGCCCTGGGACGGCCCCCAAACGGCCCAGGGACGAAAAAACAACTCCAAGACCACGGAGTCTCGGCGACTTGCGCTGGCTTGCGTCGCGGCACGGGCCATGCATTTAGCTCGGGCATCGACGGTCGCGCCGCGGGCGCGGCCCTACTCGGAGGAACGAGCATGACGATATCGCGCATTGACGCCCTGATCCGCCGCCACCGCTTCCGCCCCGTCCTCGACCTCGCCCTGCCGCTCATCGTGGCCGCATCGGTGGCGTTTACCGCCACGGGGATCGGATCCGCTGGAAATCTGGACCGCATGGACCCCGGCGCCCGAGAGGCTCCAAACCGCGCCGACTGCGTTCACATCACCGGGTTCGACCGGCACCCGGCGTAGCCGAGGTTAGACCAGCCGCGTGAGCTCCCCCGGCGCGGACCCCGCGCTACGGGCTCTCCGATGCACCGCGCCGCGCGCGGCTAGTGGGTTTCCCTGGGTCGCCTAGCCGTCCGGGTCACGGGCGTCTGGCGACGCGGCGCTCGCGCTGGATCGGTCGGGCGCGCCTGCCGCTTCCCCGATGGGACCGCGCTGGCGGAGGTAGGCGACCCGGAGCGCGACGAAAAACACGAAAAGCGAGAAGATGAGCCACAGGGCCGCCCACATCCATGCGGGACCGAATGTGGCGGCGGCCATGTTGTGGGCGTCGGAGCTTCGGATCGGCTCGCCGTCCACGATGAGGTTGGGGCGAAACAGCACGCGGATGTCGAGGACCGCGTGAATGCACAGCTGAGCGGCGATGAAGTTCACGATGAACGTGGAGCTCTTTTCGCGCGTGAAGATCGCGGCGGCCGCCGCGGCTGCGGCGCCGGCGATCGCGGCCCACGTGCCGAAGTCGTTGCGGATCCACAGCGCAGCCGAGATCGCGAGCAGGACCGCGAGCGCAGCGAGGACGCCGCGGGCTCCGGGCCTGGTCTGTCCGATCACGAGCAGCACGCCGCCGAATAGCGCCGTACCCATGTACCCGGCGGAAGCGATCGCCGCGCGGCCGGCGCGCGTCGCGCTGCCTTCGGCGTACGCGATGCCGCTCGTGTCGCGATATACCTCGAGGTGCGAAAACCCCGCCCCCGTGGCGATCATGACCAGCCCGTGCGACATCTCGTGGATCCACGTCGCCAGGAGCTTGAACGGGTAAAACAGCACGCCGCCGAGCGGGAGGTTCCAAAGCAAAAGCGACGCGAGCAGCGAGATCGCGAGCGCGCGCCGGCTCAGCTCGTGGCGATCCCCCATGGCCGAGAGCATGACCGACAGCGACCCACCAGGGAAGCGGCCCCGGTGTTGTGCATTCAGGCTGACGGCGCCGCGTTCACACCGCCTGGCTGGCGGGGCGCCCCAGTCGCCACCCAGGCGCCGATCGGAACGCCGAGCAAGACCCCGCCGGCGGTGCCGAACAGCGCGGTGATTCCCCATTCCCACCCGGTCGTGGGGAAGCCGCCCACCGCGATGAGCGCGATTTGCAAAACGCCGAAGCCGCCCACCGCCAGCGCCGGCCCCGCCGCTCTCGCTCCGGCGGCGTGGCGTCGGGCGGACGCGCGGATGGCCGCTCGGGCGGCGAGGCGGCCGACGCCTCCCGCCGTGAGGACCAGGGGGAGACCCGCGAACGTGGCGACGAGGAACAACACGCGCTCGAACGAGACGGGGAAGCCCCGCATGCCGGTGAGCGTGAGCGAGTAGGTGAGCGCGGCGAAGATTGGAATCCCGACCGTGGCACCGATGAGGGCGCCCTTTAGGAAGGCGCCGCGCGGGGGAAAACCTGGCTCGCGGCGCCTCCGCCTGCGGAGCAGCGACCACCACCGGGCGCGGCGACTCTCCGGGCCCGCGAGCAAAGGTTCGCCCGCCGCGGAGCCGGCGCCCGGCGCCGCGCTAGGCGACGTGGCCGGCGCGGCATCGCGGGCGCCCGCGTCCGGATCTTGTTCGGGTTCGGTGGCCAGTGCCTCCGTGGATGCGCGATCGCGGGCCACCGCTTCGGGGAGGTCTGCGGGAGGTGGGGATTTCGGCTCGTCGGGAGGGCCGGGATCGCGCGGTTTCGCCGCGGCGGCGGGCGGCGAAGGCGGCTCGGACTCGGTTTGGTCAGCGGCCTTCGCCTGCGCCGGAGGGGCGCTCTGCTCGTGCCCCGAGCCGGCCGCTTTGGCGGGCGAGTCCTTCGCCCCGCGCGCTTGGGCCGAGCCCGACTCGGTGTCGGGAACAGGATCGGAGCCGCCTTTCGCCCCACTCGTCTTGCTGCCCCCGCCGGCTCCGCTCGCGGCGGCGTAGTCCCGGCGCGGGGAGCCGCCGGATCTTCGCGCGGCTTGTCCCTTCCCGCCGCGAGCGCGCTTGGTTTTGGAGTTGCGCTTTCGCTTGGACTTCGCCATCGGCGTTTTCGAGGCCCGCGGGGTCGAGGGAAGAATCCGCGCCAGGGTAACGTATCATGCGTGAGGATCGCCCGGCGCCCCCTATTGCCCGTTGCCAGCCGCGGACAGGTCGCTTGGGGCGCTGCGCACACCCCGGTACGGACACATGACCACGCAAGAGACGCGACGAGCCTATAGCGCCGCTCATTTCATGCTCGAGCTCGACGAGTCGGAGGTCGCCGGCTTCTTTCGCTCCGTGGACGGTGGCGGCATCAAGGCGGAGGTACTCACCTACCGCGCCGGAGGGAGCGCGGCGATTCTCCGCCAGCTCAGCAAGCCGAGCCATGAGGACATCACCATCGAGGTGGGGATGTCGATGTCCCCGGGCTTTTACAAGTGGATCGAGGCGTTCTTCGCCGGAGAGGTCGAGCGGAAGAGCGGCGCGATCGTCGCGGCTGACTTTCACTACAAAGAGCGCGCGCGTCGCGAGTTTTACGACGCGCTCATCAGCGAGGTGAAGTTCCCGACGCTGGATGCAACCGACAACAGTCCGTGCACGATGTCGGTCACGATCGCCCCGGAGAACCTGCGCTTCGAGCGGGGGTCGCTGCGCTCCCTCGAGCCCCACGTCGGCAGCGTCGAGCAGAAGCTGTGGACGCCGGCGAACTTTTCGTTCTCCATCGACCATTTCGAGGACGCCTGCCGTCGCGTCACCAAGGTCGAGGGGTTCTCCCTCACCCAGGAGATTCTCAGCTATCACGCCGGGAATCTCCGCGAGCCGCTGCGCGTGCCGGGCATCTTGGAGATTCCGAATCTCACGTTCTCGGTGCCCGAGGTCGACGCGTGGCCCTTGATCGAGCACTTCGAAAAGCACGTGATCGACGGCGAGCCCCAGGGCGCCGAGCGGCTCACCGGTAGCATCACCATGCACGATCACGAGGGGCGGGATCTGTGCACGATCGAGCTCACCGGGATCGATCTCGCCGACGTGGCTCCCGACAAGAGCGACGCGTCCAGCGAGGAGATCAAGCAGGTGCGGGTGGAGATCGCCGTCGAGGGCATGTCGATGAGCTACGCGGCGGAATCCTGACCGCACTGGCGGGCGGCGCCGTGGCCGATCGGCGGGGCGACGGGGGTGCCCTTGCGCGGGGACGCGGGCACGGCAGGGCCGGAGGTGGCCCTTCGTTTTCAAAGCTGCAAAAAATTTGCCTCACTGGATCCCGGGCCCTAGCCTGCGCTCATGCGAGAGATCTACTCGTCTGGGGTGTCCCCGGATCCGAAAAGCGCGCGTGACGTGCTCGCGTTCGTGCTGTGCCCGAGCGAGGTCTTCGTCTCTGAGGCCGAAGCAGACGAACTAGACGCCGTCGCCGAGATCGTGGGACCGGTCAAGGAAGAGGCGGTGCGCCGCTGGCAGGACAGCTGCCGGGCGGACGAAGTGAGCTGACCGGCGAGGGTCGCTCGGCGTCACCGAGCCTGGGGCGTCGCCGGCTGCGGCGATCAGGTATCGTCGCGGCCGCCGGCGGAGCGCGATCGCGCCTCCGCGGCCGCCTCGTGCTCCGCCTCGAAGTGCTCTCTCGCTTCGTCGAGGACGGTTTCCTCGGCGAGCGGCACGCCCGTGAGGTAGCCCGTGCGCACGAGCAGGTGCGCCGCGATGGGCGCGGTAAGGAACAAAAAGCCGATCAGGACCACCGCGCGGATGGCCACCTCCGCGCTTTGAAAGTGCAGCGCCACGGCCACGGCCAGGCAGGCCGCGCCCAGGGTGGCCGCCTTACTGGAGGCCTGCAGCCGCGAGAAGATGTCCGGCATGCGGACGATTCCGATCGCGGCGAGGACGACGAAGGCCGCGCCGATCCAGGCGAGGGCGATCGTGGTAATGGCGAGCGCCGTGTCGATCATGAGGACTCGCTACTCTTCTCGAGATACCGCGCGAACGCGGCGGTGCTGATGAAGGCGATGAGCGCCAAGAGGAGCGCGACGTCGAGAAACGCGGTTTGGTCGAACGTGATAGCCGCGGCAGACATCAGGCTTACGCCCGCGATGGCGAGGAGGTCGAGCGAGATCACCCGGTCGGTAAGGCTCGGCCCGATGAAAACGCGCACGCCCGCGACCACGAGCGCGACGACGAGCGCGCTTAACAGGGCGATTTCAGACCAGTGTAAGATCATGGCGAACGAACTAGTGCCTCGACCCAGGCGTCATGATTCGATCGGGCGAGCCACATCGCGTG
>SLNH01000438.1 GCA_007133195.1 Nannocystineae bacterium | reverse complement strand
GATGAGAGCTCGCCGGTGAAACCGGCGCTAAGCGCGCGGCTGCTCCGAATCGTCACCCGAGGTGGGCTCAGGCGCGGGAGGCTCCTTCCCCGGCTCACCGTCGGCCGAGCCCTCCGGCTGAGCGGCGAGCTCGCGCAGCCCGTCTGGCACCTCGCGCAGGGTGTAAAGCAGCGCTTCATCCATCCGCTTGACCGGAATCACTTCGATGTCGTTGCGGATCTCCTCCGGGACGTCGACCAGGTCCTTTACGCTGCGCTCGGGGATGATGACCCGGGTGATGCCGGCCCGGTGCGCGGCGAGGAGCTTTTCCTTGATGCCGCCGACCTGCAGGACGTTCCCGCGCAGCGTGATCTCACCCGTCATCGCCACGTCGGGGCGGACGGGGACGCCGAGAAACAGCGACACGAGCGCCGTGTACATCGTGACGCCGGCCGAAGGACCGTCCTTCGGGATGCCCCCCGCCGGCACGTGCACGTGAATATCGGTGGTCTCGATGAAGTTCGACTCTTCGATGCCGAGCTGGCCGGCGCGGCTCCGCACGAACGACAGCGCGGCCGTCACCGACTCCTTCATCACGTCGCCAAGCTGGCCGGTGAGCGTGAGCTTCCCTTTCCCGGGCATGCGCGTGGCTTCGACGAACAAGATGTCGCCGCCCACCGACGTCCACGCCAACCCGGTGGCGACGCCGGGCTCCGACGTGCGCTCCGCAACCTCGCTCACGAACTTGGTCGGTCCCAGATACTCCGAGACCTCCTCGGCGCCGATGACCTCCTTGTCCGCCGCGGAGCCCTCGGCCACCTTGACGGCCACCCCGCGGCAGATGCTTCCGATTTCTCGCTCGAGGTTCCGCACCCCGGCCTCGCGCGTGTAGGAGTCGATCACCTCCAGCACCGCGTCCGTGGAGATCTCCACCTGCTCGGATTTCAGCCCGTGCTCCTCGATCTGCTTGGGCACGAGGAAGATGCGCGAGATGTGCTGCTTTTCCTGCCGCGTGTAGCCGGGCAGCTCGATGGTCTCGAGCCGGTCGCGGAGCGCCCAGGGGATCGGATCGATCATGTTCGCCGTGGCGATGAACATCACCTTCGATAGATCGAACGGTACCTCGAGGTAGTGGTCGGAAAACGCGTTGTTCTGCTCAGGGTCCAAGACCTCGAGAAGCGCCGATGAAGGGTCACCGCGGAAGTCGTGGCCGAGCTTGTCGATCTCGTCGAGCACGAAAACCGGGTTGTTCGTGCCGGCCTTCTTGATGCCCTGGATGATGCGGCCGGGCAGCGAGCCGACGTAGGTGCGCCGGTGGCCTCGAATTTCGGCTTCGTCGCGAACGCCCCCGAGCGACACGCGCACGAACTTGCGTCCGATCGAGCGCGCGACCGACTTCCCGAGCGACGTCTTACCGACGCCCGGCGGTCCCGACAGGCAGAGGATCGGTCCCTTTTTGTCGTCCTTGAGCTTACGCACCGCCATGTACTCGACGATGCGCTTTTTCACCTTCTCGAGGTCGTAGTGATCTTCGTCGAGGACGCGGCGGACCTCGTCGAGCTCGATGTGGTCTTCCGTGCTGTAGGACCAGGGGATATCGACGAGCCACTCGAGGTAGGTGCGGGTGACGGTGTACTCGGCCGAGGAGGGCTGCATGCCCTTGAGCCGCTCATACTGCTTGAGGGCCGCCTTCTCCGCCTCCTCCGGCATCTTCGCTTCGGCGATCTTGTCCTTGAAGTCCTCGATGTCGGTGCCGCCCTCGTCGAGCTCGCCGAGCTCGTCCTTGATCGCCTTGAGCTGCTGGCGGAGCACGTACTCGCGCTGATTCCGCCCCATCTCCTCCTGCACCTGGGTGTTGATCCGCTCCCTGACCTTGAGCACCTCGAGCTGGCGCGACAGGAACTGTAAGACCTTCCGCATCCGCGTTTTGAGGTCGAAGGTCTCGAGGATGTCTTGCTTCTCCGAGACCTCGAGCTCGAGGTTGGACGTCACGAGATCGGCAAGGTGCCCCGGCTCGTTGACGCTGTCGACCAGCGCGCCCGCCTCCTTGGGGAGCTCGGGCATGAGCTTGACCACTCGCTTGGCGATGTCTTTGAGGTTCATCACCAGCGCGTCGAGCTCCACGTCCGACCCCGTGGGATCGGGGATCGACTCGACCGTGGCCGTGATGAACGGCTCCGTCCCCTCGAACTCGCCTACCTTGAACCGGGATACGCCCTGCAGGATGACCGAGAAGTTATCCTTGGCGAGCTTGATGACCTTGAGGATGCGCGCGGCGCAGCCCACCCCATACATGTCATCTTGGGCCGGATCCTCGGTCCTTGCCTCGCGCTGGGTGAGAATGCCAATGACCGGCCTCTCCGCGGAGATCGCGTCCTCGACGAGCCGCACGGACTTTTTGCGGCCCACGTCAATGGGGATGATGGATCCGGGGAACAGAACGGAGTTGCGGAGCGGTAGGAGCGGGATGACATCCGGGATTTCGACGGGTTGGTCGGTACCGGTCTTGGCCTTCGTCATGGCTTTGAACCGTAGGCCCCGCCGGGGGCGCAGTCAAGCCGACCACCTGCGCCTAGAGCTTCCACGAGCGCTTTGATCCAGGTAGCTTAGGGAAGCCGTGGCGCACCAGCTTGCCCGGCGCGGCGGGGTTCAGTAAATTGGTCTGACCAAAGGCGACGACGCGATCATCCGCGCGCGCCAGCCCCGGCTTGCCGCCGCACAAAACGCCATGCCGCAAACGTCCCAAACCGCCCACGCATCGCCGCCCGACCAAAAAGACCGCGGCGCGGCGCAATCCGCGTTCGAGTCCCTGCTCGCGGCGATCGTTGCGGGGACCTATCCGCCCGGCGAAAAGCTCCCGCCAGAACGCGATCTCGCTCGGGAGCTCGGCGCGAGCCGACCCACCCTCCGAGAAGCGCTCCGCCGCCTCGGAGCCTGGCAGCTCATCGAGGCGCGCCGCGGGTCCGGACTCGTCGTGAGGCCGCGTCGCGAATGGTCAGTCGAGGTATTGCCCGCTTACCTGCGCCACGGCGGCGCTCCTGGAGAGCCCAAGCCGATTCGCGTGCTCGCCGATGCGCTCGTTCTGCGGCGGTCGATGGTCTACGAGATCATCTCCCTCGTGAGCGAGCGGATCCCAGCCGGGGGCACCGCCGCCGCGCGGAGCGCCGCTCGCCAGGCGTGGGCGCGAAGACACGACGGTGCGGCCTACGCGGCCGCCGACTTCGAAGTCACCCGCGGCCTGGTGGAGGCGGCCGACTTCCTCCCGGCGCTGTGGCTACTCAATCGCCTGAGCTCAGTTTTCGAGGAGCTTTCGCGCTCGTTTTCCGACTTCATCGCCCCGCCCGAGGACTACCTCGAGACTCATGATCGCCTGTTCGCGGCGATCGAAGCTGGCGATCCGGGCGCCGCGCTCGCCATCGCGCGCGCGCACTTCGAGGCTCACGACCGAAGGCTACTGGCCTCCGCGGAGTCGCCGGGATGACCGCCGGAGCGGAATGGCCAGCACGCCGCCACCTCCCGGCGCGGATCAGGAAGCTCCTCGAGAGCCTCGCCCGGGTGGTGTGCCCGCCCGAAGCCGCCGAGCTCGGGCTCGAGCCGGGGATCGTAGCCCGGGTCGAAACCGTCCTCGCGGCGCTGCCTGGGCCGATGCGCGCGGGGCTGTTCGCCGGGCTCGCCGCCTATGAAGCGGGCGCCCTGCTCGACCCGGCGCATCGCGGCAAACCCGCGAGCGCGCTGTCCCCCGCGCAGGCGGAGGCTTACTTCCAAAGGTGGTGGACGAGCCGGCTCCTCCTGCGCCGCGAGCTGGCCAAAAACGCAAAGGGCCTGCTGTGCCTCGCCTGCTACGAGATGCCCGAAATGAAGGAAGCTCTCAATTACACCCCCGAGGCGTGGATCGCCCGCGCCAAGACGCGGAGGCTGGCTCGCTATGCGCCGGAAGTCCGCGCCCACGAAGCGGCCCTGGCGAAGCCCGATCCCCTGCCCGTTTTCAACAGCCAGCGTGAATCATGACGCCCGGCGCAGGTGAGACGAAGCGGGCCGCCGCGCTCCCACCGGGCGTCTCGCGCGGCGAGGACGCGGCCGATTGGCCGCCCGACCTTCGCCGCTGCGACGTCGTCGTCATCGGATCCGGCGCGGGCGGCATGACCGCGGCCGCCGAGCTCGCCGAGGCCGGGTTCGACGTGGTGGTCGTGGAGGAGGGCGGATACCGCGAAACGGGCGACTTCACCGCCGAGCCTTCGCAAATGGTGAGCTCGCTTTACCGCGACGGCGGAGCCACCATGGCGCTGGGCAACCCCCCGATCCTTTATCAGGAGGGGCGGACCGTGGGGGGCTCCACGGTGATTAACGGAGGGATGTCGTGGCGGACTCCGGAGCGGGTCCTCGAGGACTGGCATCGCCGGTCGGGCGTAGACCGGATCCGCATGCGGGACATGGAGCCCTACTTCGATCGGGTGGAGCGGCGCATCCACGTGAGCCACCAGGACGAGGAGAGCATCGGCCGCGACAGCGAGCTTTTGCGGCTCGGCGCCGAACGAAAGGGATGGGATGTCATCCCCAACCTGCGCGGCCAACTTCACTGCCCCGGGAGCAACAACTGTGCGTTCGGCTGCCCCACGGGCGCGAAGCAATCGGCCCTCGTGAGCTACCTCCCGCGCGCCCTTCACTTCGGCGCGCGGGTGATCTCCGGGCTCAGGGTTACGCGCATCCTCCGCGACGGCAAGCGCGCGGTCGGCATCGAGGGAAAGGTCGCCGGCCCCCGGCGCGCCCGCCGCGCGCAGAAGCTCGAGATCCGGGCGGATCTCGTCATCCTGGCCGCGGGGGCCACGCAGAGCCCCGCGCTCCTCACCCGCTCCGGGTTTCGCGCGCCGTCCAGGCAGCTAGGCCGGAATTTGAGCCTCCATCCCAACGCCAAGGTCGTCGCCGTCTACGACGAGGACGTGCGCGGCTGGGAGGGCGTCCACCAGGCCTATCAGGTGCGCGAGTTCGAAGACGAGGGGCTTTTGTTCGCCGCCATCAATCTCCCGCCCGGCGTGCTCGCCATGAGCGTGCCCCGCTACGGCGCCGAGCTCGGCGAGCTGTTGCAAGACTATGCCCGCACCCTCGTCGCCGGCGTCCTCGTCGAGGACACTTCGGTCGGGCGCCTCCTCACCGGCCCGGGCGGATGGCCGCTCGCGACGTATCAGCTAGGCGATCGCGACGCCCACCAGATCGTGCGCGGCGTGAGGCTGCTTTGCGACTTGCTCCTCGAGTCGGGCGCGCGCCGCATCTTGCCCCCCTTCGAAGGCGTGGGCGAGATTCGAGACAGGGCCGACCTGGACGCGCTCGATCCGCGGCGGATCCCCAAGTCGGCGATGGAAGTCGTGACCGTGCACCTCATGGGTACGGCCCGCATGGGCAAAGATCGCAGCGAAGCTGTTTGCGACAGCTTCGGCTGGGTCTACGATAGCGACCGCCTGATGATTTGCGACGCGAGCCTGTTCCCGTCCCCCATCGGGGTGAATCCGGCGGAGACGGTGCAGGCGCTCGCGACGCGAAACGCCCAGCACGCGATAGAGACATGGACGGAACGATAAGCGAGGGCCACCGCCGGGGACGCCCGCACCCCGACTCCGCCAGCGTCGCGTTTTACGAGCTGGAGGGAAAATCCCGCGCCGAGCTGGAGCGCGCGTTCCTCCGCGGCGCTCGCCCCGAAATCGGGAGCCTCGCGGGCTGGGAGTTTCGGGGGGTCAACGTGCCCGTCTGGGCTCACGCCCTCGGCATCAAGAAGTTCATCAAGGGTTTTTACCGCGAGGGAGCCGACGTGCTTGGCTACAACCGAGCGGTCGTGCAAAACCGCACGCGGGGTCCGTGGCTGCTCAAACCCGGAGCGCGGGCGCAGGCCGCTTTCGGCTTCTTTCGCGTAACCCGCGTAGAGGCCACCTCGCGCGATAACGCCTATCTGCACGCGGCGCTGCTGGACTACGGCGCCGGGGGAAACCTGCGCCTCGATCCGAGCCGCGGGCTGCGGGACTACATCGTGCAAGTGGGCGCGGAAAATCCCGACCTGTTTTTGGGCAAGGCGTACTACGCGGTCGGTCCGCTTCGGGTTCCCGTAAGTTTCTTCGTGATCGAGCGTCACGCGCGGATCGAGTCGTAGCGCCGCCCTCGCATCGGCGCCGCCGCGGACGGCCCCGGCCCCGCGCGCGCGACGCCGCCGGGACGGACGCTCACCCAATCCGGATCCGCCGCCGCGGCGCCGCGCGCTGTGGGCGTCACTCGCGTGGTGCATCGCGACGCCGCGGCCGCTTTTTTGGCCACAACCTGCGGCTGGGGAATCTCTCGCTGCCCCGCGAAAAGATCCGGCGCGCGTTCGGCTCGCGCTCGCTCGTCAGCGCCTAGGTTCGCGCGGTTTCGATGCGGCACGAGCCGTGCAACCGACCGGGCCACCGACGCCGCACGGGCCGGGGAGGCCGCAAGGGAAGCCACCCGAAACCGCAAACCGAGCCTGCCAGGAAGGGCCAATAACTTGGCCCCCTCTTCGGCCCGGCGGCATCAACCTCTTAGACATCGCCGCCCCGTGTCCGCCGCTCGCGCGCTGTCCCGCCCGCGGGCGCGGAGGCCGGGGAAGCGAGCTAGGCGTTTTCGGCGCCGCCTGCAACGACTCCACCCACTCACGCATCCGGTTCAAACTATGCTCAAGCGCCCCTCCCCAGAAGCGTTTTGGAGCGACGAAGCTCCCCGGCACGGCTTCAAGCTCATCGATCGCAACCTCGACGAAGGCAAAGACTGGGATCGCGCGCTTCGCATCGGGCGCGAGGTCATGGAGACCACCGTCGAAAAGACGGGGATGCAGGTCGGAAGCGACACATCCGTCCTCGAGATCGGGTGCGGGATCGGGCGGCTCGTGTTCGCGCTCGCCGAGCGCGCCAAAGAGGTCGTGGGCGTCGATGTCTCGCCCTGGTACATCGAGCAGGCGAGACAAAAAAACCCCTATGACCACGTCCGCTTCGAAGTGATAGACGGGCGGGGACTCTCCCTCCAGACGCCCTCGACCTTCGACGTGGTGTTTTCGCACTGCGTGTTCGTCTTCTTGGACGTCGAGGACATCGCGCAGTACGCGCGCGACGCCTTCCGCCTCCTGCGGCCGGGTGGGCAGTTCATCTTCGAGCTGGAGAGCATGCCCAAAACCAGACTGTCTCCCGCGGCGTCCATCGTGCGCCGGGGCCTTTACGCGGCCGGGGTCAAGCAGTGGCGCAATTGGCCCACCGATCCGCGGTTTAGGCGCCGGATCCACGAGTTCGAGCCCCTCGTGCGCAGGCTCTTGTCGGTGGGCTTTTACTTCGAGCGCATCGCCGAGCAGGCGGGCCACACGTGGTACGTCGCGCGAAAGCCTGCGGAGGAACAGTCGCCGCGGATTAGTCCTCGGCTCGCCGCGAGCGGCAGCGCCGAGCCGGCCACGGCCGACGCCCGCTGAACGCGCGCGAGCGCCGCGCGGAGTCGGCCGCGCCCTGCGTCCG
>SLNH01000118.1 GCA_007133195.1 Nannocystineae bacterium | reverse complement strand
TCGCCCAGAATCTCCTCGATCTTGGCGGCGAGATCGGCGGCGTCAGCGTGCTGGACCGGGATCATGTACAGGCCCTCGCCGTGCCCCGCCTGGTCCACCTCGGCGGCCAGGTCGGTCATTTGCGACACGTGGCTCCCGTAGTCCGTGAGCACCACGATGTTCGCGTTGCTCACGGGCTGAACCTCGCCGTCGCTCGACGTGAGCTGAGACAGCACGGAGGCCAGATCATCGGCTGACAGGTGCTCGGGCCGCAACACGACGCGCACCACCTGCTCGGCCCCGCTCGAGCGGCCGCGGAGGTTGAGCGGAATGGCGTGCTCTTTGGCCTGCGGCGCCTCTACGATTTCGAGCACGTTCCCCTTGGGCACGACCGTGAGGCCCATGCTCTGAAGGGAGATCAAAAACAGGCGCCACGCCTGCGCCGGCCGCATCCGCTCCGGGGCCATCACCGTCACCTGGGCGGAGCGATCCCCGACGCCCGAGGAATAGACGAAGTTCCGGCAGGTAAAACCCATCGCCCACGTGATGAGCTCCTCGAGCTCGACTTCGGGCTTGAGGTTGACGGCGATGGGCCCTTCCGCCTGGCCGCAGCTGTACAGCGTCTCGTCGGCGACCAGGTCTTCCGGAACGCCGAGCTCCGGGTCGTCTTGGGCCGCCGCCGACAGCGGTGTGGCCGCGACGACGGCGACGACGAGGAGGAACACGCCCGCGCGCCCGCAGGCCGCGAGGCGGCGCGACGGCGTCGTGGCATTAACAGTGGAACGCTCGATGCTCATGCGTTTTTCCATGAGAGCTCTCAGTTGGGATGAGTCTGGGTGCCCGCTCCGCCCGCCACTACGCTTCCCCCTCCTCGGGCAAAGCCGGGGATTGCTCCTCGCCTCGCGCCTCGAGCCGGCGGTAGATGGTGCGCGTCGCGATCCCGAGGAGCTTGGCGGCGAGCCGCTTGTCGCCGCGGGTGTGCCGAAGCGTCTCGCGGATGACTCGCATCTCGATCTCGCTAAGCGGAGTCCCCACGGGGAACGAAAGCGTGGGCGTGTCGATTCCCAGCGCCACCGCGTCCCGCACCTCACGGGGTAGATCGTCCTCGTCGATCGTCGACTCCCTCGACAGGACCACCGCGCGCTCGATCGCGTTTTCGAGCTCGCGGACGTTGCCCGGCCACGCGTAGTCGCAAAGCAGCTGCGTGGCGCGCCTCGAGCAGCCGGTAATCGCCTTGTTGTTCTTGTCGGCGTAAAGCTGCACGAAGTGCTGCACGAGGAGAGGGATGTCCTCTCGCCGCTCCCTGAGCGGTGGAACTTCGACCGGAACGACGTTGAGGCGATAGTAGAGGTCCTCGCGGAACGCCCCCTCGCGCACCGCCTTCGCGAGGTCCACGTTGGTGGCTGCGATCAGCCGGATGTCGATGCGTCGAGCCTTCCCCGCGGCGCCGAGTCGCTCGATCTCCCCCTCTTGCAAAACGCGCAACAGCTTGACCTGGACATGGCTCGACAAATTCCCGATTTCGTCGAGGAACAGCGTTCCGCCGCTGGCCGCCTCGAACCGCCCCTCGCGCCGCGCGGTGGCCCCCGTAAACGCGCCCTTTTCGTACCCGAAAAGCTCCGCTTCGAGGATCGACTCGGGGATGGCCGCGCAGTTGATGGGCACGAAGGCGCCGCTCGCCCGCGGGCTGTTTTCGTGGATCGCGCGCGCGAGGAGCTCCTTTCCGGTCCCGCTCTCGCCGAGCAGAAGGAGGCTCGCCTCGCTCGCGGCGGCCTGCATGACCATGTCCATGGTCCGGCGCCACGCGAGCGAGGTGCCGATGATCGTGCGCTGCCGCTTCTCTGCCAGCTTGGCGCGAAGGGCCCGGTTTTCGACCACGAGCGACTGCTTCTCGAGGGCGTTTCGCACGATGCGCACGACGTGCGGGCGCTTGAGCGGCTTGGTCACGAAGTCGTAGGCGCCCTCCTTCATCGCTTTGACCGCGGTCTCCACCGTGCCGTAAGCGGTCATCAGCACGACCTCGGTCTCGGGCGAGACCGTCTTGGCCGCCTTGAGGAGATCCATCCCGGTGACCTTGGGCATCATGAGATCGGTGACGAGGACGCCGATGCGCCGGCTGCGAAGGATCTCGAGCGCCTCGTCACCGCCGGTCGCGGTGACCACCTCGAAGCCCTCGCGCCGTAACACCTTCGAGAGCGAGTCGAGGATCGACTGCTCGTCGTCTACGACCAGGACCGCGCTGTCGGGCATCGACTCGGTGCCGTCGGATCCAGATTGTGGTTTGTCCGTCTCGCGGGCCATCGCGTAGGCAATATCGGCCGGAAGGGCATGCGGCATCTCGGCTTTCCTCTGGGGCCGGACGCCATACAAACCCAATGCCAGCTGACAGCAAAAATAAATCGTTATATTTCGACAGGTTACAAATGAGCCGTCGCGTCCCCGCGCGACGCCCGGTGCCAAGGTGGCAACAATCGTGACGGGTCACGACAATTTGTCAAAGACCCGTGTGCGCTCGCGGCACCCTGTGCCATCGGGGCACGGCGCGAACCGGCTAGCGGGGGGGCCGGCATGCCGCGCGCCTCCTGTGTAAGTACACGGAATTTCATGCGGGGCGCGGCGCATTGACGCACACCTTTGGCCTGGCGACCGCGCGAGGGCTCGGCGCCCCGACGCCTGGCCGCCCGCGCGCGCCGCGGCGGCGCGTCCGCTGCGACGCCGCCCCCTCCCCGCCGAGCTCAGCGGATGCTGTAGTCGAGCGTCATCCGCTCGCCGCGCCGTTCCACCTCGACCTCGAGATTGCTCGCATTTCGCACCCGCTGGTACACCTCGAGCGCTCTGTCGGGGCTCGAGAGCTCGAACCCGTTGATCTCCCTGATCGTGTCGCCGTTATTGAGGCCCACCTTGGCGAAGATCGAGTTCGGGCGGATGGCGTAGAGCTTAAAGCCTTGAGACTCGCCATCTTGGACGGCCGGGACGATGCGCGCGCCACGCGCGACCTGGGAGGGGTCGCTGAGTACCTGGTCTACGAGCTCGCGATCGAGCTCATAGGAGTTTTCCCCCGTCTCGCGAATCCCCTGGTCCATCATCGAATCGATATCGTCGCCGTCACCATCCCGGCTGCGAGAGGCACGCGCCTCGCGGGCTCGCTCCCGGCGCTCGCGCGCCGCCGCCTCGCGCTGCGCCGTATCGTCCTCGTCCTCCACGAGGGAGATCCGTTCGACGCGCTCTGCGTCGTCATTGATGAAATCCACGTAGCGCCCGGTCACGCGCAGGATCTCACCCGCATCGGGGATCTCCTGCTCCACCCAGTACGCGCCCTCCCGGTTGGACTCGGTATTGCGAATCGTGGCGAACGAGATCGAGGGGGAGGCGCCGACGCTCGTCGCCACGAGCTGAAGGGGAAGATCGGTCGTCGGGACCCGGTCGGGATCCTTTTCGATCTCGGGCTCCTCGATCTCCGGCTCCGGGGGCTGGCACGTCGAGCAGAAGATGTTTCGATCAGCGAGGGGCTCGCCTGACCTGTCGAGCTCGCTGCCGTCGGTGTCTTGGCTCGCCGGGGCGGGCTCGGGGGTGGGCCGCTCGCTCTCGCCATCGTCAAGCAGGTACTTCGCCTCGACGATGTGATTGACCCCGCGGGCCGCGAGGATCGCGCAGACCACCGTGACGACGATGCCGAGGGTCCAGAAATACTTCTTGATGTAGACCTGCATAACCTTCGGGCGAAACGGGCGCGCGCCGGCCCGGGTGAGTTTTGCAGATTCTCCCGGCGTTTGCCAGCCAAACCGCGAAAGCCACCGCGGCTTTGGAACCATGCCCGCGCACGACCAGCCCGGGCCGAAACGCGCCGCCCGCCGGGACAATTCCCGCCGCTGTTAGCGGACGGGGCCGCGGGCGGGCGCGAGGGCAAGCTCGGCTGGGACGTGGCCCCACGCCGGCGGCGAGCAGCCGCACGGAAAAGCTCCCGGCCCGCGAGCGCGCAGGCGCGGGGCGATGGGCCCGGCAGCGGCCGACACGGGCGCCCGGCCCTTTCGTGAGGCCCGGTTTGCCGATAATCTCCGCTCCGAAACGAAGGAGGTACCGTGACGATTCGGATCGACCCGCGAAACGCGACATGGCTCGTGCTGTCCGGCGCGCTCCTTTGGGCGGCGCCGGGCTGTGACCAACAAGACGAGGCGGACCAAGACGACGAGGTCGCCGAGCAGGGCGACACCCCCGGCGAGGACGAGACCGGAGATGAAAATGGCGACGATGGTGACGACGGGCCCGCGCCCGAGCCGCCAACCGCCGCCGACCTCGAAGAATACACCGCCGATCTCGAGGGCGACGGCCCGCTCATGGCGACGTTCGAAACGAGCATGGGGACCATCGAGTGCCGGCTACTGGAAGACGAGGCCCCGATGACCGTCGCGAACTTCGTGGGCCTCGCGCGCGGAATGAAGCCCTGGCAGGATCCCGAGTCCGGCGAGATCCGCGAGGACCCGCTGTACGACGGCACGATCTTCCACCGCGTGATCCCCGAGTTCATGATCCAGGGCGGCGATCCGCTCGGTGAGGGTCGCGGCGGGCCGGGCTATCAGTTCGACAACGAGGTCTCCGAGGACCTCGGCCACGATGAGCCCGGCACGCTGTCTATGGCGAACGCGGGCCCCGATACGAACGGGAGCCAGTTTTTCATCACCGAGACGGCCCAGCCCCGGCTCGACGGCGACTACAGCATCTTCGGACGCTGCGACAACGTGGACGTCGTCGAGGAGATCGCCCGCGTGGAGAAGGAAGCGCCCAACAGCTCCAAACCCGCCGAGGACGTGGTGCTGGAGTCGGTGACCATCTCGAGGGGCGAGTCGTGAGGGGGGGCCATCTCGGGCCCTTTTCGCTCACCAGATGAGCTGACCGCGGACCTCGTCCACCGGGCTCGCGACGATCTCGAGCGACAGCAGGCGCTCACCGGCGTGCGCCCGGGCCGCCTCCGCGGCCGCCTCGACGTCGCTGAGGATCCCCGTCATGGAAAAGAAGGCCTTGCCGGCGATGCCGGAGGCGAGCTGCATGTCGCGCAAAACGATGTCGGCCGTCTTGGCCGCGGCGTCGGCAGCGCCGAGCGCGGCGGATACGGTGGCCGTCTCCACCACGGCCACGGACTCGGCGCCGTCATCGTCCTGCCAACCCGCCGCGCGCGCCGGCTCCGGCACGAGCGGCCAGAGTTGCGGCTCCGCGTAGGGGAGGAGCAGCCAGTCCCTTAGCCCTTCGCCGGCCCGCTCGCGCGCGGCGGCCATGGACTCTTCGAGCTCGGCGACGTCCCCTCGGAACACGATCAAGAAATAGCCGCCGGACACGGGGCGGGAGGCGAGGACCGATACCGGCGCCTTCTTGAGCGCGGCATCGGTGACGACGACGCCGCGTGCGATCAGGGACAGCTCGAGCACGCCCAGGGCGGGCATTTCGCCGGCGCGCACAGCCGCTCTCCCTGCGCTCACACGAACCGGAACGCCTCTTTGAGCGTGCACCGGCGCTCGCGCGTGAAGTGACGCGCGGTGGTGAGCCCCTCGCCGGTGGGGCTCGCGATCGTAAACGACGTATGGCCCTCGCCGCCTAGCCCGAGGCCGGCGAGGTTGCAGTCGTTTTTCACGAAGATCGACGTATTGCACACCCGCGCCATCGCGGCCATGTTGTCGATGTTCTGCGAGTGGATCGTCGAGGTGTGGTGAAACCCGTGCTCGACGCGCACGCCCGTTGCGATCGCCTCGGTGGCGTCGCGCACCCGGACGAGCCCGATCACCGGCATGAGGAGCTCGTGCTGCACGAACGGGTGTCCCTCGTCGACGTCGCAAACGAGCAGCCTGAGATCGGAGCCGTGGCCGCGAAGGCCGATCTGCTCGGCGATCACCGAGGCGTCTTTGCCGACGAACTTCTTGTTCGTGTGCTCGCCCTCCAAGATTACGCCCTCGAGTTGTCGCACTTGGCGGTCGCTCAAAACGAGCGCGCCCCTGCCCTGCAATAGCCGCAGGAGCTCATCGGCCACCGCGTCGACCGCGACGATCTCCTTCTCGGCGGTGCAGATGATGTTGTTGTCGATCGAAGCGCCCCTCACGATGGCCTCGGCCGCCTTGTCCAGGTGGGCCGTCTCGTCGACCACGGCGGGTGGATTTCCCGGCCCGGCGGCGATGACCTTTTTCCCCGAGGCCATCGCCTGCTTGACGACGCCAGGCCCGCCGGTGACCACCACGAGCCGAATGTGGGGGTGGCTCATCAGCGTTTGAGCGCTGTCGACCGTCGGCGTCTCCACCGACGTGACGACGTCAGCCGGCCCGCCGGCGGCCATGATGGCCTCGTTCAGCAAGTGGACGTGCCAGTTGCAGGTCTTGGCCGCTGCGGGATGGACGTTGAACACGACCGAGTTGCCGCCGGCCACCATGCCGATGGCGTTGTTCAGCACGGTCTCCGTGGGGTTGGTGCACGGCGTCACGGCGAGCAGCGTGCCGTAGGGCGCGCGCTCGGTGAGCATGAGGCCGTCGTCCCCCGTGGCCGCGACCGGAGCCAAAATCTCGGTGCCGGGGGTCTTTTCGATGACGAGCTCGTTTTTTGCGAGCTTGTCCTCGTAGCGGCCGAGTCCGGTCTCCTGGACGGCGAAGCGGGCGAGGTCTGGCACGTGGCGGCGCGTGACCTCGCGCATGGCCGCGATCATCTTGCGCCGCAGCGCCACCGGCGCGCGTTCGTTTTGGACGAAGCCCCGCCGCGCCGCCGCCACCGCCGCCTCCGCGTCGGCGTAAACGCCGCGCGTGCCGCGGGGAATGTCTGCGCCCGAGGCGGCAGAAACCGGCGCTGGCTGAGCCGCGGCGGGCGGCCTACCGCCGCCCGCCCCGAGCCGCTCGACCACGCGCTCCACGATGTCGGCGATACGAGCTTCGTCGAGATGACCGTTCACGGGCGCTCCCTCGTCACGACTTACGGTAGTGCTCCTCGCCGCCGACCTCGACGAGATCGACGATGGCCATCACTGTGGCGTCGACCGGGCGGTTATGCGTCGCCTCGGTCTGCCGCGCGGAGCTGCCGGAGGCGCACAGGACGACTTCGCCCATGCCGGCCCCCACGGCGTCCGCAGCGACGACCGACGAGCCCGTTGCCTCGCCCGACGTGTCGCAGCTTTGCACAACGAGGAGCTTGAGACCGTCTAAGGTGGGCTCCTTGCGGCTCGAGACCACCGTGCCGATGACCCGTCCGAGCAGCATGGCCTACTTCGCGGCCTCGCCCTGCCGGCCGAGGGGGAGCGCCAGGTCGATGTTCGCGTGCGGACGCGGGATCACGTGGACCGAGATCACCTCGCCGATCCGCTCGGCCGCCCGCTGGCCAGCGTCGGTGGCGGCCTTCACCGCCGCGACGTCGCCGCGCACGACGGCGGTGACGTAACCGCCGCCCGTCTTCTCGTAGCTCACGAGTTCGACCTTGGCGGCCTTGACCATGGCGTCGGCAGCTTCGACCATGCCGACGAATCCGCGTACTTCGATCATTCCCAGGGCGTCCGCCATTT
>SLNH01000403.1 GCA_007133195.1 Nannocystineae bacterium | reverse complement strand
CGTGTCTCGGTCGGCGCGCCCGGTGTGCTCGGCGCCAGCGACCGCCTCGGCCCCCGCCTCGCCGCCGCTGCCCGACCGCGCCTCGTCCCCCAATTCGCGCCCCGCCTGTCCGTCGGCGGCCGCGCGCCGGTCTGTGACATCCGGCGCGCGCCACGGCAGGACCTCGGGGATCCACATCTCTGCAGCGCCCACGAGCGCCAGCGCCGAGAGCGCCGCGGAGATACCGATGATCAACAGCCGGCTGGCCCGCGGTCTGCTATCGCTTCCGCCGGCGGCCGCCGGGTCCGCGGCGCTCGGTGCGGCGCCGAGCGGGTCGGAGGACTGGGGCAACCACGCGGGCGTGTCGGCGTCCGGCATCGGCGTGCGCGCCGGGGCCCTGAGGGGCAGTCGCGCGAGGGCCTCCGAGCGGAGCCTCTGCGCTTCGCTCAAGGGGGTGCGCGCCGCGGGCTTACCGGCGCGCCGCGGAACCCTGCGCTCGGAATCTGAGCCCATGACAAACCTGCGCCTCGCGCTCCTTCACTCGAATTGTACGCCATTCGCACGCGGGACTCATCCATTCTACGACTCGGTGGGCCGAGCGCTGCGTCGGCGAACCTGGCGTAGGTGCCAGCACCGAGGCCTCGCGCACCCTCGGGCTCCGCTGTAGCTCACTCGCCGGCGATTTCGACGAGCGCCTGGGAGGTCTCGACCGAGTCCCCCGCCGCGATGTGAACCGACTCCACGCGCCCTGGGCGCTCGGCGATGATCTCGTTTTCCATCTTCATCGCCTCGAGGACGGCGAGCGCTTGCCCGGCCTCCACCTCCTCACCCTCCTCGACGAAGACTTTGACCACCTTGCCGGCGATCGGCGCGCGGACCACATCCATGCCCCCGCCCGCGGCGCCGCCCACCGTCTGCGCGAGCCGCTTGCGGCGGGCGTCCTCGAGGACGATCGGCGTCTCCGTGTTGTCGGTGATGAGCGCGGTGGCCCGGGCTCGATCGTCGAGATCGACCACGTAGGACCTGCCCTCGATGAGGAGCGACCACGTCCCGGCCCGCACGCGCCCGGCGTCGACCACCTGCTCGTGATCGCCCACGGAGACGACGAAGCGCCCATCCCGGCGCGCCTGCACGGTCACAGTGAGCTCGTGTCCGTTTCGCGTTGCGATG
This sequence comes from Nannocystineae bacterium, assembly GCA_007133195.1. Classification (GTDB taxonomy): domain Bacteria; phylum Myxococcota_A; class Polyangia; order Haliangiales; family Haliangiaceae; genus SLNH01. The sequence goes on along the minus strand of SLNH01000403.1, from coordinate 55,005 downwards.
TATTCGCGGCGCATGACGGCCGCCAGTATAGCGGCCCCCGGGCCCGCGCGCGCGCCGGCGAGCGAGAAACCGTCGCAAATCCCGTTATTGGAGCGTCAAGCGCCGTGCGCGGTAAGCACGCGGTGGCCGTGAATTGCTTGCACATGGTAACGCGTGCTACAAGCGCGCGCTCGGAGCACTGCCTTGGCTGACGGGCTACGAGACATTCTCACCGAGAAGAGGATCCTCGTCTGTTGTGGCGCCGGCGGCGTCGGCAAAACGACGACGGCGGCAGCGCTCGCCCTCGAGGCCGCGCGCGGCGGGCGAAAGACGCTCGTTTTGACCATCGACCCCGCGCGGCGCCTCGCCAACTCGCTCGGGCTCGACGCGCTGGGGCACGACGTCCAACGCGTACCCGACGAGATGCTCGACTCGGCCGGCCGAAGCGCGCGCGGCGGCGAGCTCCACGCGATGATGCTCGACCAAAAGCGAGCCTTCGACGAGGTGGTGAGCCGCTACGCGACGGATCCCGATGCGGTGGCGCGGATCTTCCGAAACCCCGTATACGCCCAAATCTCCGGGTCGTTGGCGGGAGCACAAGAGTACGCGGCGATGGCCGTGCTCCAGGACTTCGACGAAAAGTCGGACTTCGACATGATCGTCGTCGACACGCCGCCCACCGCGCACGCGCTCGATTTCCTCGACGCCCCACAAAAGCTCACGAGCGCCATCGACTCCCCTGCCATCGAGTGGTTTCGCAAGCTGCAGAGCAGCGGCGGCCGGGGGTGGTCGGTGGTGGGCCGAACCGGCTCGTACGTGCTCAAGCGCCTCTCGAAGTTCGTGGGTTCGCAGTTTCTGGAAGACCTCTCGGTGTTTTTCACCGAGTTCAACGATGTGCTCGGCGGGTTCCGGACGCGCGCCGAGGAAACCTTCGCCCTGCTCCGCCAGCCGAAGGTGGGTTTCGTCATCGTGGCGAGCCCCGAACCGATGGCGGTGCGCGAAGCGCTTCACTTTCACGAGCGGCTCACGGGTCAAACGATGCCGATGGCCGGATTCGTCGTGAACAAGGTCCACGACGATCTGCCCATCGAGGCGGACGCCGCCACCATCGAGGGCAAGATCGGCGCCGTCCCCGGCGTCGGCGAGCTGAATTTTCAGCCCTCCACCCTCCGCGTCGCCGCCGAGGCGCTGGTCGCCAGCCACCAAGAACTGCAGACGCTCGCTCGAGCCGATCGCGCCTCCGTCGAAAAGCTCCGGGACGCCAGCCGCGGCTCGCCCCTCGTGGAAGTGCCCTTCTTCAAGGAAGACATCCACGAGGTCGAGCGCCTGGGCGCGCTCGGGCGGTTCTTGCTCGACGCGGCGTAGCCACGCGCGCTTCGAGCGCCCGCGCGGCAGCGGCAGCGGCGGAGTCGGAGCCTCCCCGCGGAGGCCGGCCGGGCGCTCAAGGCCGCTCGACGGCCCAGCTATCCCACAGCACGTCGGGCAAAGACTCGGCGAAGCTCGGCATCGCGCCGAGGACGAAGATGACGTCCTCGCCCCGCCGCTCGATCCAGGCGCTCTCGTAATCGCCCAGCTCGTAAACGATGCGATCTTCCTCGGGGTGCGCGGCGCCGGCACCGCCTGCGAGCGAGGCGAGCGCGGTGGCGCCGGCCTCGAAGAACTCGACGGCGTCGATCTCCGTATGCCACGTGCTGTAGCTGATGGCGAGATCGGACCACACGAGCGAAAACGGCCCCGGGGGCGCGTAGACCACGAGCCTGTCGCCGGCCCATCCGTCGGCGGCGCGCGCCGCGCGCTGCCGACTCACGCCGCGGGCCGCAAGCCAGGTTTTTAGCCCGAGCTCGCCACTCACGTCGTCGTAGACGCTTCGGTATACGCGGTCAGGCCCGATATCCCCAGGCTCGACGACCCGCGGGCGCTCGTAGCGCTCGTAGCGCTCCGGGTGAAGGATGTGCGACGTGGACAGCGGCGGCCGATCGTACATGTCGTCGATCGCCGACCACGCTCCGTGACGGCGCGCGCGCGCGATGAACGCGGTCCCTTCGCGGTACGGGAACAAGAGGCGCTCCCGGAGATCGGCTGGCGCCTCGCTCAAGGGGCCGCCCTCGTCGCCGCGACCGAGTTGCCTGAGCATGCCGGTCACCGCGTCGTTCCCCCACACGATGCCTACCCCCTCGCGGCGCATTCCTTGCTCGAGGGCGAGCGCCGCGGCGTCTCCCTCGAGCAGAGCCCGGCGCGCGACGAATTCGTCACTGTTCCCCGCCTCGCCGAGGAAGGTTTGCCAATCCACATGCTGGTCGTGGACCGCGCGCGCCACGCCCCACACCAGCGCCCGGTCGCTGTGCGCGGCGTCGTTGCGCACATAAAGCCGCCGCTCGTACGGATCGTAAAAGCCCTGGTGGGCTGACGGCGCCGCCTCCCAGGCGAGTGTCCCGCGGAACGGAGCGCTCGCCTCCGCCGCGCCCAGGCGCGCGAGCGCCCTCGTTACGCCCGCAGCCTGCCCTTCCTCATCGCTCCTGGCTGCGACCTGGCGCATGCGATCGACGAGCGCATCCTCTGGCAGCACCTGCCCGTCGATCGGGCCGCGGAGCGAGATCCCGCGAAGCTCGGCGAGCTCCTCGGCAAGACCCCGGATCTGCTCGGTCACCGGCCCGCCGTCAGCGTCGCCCGTCGCAGGCGCCGCCGACATCACCGCGCCAGCGACGATGGCCGCGGCTGCCACCAGCTTGAACCGTGTCGGCGAATTGCGGGCGCCCGTCATCGCGCCCAGTCTAGCGCGGCCCCACCCAAAACGCCCAGCAGAGGGCCCGACCGGTGCGCGAGGCGGGCCGCGATGGGACGGCCCGCTCACCTCGGCGCCGCAGCCGGGCAAGGGCGCCACCGCACGGAGATCCACCAGGCTCGCTCCCATGCCGGCCGGTGACTGCGCAGGGCGATCCGGTCCACGCGGACCGAGTCGGTCCGCCCGCTCTTGACCGCGCGCTCGGCCGAGACCAGCGTCAATCGCGATGGACGATGACACGTTCCCGCTGGAGACCACCGGGGAGGCGATGCGGGGATACGCCGAGCGCGCCGTCGAGCTCCTGGTCCGGCACTTGGATGATATGAGCGAGCGCCCGGCGTCCCACGATCCCGTGAGCCAAGATTTCATCGCTGCGCTGCTCGCGCCGCCGCCGGAGCGCGCGCGAGAGCTCGAGCCGCTCTTGAATCGGGTAAGACGAGCCGCGGAGGCCGCCTACGAGTCCGCGGGCCCCGGGTACCTCGCCTACATCCCGGGCGGGGGGATGTTCTCGGCCGCCCTGGGCGACTTTCTGGCCGTAGGGCTCAATCGATACACCGGCCGCGCCGGCCCGGCGCCCGCGTGCGTGGCGCTCGAGGAGAGCGTCCTTCGGTGGATGTGCGATCTGTTCGACATGCCGGACAGCGCGCAGGGGCTACTCACCACCGGAGGCTCGCTCGCGAACCTCATCGCGGTGGTGGCCGCGCGCACCCGGCACGCGGAAGACCGCGCGGACCGCGCGACGATCTACGTGGGCGAGCACGCCCACGGCTCGATGCGCAAAGCGGCGCGCACGGCGGGCATCGCGGCGACGAGGGTGCGGCGCGTTTCCTCGTCGCCCGATCTGCGCATGGATCCGCACGACCTTCGCCGGCAGCTCGACGAGGACCGGCGAGCGGGCTTCGTGCCCGCGTGCATCTCGGCGGCGGCGGGAACGACGAATACCGGCACCATCGATCCGCTCGAAGAGATCGCAGAAGTCGCCGCCGAGGCCGGGGTCTGGTTTCACATCGATGCCGCCTACGGCGGGTTTTTCCGCCTCACCAGCCGCGGGCGCGCGCGGCTCGCGGGGATCGAGCGCGCCGACTCGATCACGCTCGACCCCCATAAGTCGCTTTTCATGCCGTTTGGAACCGGCGCGCTGGTGGTGAGGTCGAATATCGACCTGCGCCGCGCGTTCGCCGAGGACGCCGACTACCTCCAAGATCTGCGCGGCGACAGCTCGCTGCCCGACTTCGATGCGCTGTGCCCGGAGCTCACCCGCGAGTGGCGGGGGCTTAGGCTGTGGCTGCCGCTTCACCTGCACGGCGTAACCGCCTTTCGAGCCCAGCTCGATGAAAAGCTCGACCTGGCCGAAACCGCCCACGCCGCCCTGTCTCGGGACCCCCGAATCGAAGTCATGGGCCCGCCCGATCTCACGGTGATCTCGTTTCGCCTCGCGGGCGCGGGCGCGAGCGCGCAGCGCGATTTTCTCGCCCGCATCAACGCGAGCCGGCGCGTGCTTTTGTCGAGCACGCGCCTCGGCGGCGACACGTGGCTCCGCCTCGCCATCCTCTCGCTTCGCACCCACGCCGATCGCGTAACCGAGGCGCTCTCGATCATTCGAGACGCGGCCGGCGCGCAAGGATAGGGGCGGCGCCAAACGCGGTTGACGGGCTGGTTTTCGACCCGCGACCGCCGCGTTCAAACCGACCGAACCGTCCCGCTTTTTCGTGCGCGGGGCGGCGCGGTTGCTACGATCCGCCCGTGAGCAACCAGAGAGCATTTCGCACGGCCGCGCCATCCCAGGAAGCCGGTGGGATCTCTGCGCTCATGCGCTCGTTCGACTGGTCCAGAACCGACGTCGGTCCGCCTCGCTCCTGGCCGCGGAGCCTTCAGGGGTACGTGTCGATGATTGTCGACATGCCGACGCCGGCCATCATCTTTTGGGGCCCGAACCAGACGCAGATATACAACGACGGATACGCGGTGATCATGGGCCGGAGGCACCCGCGGTATTTCGCCGCGGGCTATGCGGACTGCTGGCCCGATACCTATCCCGTCGTCTACCCGTGGATGCGACACGTCCTCGAGTCGGGCGGAACCTGGCAGGTCGAGAATCAGCACTTCACGCTCACGCGCCACGGCTTCTCCGAAGAGTGTTACTTCACCTTCACGTTCAGTCCGCTCCGCGACGACGACGGCGAGGTCGCCGGGATCATTCAGCCCGTGATCGAGATGACCGAGTCCGTGATCGGTGAGCGCCGCGCGCTGACGCTCTCGCGGCTCGCGGCCCAAGTGGACTCGCTAAGCCCGGTCACGCGCGAAGCGATGGCGGCGCTAGGCGAAAACACCGCCGACGTGCCGATGTCCCTCGTCTACCTTCGCGAGCCCACGGGAGCCCTGCGGCTCACCGCGCAGACGGGTCTGGACTCGTTCAAGCTCGAGGATATGGCCAGCGCACCGATCTCTCGCGCGGCCGGCCAGGCGTTCGAAGCAAACGCCCCGGTGGAAATCCCCGATGTCGAAGCGGCGCTCGGCGGCCGGCGTCACGTGGGACCTTGGCCCGAGCCGACGCGTCGCGGCTACGCCGTTCCGCTTCGCCGGTCACCCGCCGATCCGCCACGCGGCACCGTGATTTTCGGCCTTAGTCCCAGGCTTCACTTCGGGGATAGATATCGCGATTTCCTCGGCGCGGCCGCGCGCGAGCTCGCGGCGAACCTCGCGGCCGAGGAGGCCAAGCGCACCGAGCGCGCGCTCTTGGCGCGCGAACGCGAAGCGCGGCGGGAGGCAGAGCTTCAAAAACGGCAGCTCACCGACCTCATGATGCAGGCGCCCACGCCGATGGTGGTGCTACGCGGTGACCAGTTCGTCATCGAGCTCGCCAACGAACACGCGTGCCGTCTGTGGATGCGGGACCCGGGTGATGTGATCGGAAAGCCGATCCTCGATGCCCTCCCCGAGCTCCGCGACCAGGTGTTCGAAGAGCTTTTGTCCGAGGTTTTTCGCACCGGCGAGGCCTACGTGGGCAAGGAGATCCGCGCCAGGCTGAAAACCCCCGAGCGAGGCTTTGCGGACTCGTATCTAAACTTCGTCTACGCCCCGCTGTGGACCCCGGCAGGCGAGGTCGACGGCATCCTCATCGTGGCGTTCGACGTCACGGAACAGGTGCACGCGCGCCGGCAAGTAAACGAGCTGCGAGACGCCGCCGAGAGCGCCAGCCGCGCCAAGGATGAATTCTTCGCGCTGCTCGGCCACGAACTCCGCAATCCCCTCGCGCCGATCTTCACGGCGCTTCAGCTCATGCGGCTGCGGGGAGGCTCGGCCGTGGAGCGCGAACGCCTCGTCATCGAGCGGCAGGCAAACCACCTCGTGCGGCTCGTGGACGACCTCCTCGACGTCTCCGGCATCACCCGCGGAAAAATCAGCCTGCGCAAGGAGCGAGGCGAAATCGCGGGCGTGGTCACCCACGCCGTGGAAACCGCGCTGCCGATGATCGAGGAGCGCCGCCACGAGCTCGTGGTAGACGTCCCCGACAGCGGGCTGGAGGTTCATGCCGACCCCGACCGCCTGTCGCAGGCGATCTCCAATCTCCTCACGAACGCCGCCAAATACACCGAGCCCGGCGGTCGGATCACGATCACCGCCGCGCGCCGCGGCCACGATCTCGAGCTCAGCGTGCGAGATACCGGCATCGGCATCGACCCGGCGATCTTGCCGCGCGTATTCGACGTGTTCGTGCAGGAGCGTCAGACGCTCGACCGCGCTCGAGGGGGCCTCGGCCTCGGCCTCGCGATCGTCCACGGCATCGTGGAGCTCCACGGCGGATCCGTGGAGGCAAAGAGCGAAGCGCGAGGGGCGGGCAGCGAGTTCGTGGTTCGGCTGCCGCTCGCCCCCAGCCGTGACGCGGACGGTCGCGACATCGCGCGGCCCGCGGCGCCCTCAGCGTTGCCCAAGCGGCGCGCCGTGCTCGTCGTCGACGATAACGAAGACGCCGCCACGACGCTGGCCGCGTCGCTCGAGGACGCCGGCCACGAGGTCAGGATCGCCTACGATGGTCCCGGCGCGCTCCGGGTCGCGGAATCGAAACAGGTCGACGTCGCGCTCTTGGACATCGGCCTGCCCGTGATGAACGGCTACGAGCTTATCCGGCGCCTGCGCGAGCTCCCTCATCTGCAGTCGATGCCCGCGGTCGCCGTCACCGGTTACGGGCAAGCGTCGGATCGAATGCGCTCGCAGGCCGCCGGATTCGACGCGCACTTGGTCAAGCCCGTCGATCTCCTCGAGGTGGAGTCGCTCGTTCGCGAGCTGCCCGCGGCCGGCCACCCGGCCGAAGAACTTCAAACCGATCGGCGCTCTAGCCAAGGCCCGGCTTCGTCCTGACGGCCCGTGCGAGGCCACCCGGCTCGGTCGCGCATGCGCAGCCCGCCGCCGCGGCGCTCGCTTACGGGCCGACGCGGGCGCGCGCCGAGGACGCGCGCGGGTTCACCCCCGCCGTCCGTTGCGTTTCGGCGCCGCCGTAGTAGCGTACCCCCGCCGTGAGCTCGCACGCGATCGAGGATCTCGTCCGCGCCGCGAGGCGCGGGCCGGCCCTCGCCTACGGGACGACACCGCCGGTTTGCGCCTATGCCGGCGCGCGCCTTCTCGCTGACCTCGGCGAGGGCGCGACGCTCGTCGCCATCGTTCCCGACGAGGCGAGCGCGCGCTCTCTCGCCGGCGATCTCGCGTTTTTCGGGCGCACGGTCGGCGGGCTCGGCGAGGGCGACGTGCTCCGCGTGCCGGCCATCGACACCTCGCCCTACGCCGAGCAGTCCCCCGACCGCCGCGAGCTCATCCGCCGCATGAGCGCGCTTTATCGGTTGGCGCTCGGCGGCGAGCTGTCGCGCGGCGCCGTCGTCTTGTCGGCGAAGTCGCTCCTCCGCCTCGTCCCGCCACCGGACGAAATCCTGGCCCTGTCCGACGTCATCCAAGTGGGCTCGAGCTTGGATCGCGACGAGGCCGCGCGGCTTTTGCAAAACGCGGGGTTCTCCCGCGCCCCCGTCGTCGAAGATCCCGGCACGTTCGCGGTGCGCGGCGGCGTCCTCGACATCTTCCCCCCGCTCGCGAGCGCGCCAGTGCGCATCGAGCTGTTCGGCGACGAGGTCGAGGTCATGCGCACGTTCGATCCGGGTACGCAGCGCAGCCTCCGCGACGTGAGCGAGCTCCACATCCACCCGGTGCGTCCTACGATCAAAACGCGCGGCGCCGATCCTCGGCCCCGGATCCTCGAAGCCGCCGACGCCGCCGCCCACCCCTCGGCCGCGACCCGGCGCATCATCGACAACGTCTCCGAAGGCGACGAGTTCGTCGGCATCGACACCCTAACACCCGCGTTTCACGCGCGCATGGGGCCGCTTTGGGAGTATTTGCCGCGGGGCGAGGGCGCCGCGTGGCTCGTGTTCGATCCCGAAGGTGTGCTCGGCGCGGCCAAGGCCGAAATCGAAGCCGCCGAGGGGCGCTACGAGGAGCGGCTCGCGGACCACCAAATCGCGTTTCCCGTCAGCCAGCACTACGCGAGCCCCGAAGCGCTCGAGGACGCCATGCTCTCGGCGCAAAGGCGGATCGAGGCGCGGAGCGTGGAGCTTTACGAGCCCGGAGGACAGCATTCCATCCCCGCGTTTCGCTTCGACGTCGATTCCCTCGCGGGCCTTCGCGCCGACCTCGAGCGGGCGCGCAAGCAGCGGGTCGATGAACCCTTCGCGCCGCTTTACGCGGCGACCTCCGATTGGCAATCGCGCGGCCTTCGCGTCGCCATCGCCTGCGAGAGCCCGAGCCGCCGCGAGCGCCTTCGCGCGCTGTTTTCGCGCTACGAGCTCGACATCGATTCCCCCGATGGCGAAGGCCCCGAGGATGAGGGCGCTCGCCCCGAGGCGCCGCGCGCGGCGAATGCGCCTTTCGAAGCTCTGGAGCCGGGCGGAAAGCCCCTCCTCATCGCGGGCGAGCTCTCGTCAGGCTTCGCGCTGCCCGCCGAGGGCCTGGCGATCCTCACCGAGGCGGACATCTTCGGGCAAACCCGCGCGAGCGGCGCGCGCCAGCGGGCGGCGCAAAAGCGCGCGCGCGACGCCCTGCTCGGTCGCGTATCGGATTTTTCGCAGCTGTCCCCCGGCGACCACCTCGTACACCAGGTGCACGGCGTGGGCCTATACAAGGGCCTTTCGAAGATCCCGCTCAAGGGCACGCCGATGGATTTCCTCCACCTCGAGTACGTGGGGGGCAGTCTCTATCTGCCGGTGTTTCGCATCGGCGAGGTTCAGCGCTACGTCGGCGCCGAGGGGCAAAAACCCAAGCTCGACAAGCTCGGCGGCCAAACCTGGGACAAGGCGCGGCGAAAGGTCAAGCGCGAGGTCCGGGCGCTCGCCGAGGAGCTCTTGAAGCTCTACGCCCAGCGCGCCGCCCTGCCCGGGTTTTCGCACCAGCCCGCCGACGCCATGTTTCAGGACTTCGAGGCGACCTTCGAGTACGAGGAGACGCCCGACCAAAAGCGCGCCATCGACGAGGTGATCGCGGACATGGAGCGCGAGCGCCCCATGGATCGCCTCGTGTGCGGCGACGTCGGCTACGGCAAGACCGAGGTCGCGCTGCGCGCCTGCCTGAAGGCCGTGATGAGTGGCAAGCAGGTCGCGTTTTTGGCCCCCACTACCGTGCTCGTCGAGCAGCACTTCCAGACCATGCAGAGCCGGTTTTCCGGCTGGCCGATCACCGTGGCCAAGCTGTCCCGCTTTCAGTCGCGCGCGGCGCAGAGCGAGACGCTGCGCGGGCTGTCTCGCGGTTCGATCGATGCCGTGGTCGGCACCCATCGCCTCCTGTCGACCGATGTGCGGTTCAAGGACCTCGGCCTCATGGTCATCGACGAGGAGCAGCGCTTCGGCGTCGCCCACAAAGAGAAGTTAAAGCGCGCGCGCACCCACATCGATGTCCTCACCCTCACCGCCACGCCGATCCCACGCACCCTGCACCTGTCCCTCGCCGGCCTGCGCGATCTCTCGATCATCGCCACGCCCCCGGCGGAGCGCCGAGCGATCCGCACCTTCGTCGCCCGGCCCGAAGACGGCGTACTCCGCGAGGGCGTGCGCCGCGAGCTGTCCCGCGGCGGACAGGTGTTCTTCGTGGCGCCGCGCATCGGCCAGAAAGGCCGCCGCGAGCTCAGCCTGGACGAGTGGGCAGACAAGCTCCGCGAGCTCGTGCCCGAGGCGCGCGTCACCGTCGCCCACGGCCAGATGAGCGGCGAGGCGCTCGAGAAGGTGATGGTCGCGTTCGTCGCCGGCGACTACGACGTGCTCGTGAGCACCACGATCGTGGAGAGCGGCCTGGACATCCCCCGCGCCAACACCATGTTCGTGGCGAGCGCCGATCGGTTCGGGTTGGCGCAGCTGTATCAGCTCCGCGGGCGCATCGGTCGCTCGAGCGAGCGCGCGTTTTGTTACCTCCTCGTCCCCCCGCCCGAGGTGCTCACCCGGGAGGCGCGCATGCGCCTCGAGGCCCTGCAGCGCTTCTCCGAGCTCGGCGCCGGCTTTCAAATCGCCTCCCACGATCTCGAGATCCGCGGCGCCGGCGAACTGCTCGGCGCCAAGCAGTCCGGCTCCATCGCCGCCGTGGGCTTCGAGACCTACACGACCATGCTCGAGGAAGCGATCGCCGAGCTCAAAGGCGAGGAGCTGTCCCGCCCCCGCGACCCCGAGCTCAACATCGACATCCCGGCCTTCATCCCCGATGACTACGTCCCCGAGACCGGCCAGCGCCTCGACCTGTACAAGCGCCTTGCGTCCGGGGACGACGAAGACGAGGTCAAAGACCTCCTCGGCGAGATCGAAGATCGCTACGGCCCGCTCCCCCTCGAGGTGGCCACCCTCGGCGACCTCATGGTCCTGAAGGGCTACGCGCGGAAGCTAAGGGCCCTCACCCTCGATCTGTCCGGAACCCATCTCGCCCTCGCGCTCGCCGACGACACCCCAATGTCCCCCGACAAGGTCACCGACCTCGTGCGCGGGAGGGGCGCCCGCTACAAACTCACGAAAGACATGCGTATCCGCGCCGCGTTTTCGGCCGAGGAGAGCGAAAACCCCGTCTCCGCCGCCAGAGATCGCCTCCGCGAGCTCCTCCGGCTCGCCGTCCCCGCCGCGGGGTAGCCCCGACTCGCGGTCGCCGAAGCTCTGCGAAGCTCTGCGAAGCTCTGCCCCGGCAACCGAAGGCCCCTCGACAAAAAGGGCGCCGCCCCGACCAGCCCCGTCCCGCGCCTCACTCACCCGCCGGCCGAGGCGGGCCTTCACTCCGAAAGATGCAGCCGAGGCCCGCGCGGTCTCGGAGCAGCCCATCATGATTGGACCGGAGGGGGAGACGCGACGAACGTTCGGGCGCCGTTCGCCCAGCCACCTCGGGTCGTGCGAGGATGCGGCCGCCACCGATGATTCTCGTAGAAGCGGCCATCATCCTCACTCTCATCGCGGTGAACGGCTTTCTCGCGATGTCCGAGATCGCCGTGGTGTCGAGCCGGCCTGCGCGCCTTCGCGCCCTGGCGGAGCGCGACGTCGCCGGCGCGCATCAGGCCTCGAAGCTGGCCGCCGACCCGGCTCGATTTTTGTCCACCGTCCAGATCGGGATCACCCTCGTCGGCGTGTTCTCCGGGGCGTTCTCGGGCGCCACCGTCGGAGCGAGGCTCGCGGCCTGGCTCGCGGAGCTCGGCGTGTCGCCCGGGCTCGCCGAGACCCTCGGGATCGGCTCGGTCGTCGTGTTCGTCACCTACCTCGCGCTCGTGGTGGGCGAGCTCGTGCCCAAGCAAGTGGCCTTGCAGAACCCGGAGCGCATCGCCGCCAGGGTCGCGAGGACCATGCAGTGGCTCGCGCGCCTCGCGGCCCCGGCCGTCGCGATCCTGAGCGTCTCGGGGAAAGCAGTGCTCCGCTTGGCCGGCCGCAACACGGCGCGCGCGGCGAGGGTCACCGACGAGGAGATCGAGGCGCTCATCGCCGAAGCGGAGAGCGCGGGCCTCATCGAGGCAGACGAGCGGCACATGATCGCCGGCGTGCTGCGCCTCGGGGATAAGACCGTCGCGCAGATCATGTGTCCGCGCGAGCAGGTAGATTGGCTCGACCTCACCGCCGGCGAATCCGCGACCCAGCGCGCGCTCATCGCCACCGAGCACTCCCACTTGCCGGCGGCCGAGGGGGACCCTCGCTCCATGCTCGGCGTGGTGAGACATCGCGAGCTCCTATCCACCCTGCTGCGCGATGAAACTCTCGAGCTCACGAAGCTCGTGCGCCCGGCCCCAGTCGTGAGCGAGCACGCGAGCGCCTTGGCCGTGCTCGCCACGCTGAGAACGGCGAGCGTCCCGCTTGCGCTCGTCGAAGACGAATCGGGCGCGTTTCGGGGCGTGGTCTCTCCTGTCGATGTCCTCGAGGCGATCGCCGGAGTCGTGCGCCTCGACGACGACGACGAACCCGCCGCCGTCCGCCGCGCCGACGGCTCGTGGCTGCTCGCCGGATCGATGCCCGCCGAGGCCATGGCCGAGCGACTCCGTGTCGCGCTTTCGCCGGACCTCCAGGGCGCCACCGTGGCCGCGTTCATCCAAGCGCGGTTCGGACGGCTTCCGAAAACCGGCGAGACCGTGGAGTCGCTCGGCTGGCGCTTCGAGGTGGTGGATCTCGACGGAAGACGCATCGACAAGGTACTGGCGACTGTCGCGGATCGCGCCTCCGCATCGAAAGCGGGTCGCGATCCGCTCCGTCGCGAGGGATAGAGAACCTCGGGGCGGGGCAGCCGCTGTCACGAAACCGAAGACCTCGCGAACTTTCCCTTCGTGAGCTCCGGCTCGCGATCGAGAAAGGGCTGGTTGTCGAGGATGAGGGTGTCGCGCAGCCATCCCGCCCGGGGAGCCGAATCTTCGAACACGCACCCCATCGCGTCGGCGTCGCCGGTCGTAAACACGGTCTTGGGGATGTTTGCCCCATGGCCGTCGCTCATGTCGCGGGGCAGGCGCGTCGGATTCCCGCTCGCCACCACGTCGTTTCCGTCGTCCAGCTGCTCCGGGAGCTCGAGGGCGCTACACGCTTCCTCCTCGGGTAGCTCGATGATCTCCGCGCGTCGGAACTGCCCCGCCATCGTCACCACGACGATGTCCTCGCCCACCGGGATATTGTCGTCGATCTCGAAGCGGCCCGTGGCGTCCGTGATCGCGCCCGTCAAAAACGGGCCGAGAAACTCCGCCTGATCCTCGCAGCGAAAGCAGTTTTGACCGCCGGACGGGAGGCCCGAGCTCATCTCGGGCAGCTCATCGGGATCGCTCGTGCTGAGGATCGCCACCACGGCGTTGGGAACGCCCACTTGGTTGCCGGTGTCGCCATCGTCGCGCCCCGCAGGGCCCCCCCACGAGGAACACTCGTCAAAAGCCGTCTTCCCTTCCCCCGCCGATGCGCGGCAGAGACCCAGCGCCGCGATCGGCGCGGACTACTTTGCCGCCGCGCGCGGCGGCGTCGAAGCGGAGGCCCTCGCCTACCTCGCGCGATAGGCGCGCGCGGCGAGAAGGCCTCTCCTATTCGGCGACTTGCGCGCGCCGGGCGCGTGGCAAGTTCCCGGGCGAGGCTTTCGTCCCCGTGTGCTCCCACGTGGTCACCAGCCCCGCGAAGCGATACCATGGCGCCTCCCTGCCCCATCACGACGCCGGCGGCTCAAGACCCATGCGCGCATTCTGCTCTGCCCTCCCCATCGCCCTCGCCCTTGCCGGCTGCTCCTCGAACGAGGAGAGCCGGAGCGCCGACGCCGGCTGCCCCGAGTCCGGCTGCCCCGACGCCGCCGCCCCGATCGACTGGGAGGAGCGCTCGCTCTGCGCGGCGATCCGAGGAAACGGCGATCGCGTGTTCGCGCACTTCGCCTCCCTCGCCCGCATCGTCGAGCACTACGGCCCCATCGACGCCGCTGCTGGCGGCAGCTCGGCGTCGATCTCGATCTTTTTGACCGAGTCGATCCAGGGCCACCCGCAGACGCACGGCTGCGAGGGTGACCCGTGCGCGCCGCGCGAGCGCGCCGATCGAATCGCCCTGCTCTTCAAGTCGATGGCGGGATACACCGAAATCCTGGCCGACACGCCCGAGGGGCTCGCGCTCCGCTTGCTCGCGCCGCTGGCCGCGCAGATCCGTGAAGCGGGGCTGGCCGAGCTCATCGAAACCGACCTGTCAGCGGCGCGAGACGCGCTCCTCGATCTCCTGGACTCGGAGGATCTTCGGACGCTCATAAACCCCGAGCTTATCGATCTCATCGTGGAGTCGGACGATCCGCTGTTTCACCTTCGCGACCTCGTCGGCGAGCTCGAAAACCTCGGCTCGTTTCACACCGACGATCCGTCGATCTTCGCGCGACCGGGGCCGATCGACTTCGAAGCCTTCGCGGAGCTTGTCGGCCGCGTGGGGAGCTTTTACGCCGGCGAGGGCCCGCTCGACGACGCGGCGATGGAGCGCTTTTTCGCCGACTGCGCAGGGCCGTCGCGCGGTTTGCTTTGGGATGAGGCCGCCGCCTTGCCCTCGGGCGACACAACCTGTGGCGAGCGGTTTCGCGTCATCCTCGAGGACTGGCGCGAGGCGTTTGTCGAGGCGGGTGGCGAGGGCGCGCGCATCGACGATCCGGTGGGCGGGGAGCTCTCGGCGCTCATCTCAACGTCTGTCCTCACGGGCAGCTCGGCGGACGCCTTCGACGACGCGCGAGCGCAGTATCTCGCCGCCCAGGAGGACATCGAGCTAGGCGACATCGACTTCGACGACGTCCGCTTCGGCTACTGGGGGCAGAGCGAGGATCTGTCGCGCGTCCACGGAGATCGCGAGGGGTTCGGCGACGACAAGACCGAGCGCTTCCTGCCGCTCGGCGCCGCGAGCTGGCGCGAGGCATTGCGCTACTCGCCAGCCGAGCCGGGCCTGGCGCGCGCCCTCGAGCTCGACCAAGCCTGGGTCTCGGCCGGAGGTTGGTCGGATCTTCACCCGACGCTGGTTCTTCAGAACCTCGGCTGCGATGAGGTGATCTACGTGACCCGCCGCGGGGCGGAGTCGAATTTCGCACAGGGTGTGGCGGAGCTCCTTGGGATGGACGAAGCCACGCGCGAAGACCTTTACGCTCTCGACGCCGAGAGCAGCTTTGCTCGCTCGGTCGAGGAGGCCGACGCGACGTGGTGCACCGACTGGGACAACCAGTCTGCCTTCGACATCGCGGCCATGTCCGAGCACGCCTATAACGCGCCCCTCGAGAGTGTGAGCGAATACTTTCGCGGTGTGGACGAGCCCTACGACGAACTCGTCGACTCGACGGGTCATCCGGGCTGCACCCCTGGTGCCGCCCCCTGAGCCGCGGCGTCGCCTGCTTCGTATCGCGCGCCACGTCGTCATCCATCGCGCCGATGGCGAAAAGCCGATTCGCTAGCTTCTCGGCTTCGATGGGCGTCCGCTCCCGCAGGCCCCGCCGCCTGACGCTCGCACAGGATGAGCTACACTCCCGGTGCGGATCCGACTCCGCCCCACTCCGTTGCGGCCCGCTGTTCCGCCCCAACAGTCCATCCCTCGCGAAACGCGACGGGGCCCCCAAGGTGACATGAAAGAGATCAGTCAGTTTCCCCATACCGTCCGGGAGATCGAGCACACGTTGATTCCGCTCTCGGACGGAACCCGCCTCGCCGCCCGCATCTGGCATCCGGAAGGGGCAGAGAGCAGCCCGGTCCCGGCCATCCTCGAATATCTCCCCTACCCCAAGCGCGACGATACGGCCCTTCGCGACTCGATGACGCAGCCCTACTTCGCCGGGCCCGGCTATGCGTGCGTCCGGGTCGATCTCCGCGGCAGCGGCGAGTCCGATGGCGCGCTCACGGACGAATACCTACCCGAGGAGCAAGCGGACGGCCTGGAGGTCTTGCAGTGGATCGCCGCGCAGCCGTGGTGCGACGGCAACATCGGGATGATCGGCAAGTCATGGGGGGGCTTTAACGGGCTGCAGATCGCCGCGCACAAACCGCCCGAGCTCAAGGAGGTCGAGGAATACGGCCCGGACAACCTCGTGGAAAAGCTCCTCACGCCGACCGCGTGACCGCGAAGGCCGGCTCAGTAGGCCCGAAACAGGCGGGTTCCCACGAAGAAGCTCGCGGCCCCGACCGCGAGCAGCACGCCCACCGGCAGCGCCATCTCCGCCGCCCCGAATGCGCGCCACGTGCCGCCCTCCAGCGCGAGGATGGCCCACCTCACCGGGCTCACCACGCTCACGCTCTCGAGCCAGGCGGGCATGATGAACAGCGGGATCATCCCTCCCCCGATCATCATGAGCACGATCATCACCGCCGAGGCCATGCCGCTCGCGGACTTCTCGGTGCGGCCTAGCACGGCGAGGAGCATCATGATGCCGACGAAGCACACCGACGACGCGAGCACCGCGAGCGCCAGGAGCGCCACCGAGCCCGGCCGCACGCCGAACACGAGCGCGCCGAACGCGGACAGCCCCGACAGGACCGCCACGGATAACACCAAACACGCCGCGGCCTTTCCTGCCAGTATCATGCGCGGTGAGATCGGCGCCATGCGGAGTCTCAGCAGCGTCCCCCCGTGCCTTTCGGCGACCAGGCCGAGCGCGAACGACATCGCCGAGAGCATGAGCGCCCACGCCATCGCTTGCGGGAACGAGACGGCGAAGCCGCTGGGGGGCTCATCGAGGTCGCCGGTGATCGCGACGCGCTCGATGCGGCCTGCCTCCCACCCCCCGCCGTCCTCCATTGCGGGCAGGCCCTCGGCCGCGGTGAGGAATCCGTGCAGCTCGTCGAAAAAATGGCCCACGGCCGGGGGGGCCGAGGCTCCGAGCGCCTCTCGGCTCGCCTCGAGCTCCTCCCGGGCCCGCGCGGGGTTTGTGAACATCGCCTGAACGTCGTCGTAGAGGTAGCGCGACAGGATCCCCTCGAGCATGCCGATCTCGGCGTCCCGGCTCGGGTCGACGCCGAGCCGAAGCGTCGCCGGCTCGCCCCAAAACGTGCGCTCACGAGACGCTCCGAAACCGTCTGGGATCACGACGTACGCCGCCAGTCGGCCGCGCCTCACATCGGACTCGGCCGCCGACAAAGGCGCGCGCTCGGCGTCGAGCGCGGCGCTCTGTTCGAGCAGGCGCACGAACTGGCGCGAGGATTCGGTATCGTCTCGGTCGACGACGGCGATCGCCACGCGGCCCGGCCCCTCGCCGCCGTCGCCGAACATCGCGCCGAATCCCACGGCGATGATGAGCGGAAACACGATCGCGAAAAAGAAGCCCGACTTATCGCGGAGGAGCAGGCGGAGATCTTTCGTAGCCAGGGCCGCGAGCGGTCGCATCAATCCCTCAGATCGCGCCCAGTGAGGTTCAAAAACACCTGCTCGAGGCTGGGCTTTTCGACGTGGAAGCTGCGGAGCGGGCGCCCTTTTGCGAGCTCGGTCAATTCGGCGAGCGGATCGCGCGTGTCGATGCGCACGGGCTCGGCGCCGTCGTCGTCGTACTCGATGACGAGCGAGGGGTCCCCGCCGTGCGCCGCGACGAGCTCATCGACCGTGCCCGAGGCGATGAGGCGCCCGCCATCGACGATGGCGACGCGATCGCATAGGCGCTGCGCCTCCTCGAGATAGTGCGTCGTATAGATCACGGTTTGGCCGCGGTCGCGAGCGGCGCGGGCGAGCTCGAGGATCGCGTGTCGCGATTGCGGATCCACCCCCGCGGTCGGCTCGTCGAACAGGAGCACGCGGGGCTCGTGCAGGTTTGCCGCGGCGAGGTTGAGCCGGCGCTTCATGCCTCCAGAGTAGGTAGCCACGCGATCGTGCGCGCGATCGGAGAGTCCGACCTGCGCGAGCGCCTCACGCACGCGCCGGCGGAGGTCGAGGCCCGCGAGTCCGTACAGGCTCCCAAAAAAGTGAAGGTTCTCCTCGCCCGTTAGCTCTTGGTAGAGCGCGAGGCTCTGCGGCGCCACGCCGAGCCGCTGGCGCGTCGCCGGGTCGCGCGGCCCGCCGAGTCCGGCGATGTCGATGTGGCCTCGGTCCGGCGCAAGCACGCCGACGACCATGTGCACCGTGGTCGTCTTGCCGGCGCCGTTTGGGCCGAGCAGGCCGAGGATTTCGCCGCCCCGCGCCTCGAGCGAAAGGTCGGCCACCGCCCAGGTGTCGCCGAACCGCTTGCCGAGACCGGACAGAACGAGCATGACGATCCTCACGTACACCGCCCGCCGGCGGAATCAAAGGGCGCGCACGGCCTGGGCGATCGGTGTATCGCCAGCGATGACGGAAAAGCTCTTGCCAAACGCACGCGGCTCGCCGATGCAGGCGACCAGGGTTTCAGCCGTGTCGTGGCGCGAGATGTCGCCGTAGCCGATGTCTTCGCCGGCGAGGACCTGGCCGGTGCCGGGGTCATCGGTGAGTCGACCCGGGCGAACGATGGTGTGAACGAGCGGGCTTCGCTCGAGCTCGTCGTCGGCGACGCGCTTTGCGACGAGGTAGTGGCGGATGCGCTCGCGCCCTCGGTCGGGGTCGATGGCGCCGATGGCGCTCACCATCACGAACTGATCCACACCGGCCGCCTCCGCGGCGCGGATCATCTTGATCGCGCCCCACAGGTCTACGAGGAGCGTCTTGTCGCCGCTGGTGTGGCCACCCGAGCCGGCGGTGAAGACCACCGCGTCGCAGCCGCCAACGCTTCCGGATACGTCGCCCTCCAAATCGACGACCAGTGGCTCGCCGCCGAGCGCGGAGAGCGCGTCGGCCTGATTCGGATCGCGGATGATCGCGCGCACCCGGTGGCCTGCCCGGGACAGGATCGGGACGAGCAGCCGACCGATTTTGCCATGCGCTCCGACGACGGCGACGTGCATGTTCGGGTTCGTAACAGACGCCGCGCGCAATGAAAAGTCGCCTGCCATGGTGCCGGGCGGCGGCGTCGGAGCCCCGAGGGTGAAGCCGCCTCAGCGGTGGAGCGCAGGTGCGCCTACTCGCCCTGGCGGATGGCCTGGATTTCGGCCTCGGTGAGGGGGCGGTCGTAGATGCGCACGTCGTCGAGCGTACTGAATGCCGCGTGCCCCGCGCCGCTGCTTCCGAGCCGGACCGGCGCGTCGATCTGCTCGGCGGCGGGCGGCGAGGAGCTCACGGTGCGCTGTGAGCCGTTTACGAACGTGGCCGCCTCGGATGCGTCGAACGCGGCCGCCAAGTGATACCAGTTATCGTCGTGAAGCTCCCGGTCGGCGTCCACCGTGAAGGGATCATTATCCGAGGTGTCGTGGCCGTATTCGGGGAACGTTTCGCGATCGCCCACGCTGTCGCCGCGCACGCGCAGCGTGTACTGGCCCAAGGCGGTGTCGTCGCTCTTACTGATGATGGCTCGGTGCTCTTTCAAGCCCGGGTTGCGATGGACCCGCGCCATGATCGTTCCGCTCGTCAGATCGAAGGCGGAGTCGTCGGGAAGGGTCACCGTCGCGCCTTCGAACTCCAGCGCAGACTCCTCGTTGCCGTGCCGATCGTCCACGAACTCGGCGTCGCCGCTCACGCCGGAAATGTGATGACCGTTTCCGCTCGCATCGAGCAGGCTGCCGTCGTCGAACGGGTAGTGGGCGACGAGCGCGTCGAGCGCCACCACGACGTCCACGGTGATGGACGCTTCGTCGCTCCCCCCGCCCTCGGCATCATCGACCTTGCAGGTGATCGTCGCGCTCCCTTCGACCGTGAAATTGCCCCAATCGGCTTCGTCGCCAGCCGGCGTCACCTCGCCCCGATCGACCTGCCAGGTGTAGACGAGATCGCTGCCGTCGGGCCCGCTCGCCGCGCACGTCGCCGAGGTCCCCTGATCGAAGTGAATGGGATCGTCTGCCACGTCCAAGGCTTCGATCGCGACGCCGCCATCGCCCCCGTTGCCGTTTTCGCCGCCTGCGTCCGGGCCCGAGGTGCCTCCGCCGCTCGCGTCCTCGCCCGCCTGTTCGTCGGCGGCGTCTGGATCGGCGTCGGTGACCTCACCGCACGCCGCAAATACCAGCGGGCATGCGGACAAAACGACTAGGTTTCGAAACGGGGTACAGCGCATACGGTGAGTCTAGAGAGCCCAGGGACGGTTCGCAACAAGCGTTCACGCCCGCGCCCCAAGGCGCCGCCGGGACCTCAGCGCGCGCAGAGGTCGTGATCTTCCGGCACGGGTATGCGGACCTCGGCGTCGATGGTCTCCTCGGACTCGAATTCCGGGTCGAGGTGATCGACCTCCATCATCGGAATCGTGCCGGTCGCCCAGCCATCCTCGACGCTGAATTCGAACGCCTCGAGCTCGTCTTCCCACGGCTGCCAACCGTGGTCACGCTCGCGCGCACTGACCTCGTAGTCCGAGTCGCTGTCCGGATCGTGAAACGCGAGCTCGAGATCGCTATCGTCGTTGTGGTCGCCGAGATCGATACGCGCCCGATACAGTCGCTCCTGCCCCGTGTCGCCGATGAAGCCGGTCATCTCCACCGACAGATCGTTATCGCGGATCATGCGCCGGCAATGGATTCGCTCCACCTCGTGCGTCTCTCCGTCCACGGTGATGGAGCCCGGATCCGGAAACAGCTCGTCCATGTCGGGGGGCTCCGACCCCTGGTCGCCGGTCTCCGTGCCGCCCTCGTCGGCGGTCTCCGCGCCGTCGTCCTCTCCGCTACCATCATCGTCGCCACTGCAGCCGAGCGCCCCGGCCAAGGCGAGCGCCAGCGCCACGCCGCCCCCAGCCAAGGCGCGAAAAAACCACGTATCTGATCCGCTCGACTGATTCATCGCACTTCGCTTGTTCGAGTTCATGGGATTACAATCGCCGGCGAGACCGCCAGAAGCAAGGCCGCGCGCGGCGCCACACGGACAGTCCAAAGGTCCGACTGACAAGGCGCTTCGACGCGGGCGGTTGGACGCTCCGCCCCCGCCGGCGCGCCGTCGGGGGCTATTGACGGGGCGTACCCAACAGGTTTTCACCTGCGAGTCGGGCGCCGCGCGACTCACGCGCGCTCGAACAGGCCGGCGGCGCCTTGGCCCCCGCCGATGCACATGGTGACGACGGCGTAGCGGCCGCCGCGGCGCCTAAGCTCGTACAGGGCGGTGGCGGTGAGCTTGGCTCCCGTGCACCCGAGGGGGTGGCCGAGGGCGATCGCGCCGCCGTTTACGTTGAGCTTGTCATCCGGGATGTCGAGGGTTCGCTGCACGTAGAGCGCCTGACTGGCGAACGCCTCGTTTAGCTCGATGAGATCGATGTCGCCGATCGACAGGCCCGCTTTGGTGAGTAGCTTGTTCACCGCGGGGACGGGACCGATACCCATGATGTCTGGCTCGACGCCGGCGGTGGCCAGCCCGCGAAACCGCGCGAGCGGCTCGGCGCCGAGCTCCTTGGCGCGCGCCTCGCTCATCACCAGCGCCGCGGCGGCGCCGTCGGACAGCGGCGACGAGTTGCCGGCGGTGACCGAGCCCTTGAGCGAAAACGCGGGTTTTAGTTTGGCGAGACCGTCGAGGGTGGTCTCCGCGCGCGGCAGCTCGTCGGTGGCAAACTCGCGCGCCGCGCGCTCCCCGCGCTCGTAGCGCACGGCCGACACCGGCACGATTTCGTCCCGGAAGCGCCCAGCTTCGAGCGCGGCGGCGGCCTTTTTCTGGCTGGCGAGCGCGAAGCGATCTTGATCCTCGCGGCCGATCTCGAACCGGCGGGCCACGTTCTCGGCCGTGATTCCCATCGGCGTGTGCGCGCTCGGGTGCTTTTCCATGAGCTCGGGCGACGCCGACAGGTGAAAACCCGTCATGGGCACCGAGCTCATCGACTCGACGCCGCCGGCCACGAGGACGTCGTGGGAGCCGAGCGCGATCGAGCCGGCGGCGAGCGCGATCGACTGCAGCCCGCTCGAGCAAAACCGGTTGATGGTCATCGCCGAGGTCTCGGCGGGCAAGCCGGCGAGTAGGCCGGCCAGGCGCGCGACGTTTAGCCCCTGCGCCCCTTCGGGCATCGCGCACCCGAGCACCACATCCTCGACCATGTCCGGACTCACCGCCGGGACGCGGGCGAGCAGCCCTTCGATTACCTGGGCGGCGAGCTCATCGGGGCGTGTGTGGGACAGAGAACCCTTATGGGCGCGGCCGACGGCGGACCGGATCGCTTCGACGATGACGACGTCAGACATGGCGTTAATTCCTGAGAGGCTTGTTTTGCATCAGCATGTGCTGCATGCGCTCTTGACTCTTCGGCTCCCCGCAGAGGCTGACGAAGGCCTCCCGCTCGAGCTCGAGCATCTCGTCCTCGGTGACGTCACGGGCGGCACCGCCGGCACCGCCGCACAAAACGCGGGCGAGCGCGCGGGCGATCACGCCGTCGTGCTCGGTGGCGTGGCCGGCGGCGATCATCGTGCGGATCATCACGCTCAGCGTGGCGATGCCGCTTTCGCCCGGCAGTCGATGCGCGCGCGGAACCGGGGCGTGATAGCCGGTCTCCGCCTTCGCAATGGCCCGCTTTTTGGCCGCGTCGAGGAGCCGGGCGGCGTCGAACGACACGCCGTCTCCACGGCGAAAGTAACCCAGCGCCCGGGCCTCCTCGGCGCTCTTGGCCACGCGCGCCGTGGCGATGTTCTTGAACACCTGGGTGACGAACGCGTAGATGTCGATCTCCACGCCCTCGGGCACCGACTCGAGCGCGCGCCACAGCAGGTTGAGCGTGCCGCCGCCGGCGGGGATGACCCCGACCGCGGGCTCGGTGAGCCCGGCGTACGTCTCGGCGGCCGCCTGGACCTCGTCACAGGCGAGACAGAGCTCGAGGCCGCCGCCGACCGTCATCCCGAACGGCGCCGCCACGGTGGGGACCGACGCGTACTTGAGGCGCTGGCAAGCCGCCTGAAACGCGCGCGCGGACTCGCGAATCGTGTCCCAGTCCTTCTGGCCGGCCGCCATCGCGATCCCGAACAGGTTGGCGCCGACGCAGAAGTGATCGCCCCGGTTCGCGATGACGAGCGCGCGAAACTCGCGCTCAGCCCGATCGACGGCTCGGTCGAGCGTGTCCACCACGTCTGCATCGACGCTGTTGGCCTTCGTCTTGAACGAGACGCCGAGGACGCCCTCGCCGAGGTCCCAGGCCTCGGCGCCCGCGCTCGCGATCACCGGGCCCTCACCGCGGCGAAGGATCTCGAACGTGACCTCGCGGGGATCGGCGGCGCGCTGGCGGTAGGTCCGGCTCGACAGCTCGAACACGTCGCCGCGCTCGCCGTAAAAGTAGGCGGGTTCCCGCTCGCGCAGGCTCAGGATCTCCTCGGGGACCTCGATCCCGTCTTCGAGCATCCTGTCCGTGGTCTCCGCGAAGCCGAGCGCGTCCCAAATCTCGAACGGCCCGAGCTCCCAATTGTATCCCCACCGCATCGCGTTATCGACGGCGGCGATGTCGTCTGTGACCTCGCCGATGCGGCGCGCCGCGTAGGCGAGGGTCCGCGACAGCACCCGCCAGGCGAAGTCCCCGACCGGCCCCTCGGCGGCGACGAGCTTGCGCACCCGCTCGCGCGGATCGGGGTCTTTGGCGATGTCTTTGCACATCGAGCGGATGCGGGAATCGCCGCCGCGATCGCGGTATTCCCCCGTCTCGGGATCGAGGGTCTGGATGTCGCCGCGGACCTTGCGGTAAAAGCCACCGCCAGTTTTTTGGCCGGTGAGGCCGCGCTCGAGCATCGCGCGGATGTAGGCGGGGACTTCGAAGACGCCGCGCTCTTCGTCGTGCTCGAGGGTGGCGCGGCAGTTATCGATCACGTTCACGAGCGTGTCGATGCCGACCATGTCGGCGGTGCGAAACGTCGCGGACCTGGGGCGCGCCATCGGCTGACCCGTGATCGCGTCGACGTCCTCCGGCGCGAGCTCCAGGTCGAGCATGGCCCAAATCGCCGCCATCGACCCGTAGGCCCCGATCCGGTTGGCGACGAAGTTCGGCGAGTCCTTCGCGCGGACGATCCCCTTGCCGAGCGCCTCGCGGCCGAAGTCCTCGATGCGCTCGAGCACCTCGGGCTCCGTGTCCGCGCCGCCCACGAGCTCGAGGAGCTTCATGTAGCGCGCCGGGTTAAAGAAGTGGACCACCGCGAAACGGCGGCGAAAGCTCTCAGATCGGCCCTCGATCATGTCCGCGATGCGCAGCCCCGAGGTATTCGAAGCGACGAGCGTCGTCTCGGAGAGCTCCGCGTCGAGACGCGCGAACAGCGCGCGCTTGACGTCGAGCTTCTCGACGACCGCCTCGATGACGAGGTCGCACGCGGACAGCGCAGCGAAGTCGTCTTCCAGGTTGCCCGGGCGGATCCGTCGCGCGTGGCTGTGGTGGTAAAGCGGCGGCGGTTCGACCTTCGCCATGCGCTCGATCGCGCCGCGGGCGAGCGCGTTACGAGCGCGTTGGTCACTGCTCTTATCGGGGGGAAGATCGGGAGGGACGATGTCGAGGAGGACGACCTCGATCCCAGCATTCGCGACGTGCGCGGCGATTCCGGCGCCCATGACGCCGGCGCCGAGCACCGCGACCCGTCGAATCGGTTCTGGCATAGCGCGCGATCCTTTTTACCTTCGGAGCCAGAACGTAGCGCAGGTGGAGCCCCGCGGGGGGCGCGGGACGACGATTTCCGCGCGGCGCTACCGAGCGGCGGTCACAGCGGCGTCGCGCCGCCGAACAGAGCCTCATCGTCCCCGCGGGGGATCACGGTGAGGTGCACGTCGGCAAAATCGTCGGGCGCGCCGGGACCGAGCACGATCGTGAGCTCCTCGGGGCCGGCCTTTTCGCGGGGAACCCTGACGGTCATCCGGCGCCTGGCTCCGGTGACGAAGACCTGGCGCACGTCCGCCAAAAAGGTCGGGTGAGCATCGAGCAAGGGCGAGCTGCACAGGGCGTCCCCGCGGACCGACACGTTTTCGTCCCCCGCTACCAGGCGGGCGAACTCCTTGTTGGCGATGACCACGGCGCCGTCGGTGTTGATGCCCGCCATCGGCAGCGGCGCGAGCTCGAAACCGCGCGCGGCCGAAGGAGCCCAACGGGACTCGGTACGCTCGACGCCCAGCCCCGGCCCCCGTCGCCGCCGCTCGGCCATGCCGAGCATATGCATGAGCGTGCGAAGTTCGTAGAGGAAGGCGCTCATGTCCGCGTGACGGTCGTCGGGATCCTTGCTCGTCGCGTGGGCGATGAGGTCGACCGCGCGCTGATCGACATCCTCGCCGCGCTGCCGCGCGATGGAGGGCAGCGCCTCTTCGACCTGCGCGGCGATCACCTCGTGCGGGGCCCCCTCGAAGGGAAGGCGCCCCGTGAGGAGCTCGTAGCCGAGCACCCCGAGGCTGTACAGATCGGCGCTCGCAGTCGGCGGCCCGCCGAGAATCCGCTCGGGCGCGAGGTACGCCGGCGTGCCGGCGAGCGTCGAAGGCCTGTGGTCGGCGTGGCGCAGCGAGGCCATGCCGAAATCGAGGACCTTGACCTGCCATCGCCGGCGCTGCCCCGGGCTGAGCACCACCTGAAAGCAGTGCACGTTGCCCGCTTTGATGTCGCCGTGCACGATCCCTTGGTCGTGGATGTGCTGAAGCGCCTCCGCGAGCTGCTTCATGACGTCGCAAAACACTTTGATCGGGAGGCCGCGGGGATACTCGCGCAGGCGCTCGGCGAGCGACTCCCCGGGGACGTATTCCATGACCATGAACGCGCCGACGCGCTCGTCCTCGCCGAAATCGACGACGGAGATCACCGACGGGTGCACGATAGAGCTCGCGAGCTTCGCCTCCTGAAAAAACAGCCGCCTTTGCTCCACATCCTGCGAGATGCCCGGGTTTTGCACCTTGAGCGCGAAGCTTTTTCCAAGCGCGAGGTGCTCCACGCGAAACACGGCGCCGAGGCCGCCGCGGCCGATGGCTTCCTCGATCCGGTATCGGCCGGCGATCGATCGGCCGACGAGCCGGCTCCCCTCACCGTGCGCGCTCGCGAGGTCGCCATCGATCGTGGATCGAGAATCCGCGAGATCCTCCTTTGGGCTGGGCAGGCGGTCCCCCTCGCGTCGGCTCATGACGGGCGATTCTACCAGGCCGGCCCCGTCATCGATCCGCAGGAAGATTCGAACCGGTTGGTCAGCATAAAGGACGAAGGTAAAGACGGTGGGTTTGCGCCTGATCCGCTCCTGGTGAGAAAAGGCGCGTTGTCTCGCGATCCCCGCGCGACTGCAGGCGAGACGACCGCGGCCGCCCGTGCAACGGCTGTGCCGTGGCGGGGTGCCATGTGCCGTTTGCGCCGCCGCCGGCTCGCCGGCGGGATGGGCGCCTTGCCGGCCGGCAGTGGGTGTGCTACGAGCCTCGCTAACCTTTTGGTTTGCCGATGAATTTTTGCACGCACCGCAAACGCGCGATCGCCGCCGCGCTCGGCCTCGCCCTGCTCGTCGGCTGTAACGGCGAACGCGCTGGCGACGGCGCGGGCGCGTCCTCCTCGGCCGCCGGGGCGAGCGACGGCGAGCCGCTCGCGAGGGTGGGCGACCGCGTGATCACCACCGCCGACGTGGAGCGGCGCCTCGCCGAGCTGTCGCCCTACGAGCGCGCGCGCTACAACTCGGAGCAGCACAAGCGCCGGCTCATCGACAACATGATCCGCGTGGAGGTGCTCGCCGCGGAGGCGAGGGCGCGCGGCTTCGACGAGCACCCGGAGGTCGTACGCACCGTCAACGAGCTCATGATCCGGGAGATGATGGAAGACCACCTGACCGAGGTGGTCGATCCGGACGCCATCACGGAGGATGAGCTGCGGGCGTTTTTCGACGAGCGCAAAGGCGAGTTTCGCCGCCCCGAAAAGGTGCGCGCGTCGGCGGTGGTCGTCACCGACGCCGAGCTCGCCGAGGAGATCGCGGCCGAGGCAACGGGCGCCAGCTCGCGCCAGTTCCGCGATCTCGTCGAGGCACACTCCCAGGACCCGACGAGCCGCGAGCGCGGCGGCGATCTCCACTACTTTGCGCGCGAAGACGACGAGATCCCGCAGCCGGTGACGGAGGCGGCGTTCGAGCTCGAGGCCGGCGAAGTGGCCGGTCCGATCGACAGCGGCGACGGCACCTACTTCGTCCTCGTGCGCACGGGACATCGCCCGGCCGTCAAGCGCGAGTTCGACGACGTGCGCCGCCGTGTTCGAACCGAGCTCTACCGGCAGCGGCGTGCGGAAGCGCAGGAGGCGCTGCTCGCCGAGCTCCGCGAGGGCGCCGAGATCGAGATCCATGAACAGGCGCTCACCGACATCGAGATTCCCGCGGCGGCGGCGCGAGCCGGCGATGGCGACAGCGCGCCCGGCGCCCGGGACGATGACCCGGGTTCCGCCGCCGAGAGCCCGAACGTCCGCCCCGAGCAACGGCCATGACCAGTCGCCGCGTCCAACGTCTTATGATCCACGGTCCGCGTATCGGCGCCCTGCCCGGCGCCCTCGCAGCGCTACTATTGGTCTCTGCGATCTCGCACAGCGCCTCTGCCGACACCGGCAACACGAAGCTCATCGATGGGGTGACGGCGGTGGTGGGCGACTCCGTAATCCTTCACAGCGAAGTGATGATGCGCGCGGGTCCGATGCTGGCCGACGCGCAGGGCATCTCCGATCCGCAGGAGCGCGAGCGACGCAAGACGGTCGTCAAGGAACACGTCCTCGACGAGATGATCCAAGAAGAGCTCTTGGTTCAGGCCGCGGCCCAGGCGAACGTGGAGGTTTCGGACCACGAGATCGACCGCGCCGTTCAAGAGGTCATGGAGCAAAACGACCTGAGCGAGGAGGAGTTCGAAGAGGCGCTGGGGATGCAGGGCTATACGATGCGCGCCTACCGCCACGACTTGGAGCGCCAGATGCTTCGCATGCGCGCCGCCGAGATGATCGTTCGCCCGCGGGTCAATGTCAGCGAAGAAGACGTGCGCGATCGCTACGAGGAAATGCAGCACCAGCAAGGTGGGATCGGCCGGGTGCGGCTTAGCCACATCATGTTGGAAGTGCCCGCCGACGCGAGTGACGAGGAGGCGGCGGCCGTGCGCCAGCGCGCCGCGGAGCTCGCCGAGCGCGCCCGCGGCGACGAAGCCTTCGCCGAGCTCGCTGAGGAGTATTCAGACGACATCGCCAGTCGGGCCGACGGTGGGAGCCTCGGATGGGTCGAGCGAGGCAGCTTGGCCACCGCGTGGGAAGATCGGGTGTTCGCCCTGGAGGAGGGCGAGGTGAGCGAGCCGATGGAGGGGCCGAACGGCATTCACGTGTTTCATGTCCAGGAGCGCGAAGAACAAGCCATGCCGGCTTACGAGGAGCAGGCGGACTCGATCCGCGAGGAGCTCTACCGTGCGGAGATGGAGCGCGAAACGGAGCGGTTCCTCGACGACCTGCGCGATCGCGTCCACGTGGAAATTCGGCTCGAGTCGTGAGACAAGGCGGAGGCTCGTTCGGTGGCGCTGACAATCGCCGCCGCCCGACCTAACATCGTCGACCAGCGCTACCCGCGATGGCCTAACGCAGTACGGAGCAGTCGTGCCTGAGCACCGCCGCCTTCAAACCCGCCATCCTGTCGAGATCGCCGCCACATTGGAAGTTGAGGGACAGCCCTGGCGGGGCCTGTTCCGCAACCTGTCCCTGGGCGGCGCGTTTTTGGCCCTGGAGACGCCCGGGCTGTCCCCGACGACCGGCACGCGCGGTCGCGTAAGCTTCGAGATTCCCACCCATGCCGAGCCCATTACGGTTGGCGTGTCGATCCGGTGGAGCTCCGAGGAGGGCGTGGGCCTCCAATTCGACGGCCTGCGGGCGGGCGAGGTATGGTCGCTAAACAACTATTTCAAAGGCCAAGACGGCTAGCCGGACTCGCCGTCGCGCTCGCGATCGGCGGCGCCGGGCAGGCATCGGCGGAGTCCCCGGCCGTGCTCGTGGATCTCCGAGCGGATCCCGCCGCCGGGGGTGGCGAGGTCGGGGAGGCGCTCGGCGATCTTCCCGAGCTGACGTTTCCGGACGACCCGGGAGTGCGCGCGGCGCTCGCCGGGCTGCCATCGCCCGGCACCGCGCAGGCGGGAGCCGAAGCGCTCGCGCTCGCGAGTGAGGCCTACGGCGAGCTCGACTGCGACGCCTCGGCCGCCGCCGCGAAAACCGCGGTGCGCGAATACGCCGCGGCCCGAGCCGGCCAAACGGACGAGGACGCGTTCGCCGACGAGCTCGAGCGAGCGCACATCTACCAGCTACTTTGCGCGGGCGGCCGCGAAGACGCGAGCGCCGCACAACTCGCGGCGAAGCGGCTGCACAACCTGGGCGTGAGCGAGCGGCCGGCGCAGGTTCCGGCCGAGCTCTGGGACCGGGTGCCGGCCGTGGACGTCAAGGCCAATGTCCGGCAGGTGGCGCTGTCGGTGACCGTCTCGGGCGAGAGCGAAGGGAAGCCGACCCAGCTTTGGATCGACCACCTGCCCCGCGATGTGGGTCCGGACGATGCGGGTCCGGACGAGGTGCTCGTGCCCGAGGGAGAAGTGCTCGTGGCGGCGGCTTCTGGGCACCGCGCCGCCGCGAAGGTGGTGCCGGTCGAGGGCGACACGTCGATCTCCATCTCCCTCGCCCCGACAGACGATAGGTGGGGCGCACTCAGGCGCGCGATCGCCACGTGGCAGGCGGGGCGCGAGGTGTCGCCGGTGGAGATCGCAAACTTTCTCCAGCGGCTCGAAGCGCGCATCCTCGTGGTCCGCAGACCGGACGAGATCGAGATCTGGGGCCGCGCGGACGGGGCGCGCGTCGCCGAGCGGCTGGCGGCGATCGGCGAACAGGACCCGGAACGGATCGCGCATGCGGTCGCCGGACGGGTCGAGGCGTGGGAGCCGCAGCGCCGGCGGGGGCCGGATCCCGACAGGCCGCTATTGCGCGAACAGCCTGCCGATCGCCGCGCGGAGCGCGACAGCGGCGGAACCTCCTGGTGGGTGTACGCCAGTATCATCGGGGCGGTGGGCCTTGGCGCCGCGTTCGTGATCGGGAACGATATGGTCGGCAGCCGCCAGCGCATCGAGCTCACCTTTCCCTGAATCGGCAAAACGCCCCGCTCAGCAGTCCCCCGCACTCAAGAGCGCCCCGGCGAACCGCCCACCCTGTCCCCGAGATCGACGCGCCTCGTGGGCGGCCGCGCGAGCCCACCGTGCTAGTGTCCGGACCAGGGACATTGATCCGGTCCAGCTTGTTCTCGGGCTCCTGGCGGCGTTGCTCCTCCTTGAAAGGGGCCCACCCTTCCTGCGTCGGATCGCCTTGCCAGGGGGCCTGCGAACGGCGCTGTCTGGCGAATCAACCTCCTGGTCCGGACACTAGGATCTCGAGCACACTCCCTTCCCAGGCGTGGCGTTCTCATGACCCGCCCAAGTCAGCCCCGCACCGAACTGCTTTTCAACGTCTTGCCGGCGCACCTTCGCGGCACCCTGGCGCTCGCGCTCGGTCTGGCCGCCGCTCTCGCGGGCGCCCGCGCCCACGCGGGTGAGGTCGAAGGGCCCGCCGGCGAAGCCGAGGGCGATGTGACCGTGAGGAGCGAGCGCGGCACGGGTGACGCCGCCTCGGCCGTGGCCCGCACGGCGCCGGCGACGCTCGCCAGCATCCGCGAGGATCTGCGCGGGCTCGGAAACCCGGGCCGAGTCGAGATTCGCATCGTGCGCGACGCCCGGGACCTCGAAGACGCCGCCCCGGGCCGCCGAACCGTACCGGAGGCGGCGCGCGCGGCCGCGTTCCCCGCCGAGCGCATCGTCGTGGTGGCCGCGAGCCAAGGAGGTGAGCCCCTCGACGTAACCCGCCTCGTCGCCCACGAGCTCGCCCAGATGTCACTCGACGACGCGCTGGGCGCGCGCGCGCCGGGGTGGCTGCGCGAGGGATTCGCGCAGCTTCACGCCTCGGAGTTTTCGCTGGCCCGGGCGCGCGCCCTGCTCGCAATGGCGTGGCGGGGCGAGACCATGGGCCTTGGCGCGCTGTCGGCGGAGCTGTCCGCCGCGGACGTGCCGTCTCGCGCCCGCGCGCAAAGCGCCGATTTCGTCGCGTACTTGGCGCGGCGCGGCCCACTTCCCGGGGCGGAGGCCAGCGGCGAACGCTGGCCATTTCGGAACTTCCTTCGGGAGGTCGCGGGCGGCGAGGACGTCGATTCGGCGGCGCGCGCGAGCTTCGGAGCCTCCCTCGGCGCGCTTTACGACGAGTGGTACGACGACCTTCGCGACCGCTACTTCTTCGCGCCGGCGAGCCTGTTTAGCGGGGGCATCTGGGCGTTCGCGGCGCTCCTTTTGTGCCTGGCGTTCATCCGAAAGCGCCGGCAAAAGCGCGCGACCTTGCGGCGCTGGGAAGAGGAAGAGGCCGCGTGGTCCGCCTCCGCGAGCGCCGGCCGCGAAGGCCTCCCCACCGCCACCGTGCGAAACGGCTGACCTGCAAAAGGCGCGGGGTTGTCGGGCGCGCGGCGCCGCCCGTTTTGGCAGCCGGCCGGGGCGGCCAGGGCTCACGCCGCGTGGCGAATGAAGTCGAGCTTCGCCCCCACCGACGACAGCCGGTAAAAGTAGCGCAGCTCGGCGAGCATGTCGGCGATCCGCCCGCCCGAGACGAAGTCGCGCTCGAGGTGGGCGGCGTAGCGAGCGCCGTTTTCGTTCGCCACCTCGTAGCGCTCGCGCTCCGCCGGGGCGAGGTCCGGCTCGTAGGAAAACTCCTCGAACAGGCGCGCTCGCAGCCGGCTGGAGTGAGCGTTTGCCTCGGGGCACGCGAGGATGCAGGTGACGTATTTGTCCACCTCCCCCTGCAATTCGAGCTCGAGCGGCGAGATCGGCTGATCGAGCTGTGCTCGCCACGCCACCTTGACGAAGTGGCTCACGCCCTCGATCGCGAGCAAAAAGTCGCCGAGGTTGCCGTCGTGGAGGTGGCGCGTTGGATCGTCGTATTCGAGGTTCTCGAGCGCCTCCTCGTCCACGAACAGACCGACCTCGAGCTCGCCGCCGTCCTCGGCGAGGAGGAGCTGCTCGCGCGGAAGGCGGGCGAGCCCCATCCGCTCCCGGCGCCCCTTGTCGATCACGAAGTCCTCGACCCGAGTCGCCGTATCCACGCGATACAGATCCTCGATGCCCCGCTGCAGCCTGGACAGCATTACTGCAGATACCCCTTCTCGGTGTCGGTTTGCGACGGCATCACCACGCCGAGGCGGCGCAGCCGGCGCTCGATCCACTCGGCCCGCGTGCGGCGCCACTGCTCGTAGAGCGCGGCGACGTCGCCGGTGCCCATCGACACCGCGCCGCGAACCTCGGCGAGCACGTCCACGAACCCGGGGAAGTCAGCGGCGAGCTCCTCGTAGACCTCGCGGAGCGACGAGCCCGACATCCGGCTCGCGAGCTCCCCGTAGGCCGCCTCCCCGAGCCCGATGTAGTACTCGGAGTCGACGAGCTTGCGGGACAAAGACTCGGCGAAAAACCCGGCCACATACAGGGTGGTGTCGCCGACCTCCTTGAGCGTCCGGACCCGGTCGGCCGGGCTGCCGTGGCTGCTCTCGAGCCACTTGAGGGCGAGCGGCTCGTCGGTGATCGTAGAGCGCGCGAACTCGCCAAGCAGGCTTACGAGATAGGACTCGGTAACGTCCTTGACCTCGGCCTGACGGCGCCCGAGCGTCTCGGTGAGGACTTCATGGAAGAATGCATCGACGGAAGAATGGGCGGTAACGTCCATACTCCCGTTGTTCCTCGACCTCCGAGGTCTTTCAAGTTCTGGAGTGTTTCCGGCTGGTTACTACAAGGGTCGCAATCGCCCGCGCACCTGTGTGAAGGTGTGCCCGGCGGCATCAGATCCTGCTACCGCCGGGCCAGGCGGGAAATTTTGCAAATTCGACGAATTACCCCCTTGCGCGGCGCCGAGCAGGACTTACGATGCGCGTCGCTAGCACTCGGCGAAAGTGAGTGCTAACAAAATCGCGTTCATCTCGCGGTGCCCCGCCGGTCGAGGGCTAGCCCGTGCTCTTCACCGTGCACGGGACGCGGGCTCGGCCGCGGCGCGGGGCGGCGCGAACGCTACCGGTCTATCAAACGAACAGGCTCACAAACGAGAGGGTCAGCTATGCAACTGCGTCCACTTCATGATCGGCTGGTCGTCCGCCGAGTCGAACAACAAGAAGAAAGCAAGGGCGGGATCATCATCCCCGACACGGCCAAGGAGAGGCCCCTCGAGGGCGAAGTTCTCGAGGTCGGGTCCGGGAAGCGGCTCGAGGACGGGTCGGTCGCCGAGCTCGCGGTCAAAAAAGGGGACCGCGTGATCTTCGGCAAGTACGCGGGGACCGAGATCACGGTCGAAGGCGAAGAGCACCTGATCCTCCGCGAGGACGAGGTCCTCGGCGTCGTTGGATAGCCCGGCTCCGATTGTTCGACGAGTCGTGATCCGCTCATTCGAGACAATCCGAAAGGAAACGCGTCATGGCGGGTAAAGAAATCATTTTCGAAGAGAACGCGCGCGCCCAGATCATGCGGGGCGTAGACACGCTGGCAGAAGCGGTGAAGGTGACGCTCGGTCCTCGCGGCCGAAATGTCGTGCTCGAGAAGTCGTGGGGCTCGCCCACGGTCACCAAGGACGGCGTCACGGTGGCCAAGGAGATCGAGCTCGAAAACAAGTTCGAGAACATGGGCGCGCAGATGGTCAAAGAGGTCGCATCCAAGACCTCCGACGTCGCCGGTGACGGGACGACCACCGCCACCGTGCTCGCCCAGTCGATCTTCCGCGAGGGCAGCAAGCTGGCCGCCGCCGGGCACAACCCGATGAACCTCAAGCGCGGAATCGATCAGGCCTGCGGGCGCGTGGTCGAGTCGCTGAAGTCGCAGTCCGTCGCGACCAAGGGCCACAAGGAGATCGCCCAGGTCGGCACCATCTCCGCCAACGGGGACGAGGCGGTCGGCAACATGATCGCCGACGCCATGGAGAAGGTGGGCAAGGAGGGCGTGATCACGGTGGAGGAGTCCAAGACCCTCCACAGCGAGCTCGACGTGGTCGAGGGTATGCAGTTCGACCGCGGCTACCTGTCACCGTACTTCGTGACCGACTCCGAGCGCATGGAGGCGGTGCTCGAGGACGCCTACGTCCTTCTGTACGAGAAGAAGATCTCGAACATGAAGGACCTCTTGCCGGTGCTCGAGCAGACCTCCAAGCAGGGCAAGCCGCTCCTCATCATCGCCGAAGAGGTAGACGGCGAGGCGCTCGCCACGCTGGTGGTCAACAAGCTGCGCGGCACCCTGCGCGTGTGCGCCGTCAAGGCGCCCGGCTTCGGCGACCGCCGCAAGGAGATGCTCAAGGACATCTCGATCCTCACCGGCGGGCAGGCGATCACCGAGGACCTCGGGCTCAAGCTCGAAAACGTCACGCTCGACGATCTCGGCACCGCCAAGCGGATCACGGTGGACAAGGACAACACCACCATCGTCGACGGCGGGGGCAAGAACACCGAGATCGAGTCGCGCGTCAAGCAGATCCGCGGGCAGATCGAAGACACCACGAGCGACTACGATCGCGAAAAGCTCCAGGAGCGGCTCGCCAAGCTCGTGGGCGGCGTCGCGGTGATTCGCGTGGGCGCGGCCACCGAGGTCGAGATGAAGGAGGCCAAGGCGCGCGTAGAGGACGCGATGCACGCGACGCGCGCGGCGGTCGAGGAGGGCATCGTCCCGGGCGGCGGCGTGGCACTCATCCGCGCGATCGCGGCGCTCGACGAGCTCAAGCTCGACAACGAAGAGCAGCAGTTCGGCGTTTTCATCGTGCGCCGCGCCCTCGAGGAGCCGCTCCGCCGCATCGCGCAAAACGGCGGCTGGGATGGATCGATCATCCTCGAGAAGGTCAAGGCCGGCGACAAGGCCATGGGCTGGAACGCCGCCAAGGGCGAGTATGAAGACCTGATCGAGGCGGGCGTGATCGACCCGACGAAGGTCGTGCGCACGGCGATTCAAAACGCGTCGTCGGTCGCCGGGCTCCTGCTCACCACCGAGGCGCTCATCGCCGACAAGCCCAAGGACGACAAGGGCGCCGGCGCCGGCGCCGACATGGGCGACATGGGCGGCATGGACTTCTAATCACCACGCCCCATACCGCAGCGCTCGTGAGGGCGCCCGCTCCGGCGGGCGCTTTCGCATTTTCGGGCGCCGATGGCGCGCCCGTATCCACGGCGGGACCGTCTCTCGGGCTGTTCGCCGAGGGCGGCGAACGCGCGCGCGGTCACTCGTCTTCGTCTTCGTCTTCGTCTTCGTCTTCGTCTTCGTCTTCGTCTTCGTCTTCGTCTTCGTCTTCGTCTTCGTCGTCGTCGGCCGTTCGCGCCGGGGAGACGCCGGAGCACTCGTCTGCCTCGCTCAGCGTCTCGGCCTCGCGAATGCACTCGGTCTGCCCGGACGACGCCGCCCCCTCGCACATCTGCACGCAGTGGTAGAGCCCCTGCTCGAGCTCCTCGGTGTCGGCGACCTCCGCCCAAGCCTCCTCGAACTCGCCGGAGCC
The DNA here is from genome assembly GCA_007133195.1 of Nannocystineae bacterium. Lineage (GTDB taxonomy): Bacteria > Myxococcota_A > Polyangia > Haliangiales > Haliangiaceae > SLNH01. The sequence continues at coordinate 19,817 of SLNH01000403.1, read as the reverse complement.
GAAGGCGACGCCCTCTTCATCGGCGAACCCGAGCTTGCTGTAGTGAAGGCAGGCCTGCTCGCACTCCTCTTCGCTCGCCTTGTCGCAGCCGGCGAGGGCGAGGGAGAGCGCGACGACGATCGCAGGGAGAGCGCGCATGGCGGCTTACGTATCACACTGGGCGCGCGCGCGCACGCAGCGGCCGGCTCGCGCTGCGGCGCGCGCTTTCGCCACGAACCCGGCACGCGCTAAAGTCGCGCTCCTATGGTCTCTCCCCCGACGCCGGCCGCGCGCCTGGTCGCCATGTCGGCGACCGGCCACCGCGTCGCCCTTCGCCACCTCGATGCCATCCTTGTCCTCGACGCGCTCGGGACGGCGCCGCGGGTCTCCCATCCAGTGGCGAATCTGGTCGATTTCGGCTGCGTGGGCGACGAGCTGTGGGCGGTCTGTGGGGGCGCTTTGCGTCGATTTTCACTCACCTCTGGCGACGAGAAGTCCGCGGAGCCCGTTCAGGCCGGCGACGGGCGGCTCGTGCCGGCGCGCGGCGAGCGCGCGGCGTCGGCGCTGTGGTGGGGCGAGCGGCGCCTGCTCGTTCGCGAGGTCGAGGGCGCGATCGAGGTGCACGAGATCGAGGCCACTGAGGGAGCGGTGGGAACGCCGCTCGGTGGAAATCAAATCGTCGTCGCCGAACCGGGAGCGCTCCGGGTCGAGGAGCACGGCGGTCGCGTCATCTCCGAGGCCACCATCCCCACGCGAACCCTGCGTGCGGCCGTGCCGATCCTGGGCGATCGCGCGATCGCGTTAAACGCGCGCGACGGCGAAGCCGAGAGCGTCTCGGTGATCCGCCCAAAGGGCGACAATGTCCACGACATCCGCGTGCCCCGGGTCTCGCGGCTCGCGGTCGCCGAGGCCCGAGGGATCGCGGTCATCGCCACCGAGGGGCGCGAGCTCCTCGCTGTAGATTTGCGCTATGGCAAGCCGATCGGGCGCACCCAGGCGCCGATGCCGGTCGAGGATCTGGCTCTCGACAGCGCCGGCCGCTACGTGGCGCTGGCGGGGTTTAGGGCCGATAACGGCGAGCTCTCCGTCCTGCACGTGAGCTACACGGAGCTCTTCGGCGCAGGCGCCGCCAACCTGCGTAACGTCGCTCGGGAGATGCAGCCCGCCGCCGGCGCGGTGAGCGCGAATGGCGCCGGCGACTCGGCGGCCGAGGACCGCGCGAGCGAACCGGGCGGCGCGCCGGCAAGCCAGGACACGCTGCAAGGCGCGCTGGCGGTCCCCGAGACGCTGCGAGCCGCCCCCGCGCCCGAGCGCAGCGCTGGGCTCGCCGCAGTCCCGCCCGTTCGCGAGCTCGCCGGCGCCGCGGGCGCAGCCAAAAACCCGGCTTCGCCCACCGACGGCCCAAATGCTCGCAACGCCGGTGGCCTTTCCGACAGCTTTGCCGCTGACGACATCCCCGACCTCCCGCCGCTCGCGCTGCACCCAGCTCAGGCGCACACCGCGGCCGGTGCGACCGCGAGCCAGTCGTTCGCACACCTCGAGGCCGAGATCCATGTCGCCGCCGCGCGAGCCGCCCGCGCGATCGCGAAGGCATGGCACACAGGGCGTCTCAGCTCGTGGAGCGAGGGCGACCACCCGTTCGAGCGCGAGGTGTTCGCCCTCCTCGGCGCGAGCGCCGGCCACGCGCCCAAGGAGCTCGCCGACGCGGAAGCGCGCCTCGCCGACGCCGAGGCGCGCAAAGTCGCCATCGAAGCGGAGGCGGGCGCCGCCGGCCACACCCTGCCGGCGGACGTCATGGTGCGCGAGTTCGGGCTGTCGCCGGCGGCCCGTGCCATTTTATTGGCCGTGGCAGCGCCGGCGATGAGCGGGGAAGTGGCGAGGCTGTACGGCATCCTGGCGAACGACGAGGCGCGGGCCGGCTGCGATATCCACCTCCTCGAGCTCTTGTTCGACGCGACCCAAGACGCCGGGCGGCACGAGATCGCCCGCGAGCTGTCGGCCGAGGCGCCGCTCGTGCAGTTCGGGCTGATCGCGGTGCACGCGACGGCACACGGCCAGCCAATTTTCCATCCCCTCGTGGCGGATCCCGTCGTGCTCGCGCGCCTGCGTGGCGACGCGCTGAGCGGCGTGGGCCACGGCTCGCCCACGCGGATCCGGCACGCGGACCGCGAGCTCGAAGCGCTTCATCTCCCAGGCTCGCTCAGGCGCGATCTCGTCGTAGCGATCTCGCGAGCGCCGGAGCCCGGGCGGCCGCTCAGGCTCGTCCTCAAGGGACGGCCCGGGTCTGGGCGCCACGCCGTGCTCTCCGCCCTGGCCGCGCGAGCCGGGAAGGCGCTGGCCGTCATCGACGCCGAGAAGGTCGCCGGTAAGGGCGCCGCGCTCGCGGAGGCGCTGCGTGTCGAGCTCCGCCGCGCCGTCCTGCGCGGGGCCATCCCCTGCATCGACGGGCTGAGCGCGGTGGCCGCGAGTGGCGAAGACGACGCCCAGGCGTGCAAGGAGGTGATCCGCGCCCACCCCGGCCCGGTGCTGGTCCGCGCGCCGCGCGAATTCAAGCCCCCCCTCGATCCGGGGTTTCACGACCTCGAGGTGCCCCCGATGAGTGAGAGCGAGCGGCTCGAATACTGGCGGCTCGCTCTCGAATCCCGCGGCCTCGAGGCCCGCGGGGCCGAGATGCTGGCCAGCCGATTTCGCATCGGCGCGGCCACCATCGAGGCCGTGATCGCCACCGTGAGCCGGGAGCGCGCGACTTCGCCCAGCGCCCCCGAAGACGCGACCGTCGCGCTGGATCGCGCCGCGCGCCAGCACATCGACACTCGCCTGAGCGCCGTGGCGACCCGCGTGGACAAGCTGGTGCGCTGGGACCAGGTCGCCCTGCCCGATGACGTGATCGACAGCATCCGCGAGTTCGTCGGTCGGATCCGTCACCGGCGGACGGTCTACGAGTCCTGGGGCTTCGACGCGAAGATGACCACCTCGCGGGGCCTGTCAGCGCTGTTTTACGGGCCGCCCGGTACCGGCAAGTCGATGGTCGCCGGCCTCATCGCCCGGGAGCTCGACCTGGATCTGTATCGCGTCGATCTCGCGCGCATTACCTCGAAGTGGATCGGCGAGACGGAGAAGAACCTCGCCGAGATCTTCGACGCGGCCGAGGACGGCCAGGCGATCATCCTGTTCGACGAGGCCGACTCGCTGTTCGCCAAGCGCACCGAGGTCAAATCGAGCGTCGATCGCTACGCCAACCTCGAGGTCAACTACCTGCTTCAGCGCCTCGACTCGTTCGAGGGCATCGCCATCCTCACCACCAATCAGGAAGGCTCTCTCGACACGGCGTTCAAGCGGCGGCTGTCGCTCAGGCTCGCCTTCCCCTTTCCCGACGAGGACATGCGGGTCAAGCTGTGGGCGGCCCACATCCCGCCCGAGCTGCCCACGGCCGGGCAGTTCGACTTCGACGACCTCGCTCGGCGATTTCCGATGTCGGGCGGCTACATCCGCAACAGCGCGCTGAGGGCCGCGTTTTTGGCCGCACAGGAGGACGTGGCGCTTTCGCAAGACCACCTCGTGCGCGCGATCCACCTCGAGTACCGAGAGATGGGCAAGCTCGCGGCCGGCGGCAAGATGGAGTAACCCGCGGGGCGCGCATCCCGCAGGGAACCTCGAGCGTCACCGACGATGACGCATGACTCTGCGTGATTGGTTAGGTCTCGTCGTCGCCGGCGGGGACGCGATGGCGGCGCGAGTAGACCTCGCGCACGGGTCCGTCCTCGGACGCTTGGCTGGGCTCGTTGAGGTCGCGAAACGACAGCGCGCGCTCTGTGACTCGCGTAAGCGGCTCCATCTTCTCGGGGACGATGGGGATCGCGGTCCACGCCTGGATCGCCGGACGAATCGGCTGACCCAAGCTGCCCCAAAACCTGGCGAGGGTGCCCTCGTCGAGGCGCGTCGAGAGCACGACAAAGAGCTCGTGATCGTCGTCGAAGGCGTCGCCGCGGAGCCGCTCGCGCGCCACCGTCGGATTGTCCATGATCGCCCGGATCGCCAGTCCGAGCAGGAGCTGCTCGTCCTCGGCCGTCTGCGCCCAGGTCGAGATCAGGTAATCCAGGCGCACCCAGATCCGCCGCCGGCGGCTGTACTCCTCCACTGTGCCGTCGTCCCGCTCCTCACGGACGAGCTCGCTATGAACGTGGCCGTCGACGCCCTCGCTGTCGAGCGAGACCTGGTAGAGGTAGACGGACACCGCCGGCAGCTTGCCCTCGACCGCCTCGGGCTTGGGCGGCTCCTCGACGAGATGCACTCTCTTGTAGCCCGCGCGCTTGAACTCGTCCTGCAGAAGTCGACCTAGCGAGTCGGACGTCTCTTTGATGATGTGGTGTTGGGGCGTGGTCATGGGTTACCCGCCGCTTTTTCGTCGAGGGATGACGAATCGGGCGCGCGGCGGGCGCGATTGACCAGGGAGGCGTGGGCGATCTGAGCCGCAGAGGGATTGAGATCGAGGAGGGCGCGGACGTGACGCCAGCCGGGGTGCGCGGCAGGAAGGGCGATGCCGGCGATGGCGGCGGCCACGAGGCTGTCGGCCGCGTCGGCGCCGTCCAAAACCGGCGCCAAGAGCGCGGCGGTGTCGGCGTCGCAAACGCGCAGATCGGCCAGCATCGGCAGGATCTGGGCGCCTGGTGCCCCGGATTCCGCAAGCAGCCGTCGCACCTCAGTGACCAGCGAGCGATCAGTTGCGCAGAGCCGACACAAGAGCGCCAGGGAGGTCAGCGCATCTTCGCCGGTGCCGGCGATAAGCGGCGCGAGCGCCGCGTAAAGCGCAGATCGGAGCTCGTCTGGGAGGCGGAGCGCGACCCGATGCTCCTCCTCGTCACTGGCGAAAACCGACACGGCGACCGCATCGAGCGCGTCCGGAACCTCGCCGAGCAGATCGCACACGAGCAGAAACGCCTCCCCATTGCTGGCGAGCAGCGCGCCGAGCGCGTCCGCCAGCGGAGACTCGGTAATCCCGCGGGATAGCTCCTCGCCGAGCGCCAAGACCAGGTCGCCGATGACCTCACGGCTGCACTCGCCGAGCACTGCGCGCATGGCCGCGACGCGAACGCGAAGCGCGCGCGGGCCCTCACCGGGCGGCGGCAAAAGCTCGGTGGCGTCGGGCCGGCCGAGGTCGAAAAGCGCGCGTGCAGCCGCAACGCCCACCGTCACGGACGGATCGTCCAGCCGGCGGGCGATCGGCTCGAGGCTGACCTCCCCAGGAAGCAGGGCAGCCGCCGCGACGGCCAGCGCGCGCACGTCCGGATCGTCGGCCTCGAGGAGCCCGAAAATGGGCTCGGCGCAGGCGTCGAGCGGGACCTTGGACGCGACGAACAGCGCGATCTGCTGCTCCTCGGGCTCGCCGCCCAGAAGCTGCTCGGCAAGGGCGGCGAGCGGGTGGACGTTACCGCCGGCGGCGAGCCCCTGGAGAAACGACGGGAACAGCGCCCCGGGCCGGGCCCGGTCGTCGAAGACGACGCGCCGCACACGGGCGAAGCCCTCGGGGTCTTCCGGCGCGGCGCGGCCTAGGATCTCGGCGGCCGCCTCGGCCAGATCTTCGTCGGTGGCGCGGCGGCCAGCGGGCGCCTGGCGGGGCCGGTCGAGCTGGGAAAACTCGGCCAAAAACGAGCCGGCCTTCGCGGGCGGGCCCTCCTCGGCCCAGGCCGCTCGCAGTACCGCGCGGGCGGCGTGATCGCGCACCTTCGCGCCCGCCGGAGTGCCCGTCGCGCCGATCGGGCCGAGCGCCGGGACGAGCGACTGCAAAAGGCCCGCCGGGCTGTCGTGCGCAAGCAGCGAAAGCAGCCGATCGACCACGGGCTCGGTCGCCGGCCCGAGCGCCCGCGCGCCCGCCCAGGCCAGCGCGCGGCCGGCCTGCAAAAGCGCAAGGTGCAGGCACTCCTCGTCGGGGCCGGACTCGTCTGCCAGCCGGACGATCTCGGCTTGCGCGGTCTCGTCGTCGCAGGCCGCCACCGTCGCGGCGATGAGCTCGTCGGCGCGCGGCGCAAACCGCCTGCGGCGCAGCTCGTCAGACACCCCGCCCTCGCCGCCGACCGCGAGGACCGCGGCCGCGGCGTCGGAGACCGGCACGGCGTTCCCAGGCGCGAGCTTCCGCAAGATGAGCGACTCGCCGAGCCAGCGGGCTTGCTCGCTCGTGCGCGCCACCAGCGCGGCGCCCTGCGGATCGAGCAGGTACTCGCGCAAAAGGCCCCGCGCCTCGCCGAGCGGCAGCGGACCGAGGACCGCCGGCGACTCGAGCACCGAGCGCAGCCTGAAGGTACGCCCGTCGGGATAAAGCGCGAGCAGGCCCAAAAGCTCCGCGCGGGTCGACTTGTCGGACATGGTTTCTCCTACTCCGCAAGGCGCATGCAAAGCTTTTCCGGCTTGCCAGCCGGCGGCAAGTCCGCCTTTGCTCGCTCGCCGGGCACCACGCACGAAAACCGCGCCCCGTCACCGCCGCTCTCACAGTCGGCGTCCGTCTCGCACGACTCGGTGCAGTAACCGGGTGACGGCACTTCTTCTCCGTCTTCGAGCTCGTGCTCGAGACAAAAGAACGACTCGCAATCGGGATTTCGCGAGCAGGACTCGGCAAAGTCCGACTGGCCACAGATGCTCCACCACTTGAGGCCGGCCAGGCCCAGGATCACTGCGAGCACCGCCAGCGTTCCCAGCGCGGACAAAACCCGCGCTCCGAGCGTTTTCTTTCCTTTGCGCGCGGTCATGCCAGGTACCCCATCTCGCTGTACTCGCGCTCGGCCGCCGACACAAGGTGACGCTGCTCGATCACGCTGCCGTCTGCGGCCGCGGCGGTGGCGGCCCGCACGAGGGCGTTCATGATGTTTCCGCCGGACATGGGAAACTTGTTCGCGAGAAACTTATAGTCGATATCGGCGGCGACGCGCGCCTCCCGCGGCATCAGCTCGCGCCAAAGCCGCACGCGGTGCTCCTCGTCGGGCGCTGGAAAGCGGATGCGAAACCGGATTCGGCGGCGAAACGCCTGATCGATCGAGGTCTCCGCGTTCGTAGTCATCACCACCACGCCCTCGTGCGCCTCCATGCGCTGAAGCAGGTAGTTGACCTCGAGGTTGGCGTAGCGGTCGTGCGAGCTTTTGACCTCGGTGCGCTTGGCGAACAGCGAGTCGGCCTCGTCGAACAGGAGCATGACCTGTCCGCGCGCGGCCTCGTCGAACACCCTGCCGAGGTTCTTCTCGGTCTCGCCGATGTACTTGTTGACGACCTGCGAGAGATCGATCCGGTACAGATCCAGTCCGAGCTCTTTGGCGAGCAGCGAGCAAATCATCGTTTTGCCGGTGCCCGGTGGGCCGGAAAACAGCGCCGACAGCCCGCGCCCATAGGGCAGCTTGCGGCGAAAGCCCCACTCGTCGAGCACGCGGCGGCGCTGCGCCGCGTAGTTGAGAAACTCGAACACCGGGCCGAGCACATCATCGGGGAGGATGACATCGTCCCAGTCGAGTGTGGTTTGCACGAGAGACGCCAGCGAGCCGAGCCGGTGAGCGAGCCTCCGGCGGATGACGAAGACCAGATCGTCTTCGCCGACCACGCCGCCGCGGCCGGCGACCGCGTCGAGCCGGGCGAGGTCGGCGGCGGCCTCCCCGATGGCGGCGCACGACAGCGCGTAGCGGTGCACCACGTCGTCCAGCGAGATGTCGGCAAGGCGCAAAGACGGCGGTAGGTGGCGAATCCACAGGCGCTTTTGCGCTTCCTCGGTAGGGAACGGGACCTCGATCTCGGTCACCAGGCGCCCGACGGCGGGTAGCCACGGCGGCGGCTTGTCGGCGACGACCGCGACCGGCACCTCGGCTCGGCGCAAGAGCTCACCGAGCTGCGAAGGAAGCCGACTCGCCCCCTCGCCCTCTGCGCCGGCGCGCGTTTCCCCGGCGCGCGTTTCATCAATGACCAGCACGGCGTTTTGCAGGCGGGCCTCTCGCACGAGCTCGACCAGCGCGCGCTGGGCGCCCTCCGGATCACCGGAAAGCTCGCCGAGCGACACGCTGAGCATCGGCCGGCCGAGCGCCCGAGCGGCGGCGCCCACCAAAGACTTGCGGCCGACGCCCGGCTCTCCCCGCACGAACAACAGGGGTTCGGGCAGCGAAAGCGCCCGCGCGGCTTGATCGACCCGTGCCGGATCCTCGAGGACGAGGGCGCCGCCCGCCGCCGGCTTCGCCGCGAACTTGCCCGCGTAACCGAGCACCGACGGCGGCGGCTGGGTCTGGCCGTCGAGGTAGTCGAGCACTCGGCCAGAAAGTCGGACGCGGCGTTGCGAAAGCGGGGCGTCCCTGCCGAACGGGCCGGCGCCGATCTCGACGAGCGCGTGCCGCACGAGCGGCGCGTCCGGCGAAAAGCGAAGCCGCACGGCCTCGCCTGCGGGGTCACCCAGGCCGTCGAGCAAGGCGATGTAAAAGGCGACGTCGACCTGGGCTGAGTCCCGGCCGGAAAGGTGCGGGTTGAACGATTGGCCGCCCTCCAGCGACGCGGCGATCGCCACGATCTCGGCGTCGAGCTTCGAGAGGGAAAATCGCGCCGCCAGCGCGGCGAGAGGCAGCGTCACGCCGAATTGGGTGGCGTGCTGGGCGCGCTTTTGGATCCGCTCGCGCAGCGCGCCGATCTTCGCCTCGATGGGCGCGAGCTTCTCGCGCTCGGCGCCCACATGCCGCGACGGGTGCACCGGCGTGACGGCGGTCTCCGGGACGTGGGCCCGGATCCTGGCTAGGCGCTCGAGCAAAAGCTCGACGAGCTCGGCCAGCTCGGCCAGGTGCTCGCGGCTGGTCGTGTAGCCGACCGCGACCTCGCGGATCGCGTCAGTGGGAGGCATCGGCAAGCTCCGTGGCCGCCTCGCGAGCCGCGGCGGCGAGCTCGCCCCAGCCCGCCGCCTCGAATCGGCCGCAAAGACTTCCGAGCAACGGGCCTATTCCGGCGAACAGGCGCCCGCGTTCCGCCTCGGCCACCATGGAATCGACGAGCTCCCGCGCGGCCTCCTCATCGCCCGCAGCTAGGCAGAGCTCGAAGCACGCCTCGACGTGAAAGGCCGCTTCCGATGCGTCGGCGGCGAGCTGAGCTTGACGATGGCGCGCGCGGATCACCTCGGTTTGGCGGCGGCGCGCGTCGAGGTCATCGGCGCCTTCGCCGTCGCTGTATAACCGCGCGGCCCGCGCCGACGCGTCAGCGGCGATCCGGCGGGCCTCCTCGCGCGAGCCGATGTGGCCGAGCCCGTCGGCGAGGTGTCCGAGCGCAAAGACGGAGAGGAGCTCCTCACCGGCCGCGTCCGCAGCCGCGACCGCGTCGGGTCCGAGCCGGGCCACGTCGCTCCACCGCCCCTCGCCGGCCAAGACGATGAGCCCCGCGGCGTGAGCGCGTGCCGCGGTGGACAGATCCTGTCCGGTCCTCGCGAACTCGGCCGCGAAGGAAAAGCACACGACCGCGCCGTCGATCCGCTCGCTCGCGGCGTCGAGCAGACCGAGCTCGAAAAGCGCGAGCGCGGCCCCACCCATCTGGCGGCAGGCGACCAGACGCTTGCGCGCTCGATCGAGCCGGTCGCGCGCCTCGCCGAGACGGCCGAGCTCGCGCAGCGCCATGCCGGCGAGCAGCCCGGCGACGCCCGCCGCGCCGGAAAGCGCCGCGGCGTCGGCGTCCGGGGCACCGTCCTCGCGGGCCAGCGCATCGGCCAGTTCGGCGGCCCTCGCGGCGCCGGCGGCATCTCCGGAGGACAAAAGCGCCGAGCCGAGTAAAAGCGCGCTGTGCACCTCTTCGCGCTTGGTGCCGGACTGGCGGGCGAGCTCGAGCGCCTGCCGGGCGCGGCGCACCCCGTCGGCTGGAAGCTCGGCCCGGCGATCGGCGACCGACAGCGTGCGCAGAAGCTGCGAAGCCGCGCGGTATTCCCCGCCGCGCGACAGGATCGCGATGTAGCGCCGAAGCCTCGCGATCTCGGCCATCTGCGATGGAGGGATAGAACTCACGCGCCCGCGAGTGTAGCATCGGCCCTCCGGCGAGGAAGCTCGGGGGGCCTTATCTCGTATAGGGGTGGAGAGCTGGTGCAGGCGGGGCTACGTGCTCGCGTGGAGAAGGACCGGGCAAAGGGGTCACTTTCGCCGGCAAAGCTGGTGGAGCCTTGCGAGTGCGAGCCGGCCCTCGAGGGTCGCACCGAGCCGGTGCGCGCGCTGTTATCCGAGCCGGCCGCCGCCCTCGATCGCGCCGGCGAGCCCGGGCCGCTTTTCGAGCCGCAGCTTCGCGCCCTCACGGATCGAGTCGGCCCCGAGCGCCTCGCGGCGCTTGGCGAGGACGCCAAGCTCGCCCGCGCCCCGCGCGATCACCTCGAAGGGCGACCCGACGCGCCCACCTCCCACAAGGAGCAGGAGTAAGACATGGCGAAGGAAGCTGACGCGGAGAGTCTTACCCCCGAAAAGGCGGTCGAAAAGCGCAGCGAACAGGTGGGACACGGGGATGATGAAAACATCATCGAAAAGATCGACGCGGCGCTAGACGGCTCGCTCCTGGGAAAGCTGCAATCGACTGACGAGGAAACGAAGGCCGAGGCAGAGAAGGAAAAGTCCCAGGTCGAAGACAAGGCCGACGAAGCCGAAGACGAGATCGAGGACAATAAAGACGACGCGCCCGAGGACGCGGGGCCGCCGCCAAAGCTAGAGGAGCCGTCGGACAAGCCCGAGGTCAAGGACCACGGGGACGAGGACGACGACGACGGCGACGAGCGCGAGGAGGCCGAAGAGGGCAAGGGCGAGGCCAAGGACGAAAAGGACGCCGGCCCCGGCAAAAAGGAGGGCGCAAAGCAAGAAGGCGCGAAAGGCGGCGCCCAGGGCGGTGGCCTCCTTGCCCCGAGCGCGGCCTCGGACGGCGAAATCGGCGCGATGCTCGACGACTTCGAGCCGAAATCGACCGCGACCACCGACACGCTCTCGCGCATCGGCGAGATGGCCGAAATCGCCAACAGCTTCCGCGGCGAGCTCGATGACTACGTGGCGAGCGGCGACGGCCTGAGCGCGACGTTCAAGGAAGCGGCGGTCAATCGCGTCGGCGCGACCAAGGAGATAAACGCACTCTTTCACGACAACCCCTACAAGGATGTCGAGGGCGGGTTGGGCAAGCTCGCCCAAGTACTTCACTACGTCAAGTCGATCGCGCAACTCGTGGGAAAGGTCTCCTCGACGCTCGGCATGGTGCTCACAATCATCGGCCTGCTCGGGATGATCTTCGCGCCCATCGGCGCCCCCATTATGAAGTTCGGCAAGCTGCTCAATACCATCGGCATCATCTCCCACGGAGTCGCGGCGCTGATGAGCTATTTTTTGGTCGCGATCAACGGCGTCGTCCTCGCCAAGCAGATACAGGAGGGCGGCTCGGCCGAGGAGAAAGCGGCCACCGCCGATCTGATGGTCGCCGAGGCCAGCGAAAGCGCGGGTTCGCTAATGAGCGCGGGGATGGCCTTCGGCGCGAACTACAAAATGCCATTTCTGGCGAAGTCCAAGGGCGTAGTCGCCGCCTTGTTCAAAAAAACCAAGGCCAAGGTCGGCGGCTTCATCGCGCCGAAGGTCCAGAAGGTCAAAACCTGGGGCAAAGCGATGCTGCGCAAGCTCCGACAGAAGGCCAATAGCGCTGGCACCCGGCTCGCGCAAAGCGGCGCCGGCACCACCGCCGCACGCCTTGGCCGGGGCGTCGCTGACAAAGCCAAACGCGCCGGCACCGCGGCCGCAGACGTTGGCCGGGGCGTCGCTGACAGAGCCAAACGCACAGGCACCTGGGCCGCCGACAGCCGCGTGGGGCAGTGGGTCGGGTCTGGAGCCAAGAATGTCAAGAGCCGGTACAATGCCCTGCCCGAAAAACAGAGAAACTGGCTCAAGGAAAAGGCCTTCGACAGGTCCGGAGACGCGGCCGAACGCATCTTGCGTGTCGACCCAACGTCTCCTGGCAAGCTTCACGACGCGGACGAGATCCAGGCCGAGCACATCAGCGAGGGTACGGAGCACCAGGTCGCGCAGCGAAGGCGCCAGGGCGCAGAGATTCACGAAGAGGTAACGGCCAGCGAAAGCGCGGCGTCCGAGCCTGCGGAAGACGCGGGCGAGGACGAGGGCGCGCTCCCCTACTGGCCGTCGCTCGTCGGCGATAGCGGCGAGTTTCAGCAAGCGTCAGACGACCTCGGCGACATGCGCAAGGTCGCCGAGGAGTTTCGCTCCGCGCAATTCCAGGCCAAGGAGAAGGCCTACGAAGCCCTGGTGCTCTACGAGGACTACGACGAGTACGCAAAAAAGCGAAAGGAGCAGGCCAAGGAGCACAAGGCCAAAACCGCGGAGACCGCCGCCGAGACCGAGCAAAGCTGCGAGGCCGCCGGTGAGGGCGAAAAGCTCGGCGCACAAGCCGTGTCGGAGCAAAACGAGGCCAAAAGCCAGGGGGCCCCAGAAAGCCCGGACATCCCCGAACCGGAGGGCAAGGGCTTCTTCGGCAGGATCCTCGCCAAGTTCCAAAAGTGGGCAAAACGGCAGGCCGGGAAAATCTTCGGCTGGATCCAGGGACTGATCTCGGACCTGATTCTCCGCGCCATATCCGGAGTGTCGATGAGCGAGCTCCAGGAGTACAGCGCGGACCTGCGGGAGCGCCAGGCGAGCGCGGGAGAGGTCGCAGAGAGCGGCGAAGAGCAGAGCGAACTCGCGGAAAAGAGCAACGTCGAGCTCTCCGAGACCGCCCACGTCGAGTCGCACAAAGCGGTCGAGGCCATCGCCGAGTGCGATCACAATATCGAAGAGGCCGATCAATTTCTCAAGACCATCGACGAGCTGGAGGAGCAGCTCGCGGAGGAGCAGGAGACTGCAGACACCTTCATCGAGACGGTGATCGCCGAGGTCGAAGCCGAGCGAGCAGAAGCCGAAGCGGAAGAGGCCGGTGATGTGCTCGAGGACGGCGGCGCGGGGGGCGAAGCGCCGATGTCCATGGCGCCGGAGGCGATGATGTCCGTGCCCGAGGACGCGCCGGAGGAAGACAGCGCCGGGGACGATTTCGCTGCGGCGGACATGCTCATCACCACAGAGGCTGCGGTGGTCAAGCGTCAAGCACAGGACAGCTTGCGCGAGCTCGAGCAGGACCGCGACCGCCACGAGCAGCACATACGCGCCTCGGAGTCAGCGGGTGCGGCGGTGGTGGAAGAGTTCCGCCCGCACGCCGAAGCGATCATGGCGGAGATGGATGCGGTCGCGGCGACAGCGGCCACCCCCGACACGCTCGAATCCCTGATCGGCCGAATCATCGGCGCCGAGGCGGAGCTCGCGGAGCGCAGGCAGGCCGCCTGCGAAGCGCTCGAAAAGGCCTTCGAGGAGGCATACGCGCAGGCCGATGAGCCCATGACGCCCGCCCCTCGCCCCGCGGGCGCGGGACCAGGCGAGCCGGGCGACAGCGCCTTGGACGCCCCCATGACGCCCGCCGGCGGGGCGAGGGAGTCTCCCGCCCAAAGCTCCGAGCCAGCTGAAGCCCTCTCGTGACGGTGTAGACGAGGAGGAAGCTTTAGGGGCCATCTCTCGTATAGGATAGAGAGATGGTCCTGGAAGAGCTACGCGCCCGCGTGGAGAGCGACCGGAATGCGGGAGCTCTGTCGCCGGCGACGCTGGTGGAGCTTTCCGAGTGCGAGCCGGCCCTCGAGTGTCGCACCGAGCCGGTGCGCGCGCTTTTGACCGAGGCGGCCGCCGCCCTCGATCAGGCCGGTGAGCCCGCGCTCGAGGGGCGCGTTTTGCGCCGGCTCGCTCAGCTCAAGATGATCGAGCAGGATCTCGACGGTGCCAAGACGCTGGCAGCGCGCGCGAGGCAGCGCTCCCGGGAGGCGCGCGACGGCAGCGGCGTGCTGGCGGCGGCCGCGCTCGCCAGCCGGATCGAGCTTCGCCGCGGTGGCGACGCGGAAGCGCAGGCCACGCTGGTGAAGCTTGCCGGCATCGCCGAAGGCGCCGCGATCGACGAGCGCGCCCGCGTCGAGCTGTCCCTGGCGATGGCCGAGGTGAGCCTCGAGGAACAGGGCGCAGAGGCCGAGGCGGAGGAGCTGTTTTCCGAGCTGCTCGCCGGCGTAGACGGGGACGACCGCCTGCTCGACGCGACGTTTACCTGTCGGCAGGCGCTCGGCATGCTCACCCTGGGCCGGGGCGACGTCTCCGCGGCATGCCACCACTTGCGCGCGGTGCTCACCGTGGCCAAGCGGGTGGGCAGCGTGCCCGACGAGCTCCGCGCCCGCATCGCGCTGGGCGGCGCCCTCGTCGCCCGCGGCGACGACGCCGGGATCACCGAGGCCGAGCGGCACGTGCAGATCGCGCGCGACAAGGCGCTCGAGCACGGCGACGACGACATGCACACCGCGGCGCTGATGGGCCAGGCCGGCCTGCTCGCGCACAAGCGGCGGATCCGCGGCGCCCTCGATCGCTGCCTCGAGATCGCCCGCTCGGCGGCGGAAAAGCAAGACCTGCGGCGCTACGTCGCCGCGGTCGCGCTCATGTCGGAGATCTACGCGCAGACCGGCGACTACGCGTCGGCATTCCGGACCGTGGCGGAGAGCTACCACGCCCTTCGCGCGCAGCTCGGCGGCGACCTCAAGCCACTTTTCGAGCCGCAGCTTCGCGCCCTCGCCGATCGGGTCGGGCCCGAGCGGCTCGCGGCGCTGAGCGAGGACGCCAAGCTCGCCCGCGCCCTGCGCGATCAGCTCGAAGCGCGAGGCGAGGCGCCCGCCTCTCACAAGGAGCCGGAGTAGGACCATGGCCAACGAAGCCGACGCGGAGGGTCTTACCCCCGAAAAAGCGCTCGAAAAGCGCAGCGAAAAGACCGCAGCCAGCGAAGAAGACGAAAAGATCATCGAGGAGGTCGAGGATGCGCTGAAAGGCTCGCTCCTCGGGAAGCTGCGATCGACCGACGAGGACACCAAGGCCGATGCAGAGAAGGAAAAGTCCAAGGTCGAAGACAAGGCCGACGAGGCTAAAGAGGAGATCGAGGACAATAAGGACGACGCGCCCGAGGACGCAGAGCCCCCGCCAACGCTAGACGAGCCGTCGGACAAGCCCGAGGTCAAGGACCACGGTGACGAGGAGGACGACGACGGCGGCGAGCGCGAGGAAGCCGAGGAGGGCAAGGGCGAGGACGAAAAGGACGCGTCCCCCGACGAAAAGGAGGACAAAAAGGAGGAAGGCGAGCCAGGCGGCGCCGAGGGCGGTGGCCTCCTTGCCCAGATCGCGGCCTCGGACGGCGAAGTCGACGCGCTGCTCGACGACTACGAGCCGAAATCGACCGCGCCCACCGACACGATTTCGCGCATCGGCCAGATGGCCGAGATCGCAAACGGCTTCCGCGGCCAGCTCGACGACTACGTGGCGAGCGGCGACGGCGTGGTGAGCTCTGCGATCGAAAGCGGGGTCAATCGCATCGGCGCGGAAAAGCAGGTCAACGCGATCTTCCACGACAACCCCTACAAGGATGTCGAGGGCGGGCTGGGCGTCCTGGTCAAAGGCCTTCACCTCGTCAAGTCGATCGCGCAAATCGTCGGCAAGATCTGCTCGACGCTCGGCATCGTGCTCACCGTCATCGGCCTGCTCGGGATGATCTTTGCCCCCATCGGCACAGCCGCCATGGGCTACGGCAAGATGCTCAACACCATCGGCGTGATCGCCAACGGGCTGGCGGCGCTTATGGGTACGTACCTGCTCGCCACAAACGGAATCGTCCTCGCGAAGCAGATACAAGAGGGCGGCTCGGCCGAGGAGAAAGCGGCCACCGCCGACCTCATGGTCACCGAGGCCAGCGAGACCTCGGGCTCGCTCATGGGCGCGGCGATGGCCTACGGCCCCAAGTTCATGAAGGGCTTTCTGGCGAAGTCCAACGGCGTGGTCGCCGCCTTGTTCAAGAAGACCAAGGCCAAGGTCGGCGGCTTCATCTCGGCCAAGGTCCAGGGGACCAAGAATTGGGGCAAAAAGATGCTGCGCAAGCTCGGCTTCGACCGCCCCGGGAATTGGGCCGGGGCGAAAGCCAAAGGCGCTGGCAAATGGGTCGGCGGAACCCGCCCCGCTCAGAAGCTCAAAGGCGCCGCTGCGAAGCTCAAGAAGGCCGAGTCGGGCAAGGTTGGGCGCTGGCTCGACAAAAGCGGAACCAAAGCCGGCAACTGGGGTCACAAGTTTGACCCCGGGAACGCGGCGGAGCGAATGGGCGGCAAGGCGGCGGGGTTCAAGCAGAAGGCCGCAAGCCCACGGGCGCAGCAATACTTTGCGGACGCCAAGGCCCAGGAGGCGAAAAACGTCAATCGCATGGCCGCGCTGGCCGGCGACGACGCGCAGCACAAGGCCGAGATGGCGTATTATCGCGCGGAGGTCATGGACGGCGGCCCCGCCGCCGGGGCGACCGGGCAGGCCCAGCTTCCGTCGGCCGCCCGCCAGGAGGCCGTCTCCGAGTACAAGGACAAGGTCGCCGAAGAGGCGTACAAGGAGCAACGGGAGGAGCTACTCCGCAGCATGTACCGCCCTGAAGACGCGGCGGGGATGACGCGCACGCAGCTCAATGTCGTCGCCGGTGGCGACTCGGTCGAAGCGTTCAACAAGTGGCTCAAGGGCAAAGCCACGGGCAAGGCCAAGAGCCAGGTCGAGGACCTCACCGGTATCGACCCAGATCTCGTAGCGGATCCGACCGAGCCGCTGCGCGAGCACGACGCGGATGCGATCACGGCCGGCCACACCAGCGTGGGGAGGCAGAGCCAGGCCGAGCTCCTCCGACACCGGAGCGCAGAGGTTCGCGAAGAGGTAAAGGCCAGCGAGAGCGCGTCGTCCGAACCGGCGGAAGACGAAGGCGACGCCGAGGGCGCCCTCCCCTACTGGCCGTCGCTCATCGGCGACAGCGGCGAGTTCCAAGAGGCGTCGGACGACCTCAGCGACATGCGCAAGATCGCCGAGGAGTTTCGCGACGCCCAGTCCAGCGCCAAAGAGAAGGCCTACGACGTCCTGGCGCTTTACGGCGACTACGACGAATACGCCAAAAAGCGAGCGGAGCTGGCCAAGGAGCACAAGGCCAAGACCGCCGAGACCGCCGCCGAGACCGAGGAAAGCAGCGAGGCCGCCGACGAGGGCGAAAAGCTCGGCGCAAAGGGCGCGTCCGAGCAAAACGAGGCCGAGGGCCAGGGAGATCCGCCAAACCCGGACATCCCCGAACCGGAGGGCAAGGGCTTCTTCGGGCGGATCCTCGCCAAGTTCCAAAAGTGGGCAAAGAAGCAGGCCGGGAAACTATTCGGCGCGATCCAGGGCGTGATTGCGAACACGATCCTTCGCGCCCTCGGCGGCGTGTCGATGGAACAGCTCCAGGACTACAGCGCGGCGCTGCGGCGGCGACAGACGAGCGCAGGTGAGGTCGCGGAGGCCGGCGAGGAGCAAAGCGAACTGGCGGAAAAGAGCAACGTCGAGCTCTCCGAGACCGCCCACGAGGAGTCGCAGAAGGCGGTAGAGGATATCGCCGAGTGCGATCGCAATATCGAAGAGGCCGATCAATTCCTCGAGACGATCTCGGACCTCGAGGAGCAGCTCGCGAGGGAGCAGGAGATCGCAGACGACTTCATCGAGACGGTGAAGGCCGAGGTCGAGGCCGAGCGCGCAGAAGCCGAAGCGGAAGAGGATGGCGAGGTGCTCGCGGGGGGTGACGCGCCGATGTCCATGGCGCCGGACGCGATGATGTCCACGCCCGAGGATGGTCCGATGTCCACCCCTGAGGCGGAGCCCGAAGGCGCCGAGCTAGACGGCGACGCCCCGATGTCCATACCGCCGGATGCCTTGATGTCCATGCCCGAGGACATGCCGGCCCAGGAACAAGACGCCGGCGATGACTTCTCCGACGCCGACGCGCTGATCGACACCGAGGCGGCCGAGGTCAAACGGCAAGCCGAGGAGAGCCTGCGCGCGCTCGAGCAGGACCGCGACCGCCACGAGCAGCGCGTCGCCGCCTCAGTATCAGCAGGATCGGCGGTGGTGGAAGAGTTCCGCCCTCACGCCCAAGCGATCATGGCGGAGATGGACGCGGTCGCCGCGACAGCGGTCACGCCCGACACGATCGAGTCCCTCATGGACCGAATCATCGACGCTCAGGCGGAGCTCGCGGAGCACGTGCAAGCCGCCTGCGAAGCGCTCGAGAAGGCCTTCGAGGAGGCATACGCGCAGGCCAACGAGCCCATGACGCCCGCCCCTCGCCCCGCCGCGGACGCGGGCGCCGCCGACCGGGATGACAGCGCCTTGGACGTCCCCATGACACCGGCCGGCGGCGCGATGGACGCCCCCGCCGAAGCCTCCGAGCCACAGGAAGCCCTCTCCTAACGCCGCGGGCTAGTGCCTCGACCCAGGCGTTCTGATCCGTTTGACGGCCCCCTCACGCGCCTCGCTGCGTTGTTCATCAGTCACGTATGATCAATACGCTCCTTCTTCACGCCTTGCCAGGCACGCGATGTGGCTCGCCCGATCGAATCATTACGCCTGGGTCGAGGCACTAGTGCGGGCAGGCGTCGGCGTAGCCGCCCTCGCAAGCGAGACGAAGCAGCCTGTCGGCCTCCGCCTCGTCCTGGTCGACACCTAGCCCCTGTGCGTAACTCTGGGCGAGAAACGCGCACGCCTGCATGTCCCCCAGGTCGCAGGCCTCGCGCAAAAACTCCGCAGCCTTCGCGTCGTCCTGATCGTTTCTGTACACCATACCGAGCGCGCCGCAGCTCACCGCGTGGTCGCCCTCGCACGCCTTGTGGAACAGCTCGACTGTCTTGGCCTCGTCTTTGTCGACGCCTAGCCCTTGGTCGTACATCACACCAAGTTCCCAGCACCCGTCAGCGTCGCCAGCGTCGCAAATCTTCCGGTAGATCTCGGCTGCCTGAGGCAGATCCTGATCGACGCCTAAGCCCTCCGAGTAGACCATGCCGAGTGAACTACATCCGAACAGCTCCCCGTCATCGCACGCCCGTTCCATCAGCTCGATCCCCTTGGCAGCGTCCTGGTCGCCGCCGTGGCCAAGCGTGTACAGGAGGCCCAAATCGGCGCAAGCGATCAAGTATCCGCCGTCGCATGCTTTCTCGTACAGCCGGCGCGCTTCGGCGTAGTCCTGCGCGATGGCCTCGCCGAGAGAACGCAAATTGCCGAGTTCGCGACAGCGCTCGAAGTCACCGCCCTCGCAGGCCTCAAGCTCGATCTCATAACAGGCATCCACGTCGCCGCGCTCGCACGCCTCCTCCGGCGACAGCGCCGCGGACTCCTCGCCCTCCGCAGTCGCCGGCTCGTTCTCGCCCTCGTCGGAGCTGGAGCAGCCGCCCCAAGTGATGACCATGCCGACGCCTACCAGGGCCGCCAGCAATGCAGTCCGAAAACGGGGCGCCATCGGTTTCCTCGCGCGCCCCACCCACCAGATGCAGTTCGACATGCCTCAAGGTATCATTACCGCAGCACCGGAGTCGCAAGTCTAACCGGTTTGTTTCCCAGGGTAAGCGCCGAGGCGCTATGCGCGCTCCTCGCGCATTACGGGACCGACGTGCGCGCGATGGAACACTGCCTTTACTATCCGGGCGCGCGACTGCCGCTCGAGGTTCGCCTATGGCCTCGTAGGCCGCGCACGTCACGCTGCGGCCGTTTCCGCGAACAGCGCCCCCATCGCTTCGCTGCCGCAGTGCGCACACTGCATACGGCCGCGCGCGGCGACCTCGAGGGTGCCGCCGCACGCCATGCATCGGTTGCTGCCCGCCTCGTGCGCCTGCAAGCCGATGAGCTCGTCGTGCACCTTGTCGTGATAAAACGGCGCGCCGCCGTAGCGGCCGACGTCGACGAGCACGG